>CAZMSV010000001.1:0-17154 GCA_964569075.1 uncultured Candidatus Saccharibacteria bacterium
ATCTAAAAGAGGTTGTGAAACATATAAAAAAACATAATCCAACAAGCTCGCCGGAAAAAATTTCTACAAAAATAGCCCGCCAACCAAAAACTAATCTACCTGAAAAAGTTGCGCGAGAAGGGAGAGTGAGTTTTGAAGATGTAAGGGGGCAAGAACATGTAAAAAGGGGGCTGGAAATCGCAGCGGCGGGTGGACACAACATTGCCCTCTATGGACCACCAGGAACTGGCAAAACGATGCTTGCTCAAGCATTCGTACATATTTTGCCACCGCTTTCTTTTGATGAAGTACTTGAGGTTACAGCCATTCATTCTGTAGCTGGACTACTCAAAGGTCCATTGGTGATTAACCCACCACTCCGCTCCCCCCATCACACAGCTTCATATGTAGCTATTGTTGGAGGTGGCGCAACTCCAAAGCCAGGGGAAATCACCTTGGCCCATAGAGGAGTTCTTTTTCTAGATGAATTCCCAGAATTTGAAAGACGGGTAATTGATGCACTCCGCCAACCACTTGAGGATAGGGTTGTGTCTGTCACTAGGGCCAGGGGAAGTGCTAATTTCCCATCCAATTTTATATTAATAGCGGCCATGAACCCCTGTCCGTGTGGAAATTATGGGTTTAGGGGAAAAGAATGCATATGTGGGCCAATGGAACTTTTGAGATACAAGAAAAAAATATCAGGACCCATACTTGAGCGCATTGATCTTTGGCTCGATGTCCCACGCATTGAACATGAAAAGCTTTCTGGACTTCCAACAGGGGAAACTTCTGAGAGCGTGCGAAATAGAGTAGAAAAAGCTAGAACCCTTCAGCGTAAACGACTTAAAAGGCACGGTAGCTACTCAACCTTTAACGGTGAAATGAATGTACGTGACTTGGTGGCTATTGTAGACATGCCTGAAGAAGCAAAAGAACTTCTGAATGCTTCAGCAAAATCTTTAGAACTTTCCCCCCGTGTTTATCACAAAGTTATTAAAGTGGCCCGCACCATAGCCGATCTTGCCCAAAGTGATTTGGTACTTTCCCAACACATTTTAGAAGCATTGCAATACAGGCCAAAAAAACAATAGGAGAAAATATTAGTTTATTTAGAAAGGATTCTTTGCTCCGCGGATTTCAAAGTGAACGTGATTACCTGTGGACTTTCCAGTATTACCAACGTAGCCAATAACTTGTCCTTGGTCAACAAATGCTCCTTGAGATATAGCTGTATTACTCATATGTGCATAGAGGGTTTGCGTACCATTACCGTGCTCAATGATGACATAGCTTCCATAACCACCATTCCAACCACTATTTCTACTAATAAGAACTTTTCCTGACGCAGACGCAACTATTGGGGTTCCATTAGGGGAAGCAATGTCTACAGCGTTATATCCATGTATGCCTTGAGACTTTGTACCACTTGTTGGTCTGATGTAATAGCCACTAAAAACAGAGGCTTGAGAGCCAGAGGAGGTTCTAACTGCGGCGGCAGAAGCTTTTGTTGGTTGGGCGAGAATCTCACCATCTGGAATGATTATTTCGTCACCAATTGCCAGAACAGATTTTTCTGTAATATTGTTAAACCTCATAATCTCCTCTATGTCGCCTTTATACGCCTTTGCGATAGATTGCAGAGTATCCTTTGTCTTTACAGTATGACGAACACCAGAAACTGGCAATATTACTAGAGTTTGACCAGGTTTAATGTTAGAGCCGGATATATCATTGTTCCATCGAATAGTATTTGCTGATACATCAAACATACTGGCAATCTGAGAAAGGGTGTCGCCTTCGCGTACAACATAAACGCTAATCTTGTCTGAAGGAGGAAGAATGCTGTCATTCCCATAATTATCGCCAACGGGACTACTGTCTGGAAGAAGGGCGGTACCCTCCACTATGGTGATGTCTGCGCCACCTTGAGATGGATTTGGATCAATGTTTAAAGAGGCCTGCAAAAGAGGGATGGTTTGGGAATTGTGGACCTGGGTTATATTCTGGTTATTTTTGGGAGATACTATTTGAGATACAAAGGAGAAAATGCCCGCTTGAACCAAAATTGGAAAAGAGAGAATTACGAGTACAGTTATGGAGTTTTTAGCACGTCGTCCTGAGTGAGTCTTGTCTGTCGGAAGGTTGCTTTTTAAGCGACGAAATTTAGAAACAATCGAAGGGAATAAAATAGGCCTAGGATTAATGATAATTCTGGATCTCTAAAGAAAAACGGCTCAACAGGGCCAAATAAATTTCTTTAGATAAATGGTGGTACCCCTCAAGTATAGCAAGAACACCCCCGTGGTCAACCATCAAAAGTTAGTCTTGTGGATATCCAAATGTGCCAAAAATTACACAAACGGAGGCGGGTTTTTATCGTGTGATATAGTGTTCTCCATGAACAAACCTCCGCAACTCAATCCGGCACAAAGAGAGGCGGCATTAGCAATAAATGGCCCAGTCCTAATACTCGCAGGAGCCGGAGCAGGAAAAACAAAAACCCTAACCGAACGAATCGTTGAGATTGTAAAAAGTGGAGTGTCCCCATCAAATATTTTAGCGATCACCTTCACAAATAAAGCCGCGAACGAAATGCGAGGAAGAATTTTTGACCGGCTTTCAAATGAGCCGACACTTAATAATCCAATTTCTTCAGAAGAAAGGCCTTTTGTTAGCACGTTTCACTCACTGGGGGTACATATAATAAAGGAAAATGCCCATTTACTTGGTTTGCCTAGATTTTTTGGCATTTTTGACAAAGGAGACTCAAAACAGGCAGTCAAAAAAGCCCTGCAAGAAATAGGACTCGACCCAAAGCAATATGATCCGGGGAAAATACTTGGAATTATATCTAAGGAAAAGGGAGCTGGGAGAAAGTTGGAGGAATTTGAAATTGAAGCTGAGGGAAACTTCTTTTCTTCATTGGTCGCAAAGGTTTGGCACAAATACGAAGGGACTCTAAAACAGGAAAAAGCTCTGGACTTTGATGACCTTCTTCTTCATACAGCAAAACTCTTGGACAATGAAAAGGTTAGGGAGTATTACCAACAAATTTGGCGCTATATACACATAGATGAGTACCAAGATACCAATGGAGCACAGTATCAGATTGCCAAACGCCTCGCCGAAGGTGGAAGAAATATATGTGTCGTTGGTGATATTGACCAAAATATTTACAGCTGGCGAGGTGCGCAAATTCAAAACATACTCCATTTTGAGAAGGACTATCCAGAAGCCAAGGTGATTCTTTTAGAAGAAAATTACCGCTCAACACAAAACATTTTGTTGGCTGCAAATAAAATAATATCCAAAAATGTGTTCAGAAAAGAAAAGAATCTCTTCACAAAAAATGAAGAGGGTGATTTGATTTCTATTTTTGAAAGTTTTGATGAGGTGAGTGAGGCGGAATTTGTAGCTACTCAGTCAGAAAAACTCATAGCTGGCGGGGTGGCGCCGGAAGAAATCGCCGTTCTCTACCGAGCCAACTTTCAATCTCGGGCTATTGAAGAAGCCTTTTTATCCTACGGAGTTTCATACCAACTCATTGGCACTAAGTTCTTCGAGCGAAAAGAAGTGCGAGACATACTTTCATATATAAAGGCGGGACTAGAACCAAAATCGCTGTCAGATGTAAAAAGAATTATCAATGTTCCAGCAAGGGGAATAGGGAAAGTGACAATTTTGAAAATTTTTGAAGGAAGAGCAGACACTTTGCCAGCAACAGTAAGAGCAAAATACAATTCATTCCAAAATCTGCTAGAAAAAATTGGAAAATACGCCCATGAAAAAAAACCAAGTGAGACGGTAAAATTTGTAATGAAAGAGGCGGGGCTTGAAGATATGTATAAAGGTAAAGGAGAAGATGATCAAGAAAGGTTAGAAAACATGAGAGAGCTTGTCACTTTGGCCACACGCTATGACAGTATGCCAGCCCCAGAAGGAATCGAGCAGTTTTTAACAAATGCCGCGTTGGAAAGTGACCAGGATGACCTAGATAAACCAGTGTCTGGCGTTAAGCTTATGACCGTCCATGCCTCAAAAGGGCTGGAATTTGACTATGTATTTATTACTGGGCTTGAGGATAATTTATTCCCACACAAAAGAATGAGGGAGGGCGTCGCAAAAAACGAGGATGATGAGGAAGAGAGGAGGCTTTTTTATGTGGCACTAACTAGAGCAAGAAAGAAACTTTTTCTATCATATGCACAAATGAGAACTATCTTCGGGTCAAAACAAGTAAATATTCCATCAGAATTTATATTTGATATACCAGAAGAGATCATTGTCCGAGAAGAGGGGACTTACGGCCTTTTGAGAAAGCCTCTATTTAGTATAGATTTTTAAAAACCAACCTGAAATTATGGAGTAACTTTTGTTTAAAATAATTTTCACCTTTTTACTCGCACTTTTTTATTTAATTGCTTAATTACTTTTCTGATTTATTTTTTACTTTTTTTCATTTTTCCCCCACCATACAAGACCACAATACAACATCCTCCAATACTTTAACCTATAGGTTGAAATATTGGAGGATGGGTATAATATAATATTATGTTCAAAAAAGACCCGAAATCAATAGAACAATTTAGTCGAGGAGAGATAGCCAAAACAATTCTAAAGGGGTTGGCGATAGGAGGGTTTGTTGGTATTACCATTTTTGCACCAAACGCCTTACAGATTGTAAATCTATTCAAACCAAAAAATTACAGGGAAAGAGCTCGTATAAAATACGCCTTAAATACACTACACAAAAAAAGCTATGTAAAATACTCTCCAACAAAAAACAACCCTAGTATATTAATCACGTCACAAGGACTCAAAAAAGCACGGGAATATTCTTTAGACAATCTAAAAATATACGAGCCAAAAAAATGGGATAAAAACTGGAGAATGGTCTTGTTTGATATACCAGAAAAATTAAGGCGTTCAAGAAGAGAAGTAAGTTTCCGACTTAAGGACATAGGGTTCTTTCCATATCAAGATTCTGCTTTTGTGATACCGTATGAGTGTAGAAGGGAAGTAAATATCATCAGTGAGCATTTTTTTGTCAAAAAATATATAAAATATTTAACTATAAAAACAATGGAGGATGAAAAGATGCTCAAAAAACACTTCTGCCTACAGTAAGAAATCTGGATTAATCCTCGTAAATAACACCACTATTATCCTCCAACATCTCAACCTATAGGTAAAGAAGTTAGAGGGTGGGTAAATAAGATATAAAATGAAAGACAAGATGAGGGGTAAAATAAAAGGTGAAATGAAAAAAGGTTTTAGAAAAAAGAAATCGTTGGGGCAAAATTTTTTGAAAAGCAAAAGTGCTGTAAGAAATATAGTCCTCTCTGGAGAAATTATTTCCGAAGACACCGTGCTTGAAATTGGGCCTGGAAAAGGAATTTTGACTCAAGCCCTACTTGAAACACCTGCCAAAATAATTGCGGTGGAAAAAGATGACAGATTAATACCAGAACTTAAAGAAAGATTTGCGGAAGAAATTAAGAAGGAAAAACTTCAAATCATCCACGGGGATATTTTAGAAACACCGATAGAGAATATTATCCCTGAAGGGAACTATAAAGTTATTGCAAATATTCCCTACTACATCACCGGAGCGCTTTTTCGCCTTCTTTTAGAATCAAAAAATCCACCAACTAGAATGGTGGTCTTAGTGCAAAAAGAAGTGGCAGAAAGAATTGTGGCCCGAGACAAAAAAGAAAGTATTCTTTCGCTAAGTATAAAGGCCTATGGAAATCCTAAAATCATAGAACGCGTGAGCAAAAAAATGTTTAGCCCGGTGCCAAAAGTAGACTCTGCTGTTTTATTAGTGTCGGAAATTAATAAAAGTTTTTTTGAAAATATGGGTGAAAGAACTTTTTTCAAATGGATTAAAGCTGGCTTTTCTCAAAAAAGAAAGAAGGTAATCAGAAACCTTGAGGCGGTAGCGACAAAAGAAGTGCTAAATCAAATATTTGCAAATCTAAATATAGACTCAGATTCAAGAGCCGAAGATTTAACACTAGAGCAGTGGAAAAACTTCTACAAAGGAAAACCTGGCGAAGAGGACCCTGTATAAAGGATAATCCCGTCAGCAAAAGGAGGCAGACACAGAGGGGCGACACCGAGGCAGGGCGTAAGTGGGGCGGGGGTAAATTTACCCAGATGCCAAGATGTGGGCGGAGGTAGTATTAAAAACGCTATATGGTTATATCTTATGGTCGCCGGCGTCAAAAGAAGTGCGCGAAAAACATATGGATATATTAGTGGATGCAAAACCGCGTATTGAACCAAAACCGTGCCCGGAATACAAGTACAAGGCATCGAAAAAAGAACATACCCACCAAAACTAGGGGGAAATTGGGCAAATGTCACAGTGGGCTGTAAAAATAAAGCTGCTACAAAAAAATAAAAGAGGCTCTTTCTCATGGTTATGATTCTACATTAAAATACCAGCATCAGTGAAACAGAATCCAACGATAAGCCTGTTGGTGTTTTCACATTCAAAAATATATTGAGGGGGGGAATTTTTGTTTTTATACTTTTAGATGCAATTTCTATCTGCGAAAAGCTCGGGAAGTCTCTCAAATTAACCTTAATGGTCTTGCCGTCAAAGGACGAAACCCCGTCTACAGAGCCCAAAGATGAGACAACTGTATTGTTTTCTTTATTAAAATTTTCTCCCTTTATTGTTATTTCCTGACTACCAGAAACAGAAGTGCTTTGCGGGGTTACAGATAAAACCTTGGGTAAGTTATCCGCTTTTTCTGAAACTGAAAAATAATTTCCAAAAGACTCATCGAAACTACTTCCTTTGGCATTAACCACCGACAGATTATATGAACCGACTGGAAGCCATGTGGGGACCAAAAAAGAGAGGGTTCTAGAATCCTTACTTGGGATATTCGCGACAGCCTGAGAAACTCCAGAAAAAATGACTGTGTTTTTAGAATAATCAAAGCCATCTCCCAAAATAGTAACCTCCATACCAGGCGAAACGCCGTAACGAGATAAATTAAAAATTCTTGGAACTGATCCGGGTAAAACACTGCCCAGCGAAAAATTCTCTACAGTCGTGACCGGAAAGGGGACGGCGCCCATTGGAACGCTGGAAGCTACGGAATTAAGGCTCCCTGACAAATTATCGGAATCTGATTTAATCTTATTTAATTTGGCCATAGTATATGAACCAACAAAACCAGAACCCTGATATAGACCGACAGGAAAAAGAACTTCGGGGGCATAGAGCTCTTGGAATTTAATCACGGCCCTCTTCGTCAAGGCGCCGAAATAGGTGGTTTCATTTCCAGAAGAACCAACTCCCGACTCCGCCACGCGAGTAAGTGGGTCTTTATTTAATATTTTTTGAAGTTCTCTCACATCTTCACCCTGTATACCAAGTGACAGGTTTCTCTCAAATACAGCCGCACCAATTATTAGTGGAGGGAGGAGGGTCAAGCAAATGCCAAATAAAAACCTTTTCATTATTTGTATTATACACGAAGAAATATAGACGCATTTGTCCACACTTAAATAAGGGAAGTGCGGTAAATATCCTCTATTCATTGCTATAATAGGGAAGTAAAACCTTGAATCTTCCTTCCAAAAAGCTTTTTTTTATTGCAATGCCCCTGATTGTCATTCTTGGGGTCTTTGTGATGATTAGTAATAATTCGCCAACTAGTAAAAATGGGCCAAAGAATGTAGTGTCTCCGGAAGTTGTGGCTATAAAAAACTCAATCATAAACGAGGTGGACACAGACAAAGATGGTCTCAAGGATTGGGAAGAAACTATATGGAAAACAGATCCGAATAATCCAAGAACGCACAGTGAATATGAAAATGACTCTGCTTATGTTTCCGCTCAATTGGCATTAATAAAAAACAATACAGGAGGAAGTACTGGATTAGAACCGATCAAAAACACCAGCGATCTTGGCAGGCAACTTTTCAATGAATACTTGCTTCTAAAAGAATCCGGTGATGTTACACCCGATGACATTGCTCGCCTTACAGATAGGATACGACAAAATATTTCTGTTCCTGATACACCAGAAATATACAAGGCAAGTGATTTAAAAACCTTCCCTTCAAGCGATAGTGCCAAAATGCAAGCTTATGCAACATCATTAAAAGACATTGTAAATAAATATGCATCAATATACAGCTCACAAGCCCAGGAGCTTTCAACAACAGACAGAATAGGGTTTGATGAAACTATGGAGTTTGGAGCGGATTCATACCTTCAACTTTCTAAAAACATTATGTCCATGGAAGTACCTGAGGAAATCGCAAATATTCATGTTCAGTATGCAAACAGCTTAAATGGAAGTGCCAAAGGGCTCTTAATGATGCTTGATAAATCTGATCCACTAAAAAGCATCACTGGCATACAAAAACATCTCTCATCACAAGATCTACAAAGATCTAGCTCTTCAGAAATTTCAATATTCTTAAGCCAAAGTGGTATAATTTCATTTAACCTGCCTTTTCTTTAAAAATATGTCTAGAAAATTTTTCAAAAAAATTGTCGTCTGTCTTATAGTTTCATCTTTCTTCTTGCCAACAGTTTCCATCTTCGCCCTTGGTCCTCTAGATGTTCCAATAACAGATGACTTGCTGAGAACAAAAGAGGTTGGTTTTACAATCTTTGGAGTAACCGCCGTTGGAGTAACTCTCGACCTTATTCTCATTGAGTTAGTTCGTGGTATTATAGAAAGACTAGCAGATGACACTATAGATTGGATTAACAACAGAGATACAGATGATGGGGGACCAGCATTTGCTGTTGATCTAGAGGGCTTCCTTAAAACAACAGCTGATAGAATAGCTGGAAATATAATAGACGGAGCTGGGCTTGGCGCACTTTGTAGCCCATTTCAAGACCAAATACGTGGAGCATTAAGACTTTCTTTTGGTTCCGGAGGGAGAAGCACAGATGATATAGAGCCCAGCTGTACCCTTTCGCAAGTAACAAATAATATTGAGGGATTTTTTAATGGAGACTTTTCAGGTGGCGGTGGCTGGAACTCTTGGTTTGTGGTAAGTCAGGACCCCTATGGTAATCCATTTTCAGCAACCCTTTCTGCTCAGGGAGTTATAGCGAGAAAAGCCGCTGAGGCAGTGGGCATAGAAGAAGAAAATTTAAGTTGGAGTAAGGGGTTTTTCAACTCTAAAGACTGTACAGACCCAGTAGGAGCAGGACCAGCTGATTGTAAAGAATACGGGCCAACAAAAACACCTGGAGGACTCATAGAAGGCCAGCTACAAAAAGTCTTCGGGTCAGAAATAGATCAATTAAATATTGCCGATGAATTCGACGAGGTTTTAGCGGCGATTGCCGGAATGCTTATGGAAAGTGTATTCAGCCGCGCTGGCGTGTTCAATAATAGTGGGCTTTCGGGAAGAGCCCAAAAGGGAGGGTCTCAAAGGCAAATTTTCGGCGCCTGTTCTCCTAATAAAAATAGTGCCCTCATAGCTGACGGCGAAACAATAATTTGGACATACACAGGAGCACAGGGCGTATCCCTTGTCTGGGGAGGTGACGAAATACCGACAGGCTCCACTGGAAGGACTGTGAACGTTATTTACACAAGCGTAGGAAACAAAAGTGCCTACGTGACAGTGACTCGCTTAGACTCAACAGGTAACCCAGTAGGTAATTCACAAACAATAACCTGTACTGGCTTTGTTAATGTCACTCAGTTTGGTCCACTAGCCATGACGTGTGTAGGGCCAAGCCAAGCAACTGCAAGATTCGGAGATAGCGCGACCTGGACGGTAAATATAACTGGCGGATCTGGACGATTAGGAAGCATAATTTTAGACCAAATAACAACTTTGGGTCCGGTAGTAGATAACGGTGATACGGGAGGTCCATTTTGGAGTGACTATGGTCTAAACCAAAGCGTTAGGTATGCAAGAATAGTGGGCTTTTCTCCTCCAGCCCTTTCATCTGCATTGCCGGCTAACCACAGTGGATTCAATTTTAGACCAGTGGGCAACCCACTCCCCCTAATCCCTGCAAATGGAATTACCACAATCGGATTTACCATTGAATATAGGGTTGGAACCGAAATCGGAAACCCCATGATATCGGATCTTTCTCTTGGGTTTAATCTAATCTCTGATATGGATAGTAGCGTTATTCCACTTACCAATGTCAAGTGCGGAAATTCCATATATTTTGTGCCTTAAAAGTTAATGCTCAAAGAATTTGTAAAAAAAAATAGAAAAATTATTATTGGAATTCTATTTCTAATAATTTCTTTTGTTTTTTTAATGCCGGCTGACAGCGTATCGGCAGTAGAACCCTGTACTGGAGTTACCGCAAACGGAGTTTGTTACCCTGCTGGCACCCCGGTCACATCTGCAAACTGCGAGACTTTTGGGGGGAGGTGGAGCAATCGCAATTCCGTTTGTAATATTAGTGGGACAAACGTGGAATCAGTTGGAGAAAATGGTTTATTAAATAGAATAGCTGATGGTACAACTCCAGCAGAGCCAGTAAATGATCCGGGAGTCTGTGGAATACCGCTATTTGGACCGGTTATTTGTGGAGTGGTGTCAATGGTCATCATGATACCTCTGGCTGTTTCATCCTGGATATTTAACATAGCTGGAATTCTACTTGATTGGGTAATAGGGAGCACGGTTACAGGAATGAGCCAAATGGTTGGCAACATAACTGGCATCAATATAGCTTGGTCAGTAATTAGAGACTTAGTTAATATATCTTTTATATTCATACTTCTGTATGCTGCAATCAATCTAATAATCGGCAGAGGGGGGGATATGAAGAAAACTATTGTGGGAGTAGTAATTGCGGCTATTTTGATTAACTTTAGTTTGTTTTTTGCAAAAGCCATTATTGACACATCAAATATTGTTGCCCTCACTTTCTATAATGCAATAATAAGTAGTTGCGACCCTACTGGCCAATCCAGCCTCTCCCAATGCTTTACAAACCCTCTGGGCGTTGCCACTGTATATGACCCAGAAACAAATCCGGCATTTCTTCAAGACATTGGATACAACTTCCAAAAGCTGGCGATAATCTCTCTAGGTGGAAGTATTTTTATACTTATCGCGACTTTTGTATTTTTGGCTGTTGCAATAATGTTTATTATTAGATTTATAACAATTATATTTCTTTTCATATTTTCCCCTCTTGCTGTTTTAGGCGGACTAATTCCCGGATTATCCACCCATACTAATAAATGGTGGAAAGATATCACAGAGCAAGCTCTTTTTGCTCCGGTGTTTATGCTATTAGTGTGGGTAGTACTTTCCGTACTTACTAGTCCGGGTTTTATCAACCCACCCAGTCAGAGCATTGCAAACAGTTTCGCTGGAAACTTCAGAGACTCTGTACCGCTGATATTTAATTTTATTATTGCAATATCACTAATAATAGGGACACTCACAATCTCTAAGGGCTTTTCTAAAAGCGGGGGAGCAATCGGCGGAAAATTTGCCGGAGCAATACTTGGTGGAACCTTGGGCTTGGCAGGAAGACAAACGTTTGGAAGGGTGGGTCACAAAATCGCGGAAAATCGCTGGCTAAAAGAAAGGGCCCCGGAAAGCAGAATGGCCAGATTAGCATTAACCGCTGGTAAAAAAACCTCCGAAGGAAGTTTTGATGTGAGGGCTTCTTCCGCAGGAAAAGCTTTCGCCAAAGAGACCGGCCTTAATCTTGGTGACGGTGGTGGCAAGGGAGGCTTCAAACAGGCGAGGGAAGATCTAACAAAACAAAGGATGCAGCAAGCTGATGAGATGCGTGACGTTGTCACTGGCAAAGATGTTGAGAACGAAATGACAAATATGAGAAACCGATTTACTAATTATAGGACGGTACGGCAACTTACAAGAGAGGGATTGACTGTTAATCAAATCAGAGAAATAAATGCTGGTGGATTAAGCAAGCAGAGAGTTCAAGAACTTGGTCTAAACGGTCAACAAGTTGAGGCGGTAAGAAGACGAGTCCAGAATGATCTTATTACTGGTTCTGAAAGAGAGACCGCCCGAAGACGAGAACTGTTTATAAACAATCTTAGTCAAACGCGATGGTACAACCCAAACCTTTACAGTAATATAACAACAGATTCCGAAGCTGCTAGAAGGATGCGTTCTGGGCAAACAGCAAAATCATCTAAAGACAAGTTGCTAGATGCCTTAAAAAATTACCAAAATGAACAAAGCACACCAACACCACCAACACCACCAACACCACCAACACCACCAACACCACCAACACCAACATGAACGATGAAGTAAATACAATTATTAATCGCAGACTTAAAGAATTGCCACTACAAACCCTGGAGGTGATTAAAAGTATTCCTTTGCAGGAAATTCTAAAAAACGTAAGTCAAATAAATAATTTAACCGATGACCAGATAGATCTTTTTGAAACAGAAACTGTACTTATAATACTTGGGTTAGTTTCACCTACGGATTACCCAGAAAACTTAGTTAGGATGGTTGGTCTTAATGAGGCTTCGGCAATAAAGATTGCTAAAGAAGTTGGAGAGCAAATATTTAACAACCTTAAAGGCGCCGCCAAAAAAAACGGAGCAACAAAAACAGAGCCACAGCAACCTCCGCAAAATCAGACTCTCGAATCTCCAACGCACTTAATAGAAGACGCTGAGGGAAATAAGGACAATATTTTGCCTCCAATACCACAAAAAACTACTCTGGAGCAGAAAATTGCTCCCATCGTCAATGGAGCGCCAGAAGTTAATCCAGATTGGGAAAAAAGAAAAGGAACATTAGGAGAGCACAGCGTTATGACTGAAACCTATGGGGGGAAGGATCCCTACAGAGAACCTTTGGGCTAGTTTGGAGTTTTTAGTTTTAAGTAAATGCAAGAACAAAAATCAAAATCTTACAAAGATTTGATTGTTTGGAAAAAATCTTGTGATTTGGTCATTTTGATTTATAGACTGACTTCTACTTTCCCAAAAGAAGAGACTTACGGTATTACATCCCAAATAAAAAAAGCCGCTGTTTCGATTCCATCCAATATCGCAGAGGGAAGCATGCGAGGAACCAGGAAAGATTTTAGACATTTTTTAAACATCTCACTAGGATCTGCCGCCGAATTAGAAACTCAGCTTGAAATATCCAAAAAATTATTATTTGGAGAAAAAAGGGATTATAATGAAATAGATGCTCTATTATTAGAGGTGATGAAAATGTTATACAAACTATCCGCAACTCTAAACTAAAAACTCAAAACTGCCCATGCGCTTCCAAGTCCCACAATTTATAGAAGTAGAAGACAAAATATTTGGACCACTAACGTTCAAACAGTTTATTTATCTTGCCGGATCAGGCGGTGTAGTGATTGCCTCATTTAGCTTCTTACCAAAGTTTTTTGCTTTTCTTATAGCTGCCCCTGTGGCCATCTTGGGGGTCGCTTTGGCGTTTTATAAAGTAAACAATCGTCCATTTATACTTATAGTTGAGTCATTTTTCAAATATTTCAGCAAAGAAAGATTGTACGTTTGGAAAAAAGAAGACAAGCGACCAACAAAAAGTGGGGTCGGTAGCAAGGTGGCGAATCCGATGGTCTATATACCCAAGCTCTCAAACAGCAAGCTTAAAGATTTGTCATGGCAACTTGGAGTTAAAAATACAAACACACAAGAAGGGGTAGAGAATGGAGACGGTAGATAGTGTTGATGAAAAAAAATTACTCCCTATTACATACTGAACACTATTAACCATTCAATGATAAAATACTTTCATGGCAATTAAAGCTCAAGCAACACAAGAATTTGTGCCCATAGAAGAAGTGCGCGATGGTATTATTGCAATAAAGGGCGGTGAAATGAGGGCCATTATTATTGCCTCTTCTTTGAACTTTTCTCTAAAATCAGAAGATGAAAAGACCGCCATACTGCTCCAGTTTCAAGATTTTTTAAACTCTTTAGACTTTTCTATTCAGATTTTTGTTGAATCTAGGCGCCTTGATATTAGGCCATATATTGCATTACTTGAAGAGCAGAAAAAAATCCAGACCAATGATTTAATGAGGATTCAGGTTCAAGAATACATAGGATTCATAAAGAGCTTCACAGAAACCACTAATATAATGACGAAAGGCTTCTTTATTGTAATACCTTATTCTCCGGCAGTGCTTCAAGGAAAAGCTGGGGCAATTGGCTCATTTTTATCAAAAAAGAATCCAGTAACTGAAAGCCAATCAAAAGAGGTTCTGTTTGAAGAAAATAGAACTCAACTTGAGCAGAGGCTTTCTATAGTTGAACAGGGGCTTATGCGTTGTGGTATTCGAACAGAGCGCTTAGGAACAGATGAGGTTATTGAATTATTCTATAAGCTATTCAACCCCGGAGATACAGAAAAGCCCATCTCAACGCAGTAGTGTTGAGATTAGTAATCAGTAAATAGTGGCTAGTAGCCAGAAATAAATGCAAGAAAAAAGAATTTTCTCTTTCAAAGACTTAACCGTGTGGCAAAAAAGTACCGACCTCTCTGTGCTTGTATACAACGCCACAAAATCTTTCCCTCAGGAAGAAATATATGGACTAACATCACAAATGAGAAGGGCTTCAGTTTCCATAGCTTCAAATATTGCAGAGGGTAGCGCGAGAGGAAGTAAAAAAGAATTTCAGCGTTTTTTGAGAATTGCCCTAGGTTCACTGGCCGAATTAAAAACTCAAGTGGAAATCGCAAAAAGGCTCTCTTTTGGAAAAGAATTGGATTATAATGAGATAGACTCATTAATTATCGAAATCAGTAAAATGGGATGGGTCCTTATCGGAAAACTATAGTGTATTATTTATGCACGCTTTACTGATTACTGTCTACTAACTACTGAGTACTATAAAATGTCCATTTTTAATTTTCTAAAAAGCAAAAAGTCGGCGGTTGAAAAAACCCAAGGAATTTCTATTCTTCCCCATGAAATATATGAGGCGAACACACTTGACCTTAAGGATATTATTGCACCAAGCGCCCTCAAGGTAAGCCCCAAAGACCTAAACCTTGGCGAGAAGATAGTTCGAACTTTTTTTGTCATATCGTATCCTCGATTTTTAGCCGAAAGTTGGTTTGCGCCAATTATAAATTTGGACCGAGTTTTTGATATTTCAATATTTATACATCCAATAGAAACATCTCATATATTAAAGCAATTTCAAAAGAAAGTTGCTGAGGTACAAAGCCAAATACATGAGAGGGAAGCAAAGGGTCTGGTCAGAGATCCAATGCTTGATGTTGCCTATCAAGATCTGGAAAATCTTCGTGATAATCTCCAACAAGCTCAAGAAAAACTCTTTGATGTTGGGCTATACATATCAATATACGCAGAAAGTGCCACGGAGTTAGACAAAATAGAATCAGAAATAAAGTCTATTTTAGAATCCAAGCTTGTATACGTGAAGCCTGCTCTTTTCCAACAAGAAGAGGGATTCCGCAGTATTGTCCCCCTCGGTACAGATTTGCTTGCGGTGCATTCAAAACTTAACTCTTCTCCTCTTTCAAGCTTATTTCCTTTTATCTCTTTTGACCTTACACAAGAAAAAGGAATTCTTTATGGTATCAATAGGCACAACTCAAGCTTGGTTCTTTTTGACCGCTTTTCTCTTGAAAACTACAATTCCATTATTTTTGCTAAATCTGGATCAGGAAAATCATATGCTACAAAGCTTGAGATTCTTAGAACCCTAATGTTTGACACGGACGTAATGGTCATTGACCCAGAACAAGAATACGAATATATGGCGGAGGCAGTGGGAGGAAGGTCGCTTAAAATATCATTAAACTCCGAGCATCACATCAATCCATTTGATCTCCCAATACCCGGAGAAGATGAATCAGCTGCCAATGTACTTCGTTCAAATATTATTAACCTAGTTGGGCTGTTTCGCCTTATGCTTGGAGGTCTCACCGCAGAAGAAGATGCACTAATAGACCGAGCCATCACTGAAACATATGCCCTGAAAGACATTACTGCGGACTCTGATTTTAAAAATATTGAACCTCCGCTTCTATCTGACTTTGAACTTGTTCTTTCGGGACTTGAGGGAGGGGAATCTTTGGCCCAAAGACTCACAAAGTATACACGTGGCACTTGGTCTGGCTTTATAAATCGCCCAACAAACATAGACATAAACAAAAAGTTTGTAGTTTTTTCTCTTCGAGATATGGAAGATGAGTTAAAGCCCATAGCGATGTATATAGTCACCCACTATATATGGAGCGCCATACGCAAAGAAAAAAAGAAGCGCTTGTTGGTTATTGATGAAGCTTGGTGGATGATGAAATCAGAAGACACCGCCTCATTCCTGTTAAACTTAGCGAAGCGGGGAAGGAAGTACGGACTGGGGCTTGCAACAATAACACAAGACGTGGATGACTTTCTCAAATCTCCATACGGCACACCGATTATTACTAACTCGTCTATCCAAGTGCTACTTAAGCAATCACCGACAACAATAGACAAGCTCCAGCAAGTCTTTAATCTAACGGATGAGGAAAAATATCTTTTACTCGAATCTGGGGTTGGGGAGGGAATATTTTTCGCAGGGCTAAAACATGTAGCGATAAAAATAATTGCATCTTACACGGAAGACCAGATCATTACCTCTGACCCATTTCAAATATTGGCCATACAGAAAGCCAAAAAAGATTTAGAACAAGCGACCACTTAGAATAAAATGGGGGTAGAGAATAAAATTAACGCAGGGTTTTCGCTAAATAGGCGCCGTTAACATATAGTATAATTACTTACATGAAGGCTCTAGTATCAATTTGCCGGAAAGCTTTTTACGAATCCCATACGAGACTTTTCACCGTCGTCAATGATCTGCTCTCTATCGTAATCATTCTTTCAATCTTAGTAATAATTTTAGAATCAGTAACTCAGTTTTCACGCTATCATCAACTCTTTCTTACGCTTGAATATGTTGCGGTAGCCATCTTTTCTGTTGAATATGTTGGCCGTATTATTGGTAGTAATAAAAAATTGTCTTATATTTTTAGTTTCTTTGGGTTAATTGATATTATTTCCATACTGCCCACATGGTTTCATTTTACCAACCTAACTCCACTAAAATCAGTCAGGGCGCTTCGTATTTTACGCTTCCTCAGAATAATACGGCTTGCAAAAGTGACTAGATTTGAACATCTCGAAAGGCCTTCTAAAAA
>CAZMSV010000001.1:17164-32502 GCA_964569075.1 uncultured Candidatus Saccharibacteria bacterium
TAAAAAAGATACGGGGGCAATTATACGTATTAATTTGCAGATTTATTTCTTAGCCATTATTTTTGCCGTGGTAATACTCGGAACCCTGGCCTACACTTTTGAACACGGTCATCCTCACTTTGAAAATATACCCCTTAGCATGTTGTGGGTATTGGAATCTTTGCTCGGAGGGTCGATTTCTGGAGTTGTCCCTGAAACTTATGCCGGAATAGCGATATTTATGCTCGCCAGATTCCTTAGCTTTGTCCTTCTGGGATTCCTTATTCACATTATTGGTAATATTGTTTCCCACTTATTGCTTGGGAAAAAAGCCGACAAACCGGTCAATAACCTCTAGAAATTATGAACAAAGAAGAAATCAGAATACCGGGCGGTACAGCAATGCTAATGCTTGGTACTGCTTTTTTTTACGATACACTACAAGCGCTTTTTAATCTGATTCCTTTTCTTGGGTGGATGTTGGCTAGCCTATTAGTACTTTTTAGTTTTTTAACTTTCAATGTCGTCTGGTTCCGTATTCGAGGTATTTATTTTATGGAATCCGCGCTTGGTAAATATCTCATCTTCAGACTTATCAAGGGTTTTATTCCTTTTATCGAAATAATGCCAGGCCTTCAAATGTTCCCGGGTATCACCATCTTTGTCTTAATAGTCATTATCGAGACTCGATTTGATGATATGTTAGTAGCAAAAGAAATTGTTACCCGCGAGGAATTAGAACATATTAATAATTTTGTCAGAAGTATGTATAGGAAACATGGAGCCGAATCTCCTGAATTTAGACACGCTTTGGCTGAAGCGCTGGGAGAGCAAATCCGGCATAGACTTAACCAGACAGTAGAGAATAAACGAGCGAGATTAATAAGTTCTAACAGAATAACTGAGGTTATAGATAACGCATCACAAGATTCTGAAGATTCTTAATAGAGAACCCAAGGGTGTGAGTACCTTTAAAAATAAAATTTTAACTAAAATGAAAGGGTCGTCTGGCAAATAGAGCTTTGTAATACTGGTGATTTCTCCACTTTTCTTAAGAAAAACAGGTTATAATAAATGAAATGAAATCAGTTTCTAGTACCATATTATTATTGGCCCTCATAAGCATCCCCGGATTACTGTCTGCTCAAATATCCGGAGCAGATTTGTCAGAAAAACTGACGGTAAGAATAATTCCAGAATTTCCAAAACCAAATGAGCCTGTAACGGTAAGAATCAGTAGCCCATCTTATAATTTAGACTCCTCTAGCATTGTTTGGACAGCAAATGGGGAAATAGTTGGCCAAGGGACAGGGGTGAAAGAAGTAACCATCCAATCGCAAAATATTGGAGTAGAGACACTAGTAACTGCGTCCATCACCCTAGCAAGCGGTGCGGTATTTCAAAAAAATATAAATATAAATCCTGCGAAAATTGACTTTGTTTGGGAAGCCAAAACTTATACCCCTCCTTTTTATAAAGGCAAAGCTCTTTTTAGTGCAGAATCTGGCCTAGTGGTCACAGTGATACCCCAAATATACGGAGTAAATGGAGCGATCAATCCAGATGATGCAATATACAAATGGACAAAAAATAGACAAGTTTTGAACAATCAATCAGGCTATGGAAAAAGAAGTCTCCATATTACTGGTTCGTTCTGGGGAAGGGACGAGGAAATTACAGTAGAAGTAACATCAAAAGACGGCTCTGTTAGGGCCAAGGGCTCAGTAGTGGTCTCACCTAAAAACCCAATGGTGGTTATATACGAGGATAGCCCTCTTTTGGGTGTTTTGTATAATAGGGCAATAACAAGTCAATTTAATCTTTCGCAAAACAAAGAGGTCACCTTTTTTTCATCCCCATTCTACTTTTCTTCGGTGGCAATCTCCGAAGAAAACATGCTGTATGAATGGAGTATGAATAATGAAAAAATAGAAAGTGCTTCTCAAGGAAACTCAATCACCTTCAGAGCTGAATCCGAGCTAAAGGGGGCATCCTTGGTAGGTCTTTCGATCAAAAGAACTGACGCGATATCACAAAAAAGCTCATCACAATTCTATATAAACTTTGAATAAAATGTCTGCATTTTTTAAAATCAAAAAAATAACACTTGGCTTACTAGTAATCTTTTTATTTGGAACATTTTTTAGTTTGCTACCAACACATTCAGTCTATGGACAGGATGGATATCAGCCCTTGGCACCCATTCCTGGAGTTACTGGTGGCATTAATTGCGACCCAACCATAAAAAACGATCCTAATTGTAGGGTTGATTTTGCTAAATACATACCCGCTGTAGTGAAGCTTATAATCCAGATTGCCGGAGCTTTGGCGGTCATTATGATTGTCGTCGGCGGGATACAGTATGTATCAACAGATGCAATACAGGGAAAAGAAGAGGGCAAGGGAAAGATTCAAAATGCCGTTTATGGATTACTGTTGGCCCTAGCAAGTTTTGTAATACTACAAACACTGAATCCAAAAACCTTGGAGCTCGACCTCAGCATTACCCCCATAAGCCCCCTGCCAACCAGTACCACAACACCGCCAGTGGCGGCTGGCATGTGTCGAGCCATGCAAGGAGGGTCACGAACTCTGGTAAATTGTAGTTGTCTTGATTGTGTAACAATCGGCAGCTCTGGAACTGGATCATATGGCGCCCTTCCAAACACCTCAACGTACGGCAATCAGGTTAACAGGGCTTTGGCGGATAAATTGGTTATTATGAATGCAGGACTTAGTTCAACCAATACTAGCTGGAGAATAACCGAGGTTTGGAAGCCCATTTCTTACCACGTATCTAGGTGTCACATAGATGGCACTTGCGTTGACGCAAGCTTAGGCAGATCCATTTCTAACACAGAGATAAGCGCTAATAATTTTGCACTTAATACTCTTGTACAGCAAATAAACAACTTCTTCGCCGCGGCTAATACTGCCGGCATAAGGGCCGTATTTGAGGTAAAAACCGATACAGAAGCTAACCTTTTGAGAGCTAGGGGTGTAACAGGAACAATACTGAAGGTGGGCGCAATAAGTGCCCCTCATTGGTCTTTATATTTAAACTAATGAATAAAAAAATTCTTATCGGCGCAGGCATTGTTACTCTTCTCATAATCATAGGTGGAATTGCTTTTCTTTTCTTAAGGGATCCGGGCGAAGGTTCGAGTAGCGGTATTCGTAGTTTTTTTCCATTTGGCAATGCCAATAATACTAATTCACCCACCCAGATAAGGCCCGAGACTATCGGGCAAACCGTCCCAAACGCAGTCTCCCCCCAAGTAACTGAAGAAAACGATTTAAAAAAAATAAGTGCTGCCCCAATTTCAGGGGCCACATTCTTGAAATCTTCAACGAGCACTGGACATGTTGTTCGTTTTATTGAAAGGGCAACAGGGCATATATATGACGCCAATTTAGAAACGGGAGCAATAACGAGAATATCTAATACCACCATACCTAAAATAGAGAGCATTTCCTGGAACAACTCTGGCAGTGCCTTCATTGCCCAAATGACAGACTCCAGCAGCATAAAAACAAAAATAGTTGAGATTGTAAGACAGACAAGCACTTCAACAGAAAACCAATTCGCCCGCATTGATGAGTTTGCTCTTCCAGACAATTTAATATCTCCAACATTCTCAAATCAAAATAATATTTTTTATCTAGCTCGTGGCATTTCAGGAATCGAAGGATTCTTAGCGGGTTCTCGCGGAGAAAGTCCAAAAAAAATCTGGCAATTCCCGACGGCTGAATGGGTGGCCGAGTGGGCGGGTAACAGCGCAGTTGCCTTAACAAGCAAATCTGGAAACTCAGAAAATGGAACCTTGTATTTGGTGAACCCGAACACAGGGGGGACATCTTTCGTATTTGCTGGGGTACCAGGGTTAACCACAAAAGCATCTCCTTCAGGAAAAGCGTTTCTTTACAGCATATCTAACGGGGCACTATTAGAAACATATATTTATTCAATTGACCAAAAAGATAGTTTTATAGCGCCATTTACAACCTTGGCAGAAAAATGTATTTGGACATCAGACGAAGCTAGTGTTTATTGCTTCCAATCAAGGGGTGATTTCCAAAACCTACCGGACTCTTGGTATCAGGGCACAGTGAGCTTTAATGACCGCCTATGGAGAGTGGACACTGCGAGTGGGGAAACAAAATTAATATCCGAGCTAACAACGCTCGCAAAAGATTTTATGGACGCAGTTGACCCGGCTATCTCTAGTGACGGGAAGTATATTTTATTTAAAAACAAAAAAGATTTCTCTCTTTGGGTGATAGAGACTGGGAACTAGGCCGTCTGATTCCTTATTTACTACCCACCGTTTTATACCTCTTTCTAATAATTATCTCTTGACCCAAAGTAAAGAGGTTACTTGTTGTCCAATACAAAGCAATAACTCCTGATATTGAATAGGAGATCAGAAAAACAATCACGGGGAAAACGTATCTCATTTGGAGACTCATACTTCGAGCGAGTTCGTCCTTAAATGACGGTGCAGAGGAGCCCTCTTTCTTTTTTACAGCCGGCACAGAAAACCTAATTTGAAAAAAACTAGAAACCCCAGCGAGCAGGGCCAAGACTATATTCTTGCCGGTTATATCTATGACTCCTAAAAAATTCATGCTTATATTTTCTGGCTGGGGTATAAAGCTGTAAAGCAGGTCCATATTCAAAACCGGCAATCCTGATTTTAAAAAGACAAAGTACAAAGCAAAAATAATTGGGAGTTGAATAAGAATGACAAAAATACTTGAAAATGGATTGATTTTTCTTTCTTTATAAAGATCCATTGTCTTTCTGGCCTGCTCTTGCTTATCACTTTTGTGTTTTTCACGAATAGCGGTCAGCTCCGGCTCTATGGCCTTAAGCTCCATTTGAGCTGTCACCGCCTTGCGAGAAAGGGGGAATATTGCCAACTTAACCAAGATTGTAAAAAGTATGACAATAACCCCCGCATCAAACCACGGCAATATGTCCATAAGGGCAATAAGGCCATTATAGAGAGGCTTGTAAAGAAGGGAGTGAAAAAGTCCTAACATATGAGAACTACTATATCGTTAAATCCCAACTTTTGGAAGACGAAAAATATTAATCAAACTAAAAACCCATTTCTTTGAAGGCCTCTTTCAAAGAATCCTCTAAAAGGGAGTGCGAACTAACCAGAATATCTTTTTTGGGATAAATAAAAAAAAGAAAGCCCTTTAGGCGCGCCGGCCAGCTCGGCCCAATGGCTCCATATACCTTTCTTCTTATTTTATTTCGGCTAACGGCGGTTCGTGCTACCTTTTTTGAAACAATGACAGCAAACCTGGCCTCTTCCTGAGGCAAATTCTTAACCGCCCTAATAGTAAGTAGAAAGCTTGATAAATTTTTTACTTCGCGAGACGTGTTTCTAAAAAAATCTTTGGATATCCTATTTTTTCTTCTTAGCATCAATTATAGGGCGATTCTTGTGCGACCCTTAACGCGACGTCTCTTTAGGGTCTTTCTGCCCCCTGGGGTTGCAGAGCGCTTGAGGAAGCCGTGAGATCTGGCCCTCTTTCTTTTCTTTGGTTGGTATGTTTGTGACATATAGGGGACATTCTACAGCTAATAGGTTTTTTTTCAAGAGCAATTCATTTTTATTTGGCAATAGAGGAAAAGTGAAAGTTATACCCAGATAATCAACAATTTATCAACATAATTCCTATTTTCTATCAAGGCCCGCCACAGCAATTTCGGTATATACTACTAAAACAGCTTTAATAACTTTTCTCATTTCTAAACTCACAATGGATCTTAAACAACTCTGGGACAGCGTTTTAGTAGAAATGGAACTAGCCGTATCAAAAGCCAGCTTCAGCACCTGGTTTAAAGATACCTATATAGTCCGACATGAGGATGGGGCCATACATCTACATGTGCCAAATGCTTTTGTAAAAGAGTGGCTCTTAAAGAAGTACCACGGAGTAATCTTGAGGCACGTCAGAACCCACGCCCCCCACTTTCACTCAATAGAATATGTGGTTTCCCGAGACGACGGTCGACCAAAAGACCCCCACAGGGCTGCAGAAACCAATATACCCCTACCTAACCACGAGCTTCCTCTCCAAGATTATTACATCAACAAGGAAGACAACCTGAACCCCCGCTATACATTTGACACCTTTGTAATAGGGCCTTTCAACGAGCTCGCCCACGCCGCTTCTCAGGCCGTCCTTAAAAAACCGGGGGTTGTCTACAATCCACTGTTTATATATGGAAATACTGGGCACGGAAAAACTCACCTTATACAAGCAATAGGAAATCATATAAAAAACACAAACAAAGAAAAGAAAGTGTTGTACGTCACATCTGAAAGATTCGCCACTGACATAATAAACTCAATTCAGAGTGGAAAAATAGGCCAAGTTAAGGAAAAATATAGAAAGTATGATGTTTTAATCATGGACGATATTCAATTTCTTTCAAACAAGGAAAAAACCCAGGAAGAACTCTTCTTCCTCTTCAATTCTCTTTACGAAAATAATAAGCAAATTATCCTCTCATCAGACAAGCACCCTAACCTCATACCGAGCGTTGAAGATCGCCTGAAGTCCCGTTTTGGAGCAGGGATGACGGTGGATATAACTGCCCCAGACCACGAGTCGCGGTCGGCCATCATCAAGGCAAAGGTTGCAACCCAAAACATAGATCTTAGCCCTGAAATCATAGACTACATGGCAGAAACCATAGTTGGAAACATAAGAGATCTGGAGGGAGCGCTCAATTCTATTGTTTGCCAAATGCAACTTAAAGGAAGAGTCCTTTCTTTGAACGAAATAAGAAATTTTATTAAAATAAATGCCAAGCCAAAAAAATCAGTGTCAGTAAAAGAGGTGGTGAAGTTAGTCGCGGATTATTACCGCATTGAGGAAGAGAGTATCTATGAGAAAACGAGAAAGAAAGAAATTATAAAGCCCCGACAAGTAACCATGTACTTGCTCAGGGAGGACTTTGGTATTTCATACCCATCCATAGGTCAGAAATTGGGAGGGAGGGACCACACGACGGTAATACACTCGTGTGAAAAAATAAAAGAAGACATCAAGCTTGACTCGTTGCTTGTTCGCGAAATCGGAGAACTTCGTTCAATGCTTATATAAAACTATGTTAATATCTTGGGCAAAACTTGTGCATAAGCTATTAGAAAGTCCCTCTCTTATAAACAGCTGGACGGGAGGGGTGCTCATTAGTCCACAACTCATCCAAATGTTTCCACAAAAAACCCAGTTAATGAATCAGAAACCACTCATATTATTAGCCCTTTTAAGGACTTATCACCATTATCAACAGCCCTTATAGTAATAATAAGTTTTTATATAATAAATCTTTATGAAAATAGAATGTATAAAAGAAAAATTTCTTGAGGCAATACAAAGAGTCGAAAAAATGACGGGAAAAAATGTTACCCTACCCATTCTTTCTTGTATCAATATTGAAGCGAGAAACTCTCAAATAACTCTTAGGGCAACAAATTTGGATATAGGAATAGAGCTTTCCTTACCCGTAAAGGTTGTTGAGGAAGGGATGGTGTCTGTTTCAGGAGCTGTCCTTTCTCAGTTTCTTTCTAATCTTTCTAAAAGTGAAAAATGCGTTCTTGAATCGAGCGAAGACATCGTTATCATTTCTACAGATCGCACAACAGCTAAAATAAAAACCCAACCATCAGAAGACTTTCCTGTTATTCCAAAGATATCTGACGGGGTATCTATAACTCTGGAACCACAAAGTTTTGTTAAAGGGCTTCGTTCTGTTTGGTATAGTGCCGCGGTTACCAGTATGAAACCAGAGATTTCAAGTATTTATGTTTATTATGATGAAAACGAATCTCTTGTTTTTGTTGCTACCGACTCCTTCAGGTTGGCGGAAAAGCAGGTAAAGATAAAAAAAATAAAAGAATTTTCTGCTGTTCTTATCCCATTTAAAAACGTGGCAGAAATAATTCATATGCTTGAAAATGTCACCGAAACGGTCGAGCTAATGGTGAGTCAAAATCAAATTTCTTTTTTGTGGAATTCTACTTACCTAGTTTCGAGGGTTGTAGATTCTTCTTTTCCAGACTATAAACAACTTATTTCAAAAGAAACAAAGACCGAAGTAGTCATATTGAAGCAAGATTTTTTTCAGGCATTAAAGCTCGCTCATGTTTTTTCTGACTCTTTCCATCAAATAACTATGAAAATAGTTCCTGGAGATAAGCTCTTTGAGATTACGACAAGAAATAATGATATTGGGGAAAATAAAAATAATTTAGATGCCGTTTTGAAAGGAGAAGATGTAACAATGAGCTTTAACTATAAATATATAACAGACTGTTTGCAGTCTATCTCCACAGACAGTCTCAGTTTGTCATTCAATGGTCCTGGAAGGCCCCTGGTTGTCCGTGGGATCTCTGATTCAACCTTTACTTACATTGTTATGCCAATGAACAAATAGATGGACGCTCTTTCGAGTTTTCTTAAAAGGTTCCAAAAGATTATTGGAGACAAGACCGAGGATCGTCGCCTTGTTCAAGAGGGAATAAGGACGGTTTGTAATATTGACGCCGATATTAAAAATATACAAATTCGAGAAAACGTTGCGATTCTTTCCTTAAGGCCCCTGCTTCGAGCCGAGGTTTTTTTGAAAAAAAAAGATGTTCTAAGTTTTTTAAAAGATAGAGGGTCTGTGGTTATTGATTTTCAGTGATTGAAAAATAAACCTCTACCTCATTATTATTAAAGATTGAGTCGTAAAGAATCACTTTTAGGGTGTTGTTTCCTTGAACCAGAGAACTGTTCCCTGGTTCAAGGGAAAAGGAAAATGGGGCTTGCCCAGATTTTCCTATGGAGTCTCCATTCAAAAACAACCGGGCCTCTTTTGCAGGAAAGAGGGTTTCATATTCAATGGAAACGTTGATTGTTTCTCCAGGGCCATATGTCTCACCATTTTTTGGTGAAATAAAGGCTATTTTTGGTTTTGCTTTTAATGTGTGAATGTCATCATGTTCAGTTGGAAGGTCTGGATTTTCTGGTTGAACCATTCCTTGGGAGGCCATCCACCTATTTACTCCATATTCCCAATAGCGAAACTGGGGATCTTCATTGGGGTTTTCTGGCACAGGTCCCCTCGGGTTGTTTTTGTCCACCCAGTAGAGGATTGAATGGATCCCTCCCGAAAGGTATTCGACGAAGGTTTCTTTTGGGGTATAGATTGTTGCTAATTTGTTTGATATTGAGTCCACAAAGCGCGCCTCTCCCCCTTGCCACTTGCCTCGAAGAACAGGCTTGAGCTCATAAGGATCTTCTGGTGTTGGTAGTGGAAATTCTTCGTTAGGTAGGTCTTTAAGAATCTCGTCCATAAATGCGCGCCACATAGGGGCGACAATAAAGCCGGCCACCCGTTTTTCCATTGGGGAATTATCATTATTTCCTGCCCAAGCGCCAAGTGCGACAGACGGGGTGTATCCCAAAATCCAAGCATCTCGGTAGTCGTTTGTCGTTCCTGTTTTTACGGCAACGTCTCTGCTGGAAAAGTGAAGCTGGGAAGTTTCACCAAAGGCCGGTGCTCGGGCTACGTTGTCTGACAAGATGTCTGATATTTTTAGTGCGGACTCTCTTTCTAGCGCATTTCTTGGGCTCGCCTTGAATTCTTCTAGAATTTTTCCAGACTTATCTTTTATTTCAAGTATTGCTGTATAGGGATTACGTATGCCTTCGTTTGCAAAGACACCATAAGCGCTTGTCATATCAAGCAGAGAAACTTCTCCTCCTCCAAGGACCAGAGTGAGTCCGTATTGAGCTGGGTTTTTCAAGCTCTCTATTCCCATTTTTTCTGCCGTGTCGATGGCGCTTCTAATTCCAGACAGGTAAAGTGTTTTTACCGACGCTATGTTTATAGATTGGGCCAGGGCCTGTCGCATTGTGAGGGGGCCGTGATAAACATTGTCGTAGTTTTCTGGGGAGTAGCATCCATTTTGACTGGTGGTGTTTTCTGGTTGGCAGGAGGTAGAAAATTGTGTCTTAACGTCAAAAATCACGGTCTCGGGCGTGTACCCCTTATTAAATGCCGTTGCGTATACGAAAGGCTTAAAGGTTGAACCGGGCTGTCTGTGGGCAGTTGCGATGTTGAAATTCCCTTGAATGTTTTCATCAAAATAGTCTCTTGATCCCACCATTGCTAGTATCCCCCCGGTTTTTGGATCAATGGCAACAAAGGCGGCATTCTCTGCGTTAAACTTTCCTTCGTTTTCTTTTGCATACTTCTCTGCAATTTCCTCACCTTTTTCTTGTATTTTGTAATCAAGAGTTGTTTTAACTTTCAAGCCACCATTTCTGACAACAGATTCCCCATACTTTTTTTCCAGTTCTTCAATTACAAAAAATACAAAATGAGTGGCCTTAATTCCAGATGCTTCTCTTGGTTTAAATTCAACTCTTTCATTCTTGGCGTCAGTATATTCTTGTTCAGTAATGAAGCCGTTCTCAAACATTTTGGATAAAACAAGGTTTTTACGGGCCTCTAATCTATCAGGGTTTTTCCCGTAAGGAGAATAGAACGAGGGCGCCTGTGGAAGGGCTGCCAAATAAGCAGATTCAGCGATAGAGAGCGTTCCCGCGTCTTTACCAAGGAATGTCTTACTAGCTTCTTCTATGCCATACAGAGCCCCACCGTAAGGTATCTCATTGAGGTATAGATTTAGTATCTCGTCTTTAGAAAGAATTTTTTCAAGACGGATTGCGAGAACCCACTCTTTGAGTTTTCTTGAAATGAGCTTCTCTGAACTTAGAAGGGAGTTTTTAACAACCTGCTGAGTTATTGTTGAGCCTCCCTGGCTAAAACTTAGGGATAGCAAATTTGCGAAAATGGCCCTCAAGAAAGCCGTCGGCTTTACGCCAATGTGTTCATAGAATTCCTCGTCCTCAATCGCTATGGTTGCGTTCTTCACATTACGAGAAATCTCATCAAAATGGACAACCGATCTTTTTGTTTCTTGATTAACATCGTAGAGCAAAATCTCACCGGTTTTGTCATAAATTTTAGTTGATTCAACTACCTGCCTTTCGGCAAACGAGTCCAGTGTGGGGATTTTGAATGAAGAAATCCAAATCAAAGTTATTCCAAAGAAAAATATGCCTAAGGCAAAGAGCAAAACAGCGTAATTTCGCCACCTCTTTTTGCTCACGGCTTTAATTTTTCCAAAATTTCCTAAAAACCAAGTTTTCATTAGTCGATTAGTTAATCATATCACGGTCAAAAAAGAAAGATTTTCTTTCTGTTCAGACGAGGGTGAAATGTGATAGATTAGCTTTATGGTTAAAATTGAAAACACAGAAAAGGAAAGCGACCTGCTTGTTCGAGGGGTGAGGGATTTTGTTGATCCAGACGATCATCTTAGAAAGAAGATTCTTGAGAATCCGAGTGGCGTGGTGATTAAATTTGGCGTTGACCCAACTCGTCCAGACATTCATTTGGGACACGCTGTAGTTTTCCGAAAACTTAGGAAGTTTCAGGATCTGGGTTGCAAGGTTGTTTTTTTGGTTGGAGATTTCACTAGTCTCATTGGAGATCCGACTGGAAACAGTAAGGTTCGTCCTGAAATTGAGCAGAAAGAAATAGAGGCCAATATGAAAACCTACCTTGATCAAGTGGGTAAGATTCTTCTTACCGACAAAAAAGTTTTTGCTTGGATTAGAAATTCCGATTGGTATTACAGTTCCACTGATCTTGCTGATGATCCAGAAAGAAAAGTTGAAATGAATATTGAACAAGATGGAAAAACTATCAAGGCTTCTTTCCCAGGAAATTCTTTCCTAGCTAAATCAATTGTTCATAATGAGACTAGGATGCAGAAGCAGTTTTCTTCTGGCAAGATATGGGATCTTACTGTGCGGGGGTTGCTCTGGACACTCCGAGGTGTGACTCAGGGTCGTCTTATTAATAGGGACATGTTTCAGGATCGTTTAAAAAGAGGAGAAGAGCTCTATATGCACGAAATGCTATATCCCGTACTTCAGGGAATAGACTCATTTATGATCGCCAATATTTTTGGCACCTGTGATTTGGAGGTTGGTGGAAGTGATCAGACATTTAATATGCTTATGGGTCGAGATGTTATGAAGATGAACAAACAAAATCCACAGGCCGTACTTTCTTTTGAGATTCTCGAGGGCCTTGATGGGAAAGAGAAAATGAGTAAAAGTTTGGATAATTATGTGGCCATTACTGATGAACCAGAAAACATGTATGGCAAAATTATGTCTCTTCCAGATTCTCTTATTACCAAATATTTTAAACTCTGCACCTATACTCCATTGGATGTAATTGCTGATATAGAAGAGGCCTTAAAAAAAGGGAAGGATAACCCAAGAGATATCAAAATGCGCTTGGCCAAAGAGATTGTTGAAATGTACCACGGTAGCGAGAAGGCTAGCGCTGCCGAGGAATCTTTTGTAAAAACTTTTAGCAAGGGTGGAGTCCCGGACTCTCTTTCTGAGGTTAATGTAAAGAAAGGCGCCCTTTTGGTTGACGTTCTTCTTGAAGAAAAAATTGTATCATCAAAAAATGATTTCCGGAGATTGGTAGAGGGTAAGGCCATTGAGGTCGTAGACGATGAGGTTGCAATTGAAGACCTTAATTTTGTTGTCTCCCAATCGGGAGTCTATCGTATTGGTAAAAAAAGATTTTTGAAGATAAATATTTCTTAAAACAAAAAACCACCCCGTTCTTTTTGAGGGGTGGTTTTTTGTTTTATTCGTCAGATCCTAGGTCTGAAGAATCGTCATCGTCATCGTCATCGTCAAGTTCTTTACCTTCTAGATCGACTTCCTCATCGGTGGATGAATCCACCGCTGGATCAATGTCTCGTTCTTCGTCTGGCATAGTATGTGCTCAGGTTAAGTTAATAACGTTCCGCTTGGCGGACTAATCCTGTTTCAGGATTTTATATTTGTATCAAATCCTATTTTGTTTGCAAAGGCCATATTAGCTGTCGTGTGGATAACCTACCGCCCCCTAGTGCTGGCAAGGCAGGTTAAGGCTACGGCTATGGCGTCATATTCATCATCTAATAGATCTTTTCTTGCGAGTTTTATGAGGCGTGGGATCATGGCAATAATTTGTTTTTTGTCCGCTCGGCCGTCTCCCGTTGTCGCTATTTTGATTTGTAGGGGGCTGTATTCATGAATCGCTATATTTTTCAAGGAGCCGGCAGTTATGATAACCCCGCGAGCTTCTGCCACGAGCATTGCTGTTTTTTGATTAACATTAAAAAAAAGAGTTTCGGCCGCTAACATATGAGGGGAGTATTTTGAGATCACTTTTTCGAGCTCTCTTGCAATTGAGGCCAATCTTACTGCGTGAGGTAGATCTTTATTTGTGCGTATGCAGTCAGAATACAGGAGGGTCTCTTTTCCTTTTTCATCTTGTTCTACGATTGCTACTCCAACCCTTTCGTATCCGGGGTCAACCCCTAAAACGCGGATGCCATTAACGCCCTTTTTATTTTCGTTTGTTTTTGGCATTACTCTGCATTCGTAAATACGTCTTGAACCTCGTCATTTTCTTCTAGTTCATCAATTAAAAGGGAAAGTTTCTCGCCGTCGTTTTCAGAAATCGGAGCGGTTGTTTTAGGTACCCACCCTTCATTTGTTTTTTCAAATGCCCATGTTGCACTGCCCATTTGAGCTAAAGAAAGAGTGTGATTTGAGAGAATGTGTTTGATCTCCTGAGCAGCTTTATTACGGTTTGAAGTTAGGGCCTCAATTATAATTGCCGTACCCCCAGGACCATAAGCTTCATAGGTTATTGATTCCATTTCGTCGTCACTTTCATTTGCCTTTTTTACCGCCCTATCAATATTATCGTTCGGAACATTTGCAGATTTGGCTTTTTCAATCGCTGTGCGTAGATTTGGTGCAGATAAATTACCCCCCGACTTTCTCGCCTCTACGCTTATAGAGCGAAGGAGCTTTCCGAATATCTTACTTTTTTGTGCGTCGGTCTTCTCTTTTTGACGCTTGATTTTTGACCATTTGTTATGACCTGACATGATTGGTTTTATTAAAGTATAAGCGACTTATATTAAATTAATATTTAATCTACAGCAATTTTTCTTGGGAATCTTTAGGTACTGGAACGCCCAAATGTTCATATCCTCTTTTGGTAACAGTGCGACCTCGTGGTGTGCGTTCTATAAGGCCAATTTGTAAAAGATATGGCTCATTAAATTCTTCTATGGTCCCTTCTTCTTCTGACAGTGCAGCGCCGAGCGTATTAAGACCCACGGGCCCTCCAGAGAATTTGTGAATGATCGTATCAAGAATGGCTCGGTCAGAAGGAGAAAGTCCCTTAGCGTCGATGCCAAGCAAGTCCAAGGCTTCTTTGACCGTGTCATGATCAAATCTTTGTTTACGCACTTGCGCATAGTCGCGGACTCTTTTTAAAAGATAATTTGCGGTACGAGGGGTTGAGCGACTTCGTTTTGAGATTTCTTGTATCGCTTCTTTCTCCACTTTAATTCCAAGAATTCCCGCTGAACGCGAAAGTATTTTCTCGATCTCTTCGTTTGTATAAAATTCCAATCGAAATACTCCACCGGAGAAACGAGAGCGAAGGGGAGATGAGACAAGTCCTATTTTAGTTGTCGCCGCAAGAAGTGTGAATTGTGGGAGTTCCAATTGTATTGTTCTGGCTGATGGGCCTTTGCCAATAATGATGTCCAAGACGCCAGACTCCATTGCGGGGTAGAGAACTTCCTCAATAGACTTGTTTAGCCTATGAATCTCGTCAACAAAAAGAATATCGCCCGAAGAAAGATTTGTGAGTATTGATGCTAGATCACCAACCCTTTCAATCGCTGGTCCAGATGTAACTTTTATTTGTGCATTTGTTTCTTTCGCAATTAAATGAGCCAAGGTCGTTTTTCCGAGTCCGGGTGGTCCATAGAATAAAACATGTTCAGGGGGATGTTCGCGTTCTTTTGCTGCCGTGATGAGGATATGCAGGTTGTCTTTGATGTTTTTTTGTCCGACGTAGTCATCCCAGCGCGAAGGTCTGAGCGTTTGGTCTAGGAAACCAAGGTCTTTGTCCTGAGGTGACGATTCTTGAGCGTCTTCTTTTTTTGGAGAGGGCTTTTTGGGCATATTTATCAATTTCAGTATATCTCAAAGCAGGCCTTGAGAAAGAGTAGATTTTTGTTATTATATGAAACCTTCAAAATCATCCCAAGAGGCGGGCTTTTCGTGGGGTTGACAAAGAAATCTTTTTGTGCTAAACTCTTTTTGTTAGTAATTTCTTTGGAATCGAAAATATGAATCTCTAAGCAACGAGACCTTCCGGGGCCTGTCAAGCG
>CAZMSV010000002.1:0-27740 GCA_964569075.1 uncultured Candidatus Saccharibacteria bacterium
CCGGATTGCCCCTTGAAGCTCCGTCAGTAAATATAGTTATATTTTGCATTAAAAGATTTTAACATACACAAAACCGCCCGAGGCACAAAGCCACGGGCGGGCAAAAAGGTTCAAGTTCCCAAAGACCGGAGTCTAGAGAAACTTATTTTTGAGGACCAACTAGGAAAGTTATGTGCTAGTGGTCCCATATTAACTACTACCCCCCTCCAACAAACAAACCTATAGGTTTGTTTGTTGGAGGCCTTGTATTAACTATCCCCTCTATTTTTGCTACCATCCCCCATACACGCATTTCTCACGACCGTGAGAAATGCGTGTATGGGGGTGTTTAAAATTTGAATCATAGATACACAAAACCGCCCGAGGCACGAAGCCCCGGGCGGGGTACAACCTACTACACAAACATACTACCCTGAGAGGCAAGAGCCTTGAATTCTCCTGGCAATACCTCAAAGGAGTCGCGGAGATTCTTCATACCTCTGTCTCGTATCTCCCGGATTCTCTCCCTAGTAATGCCTAATTTCCTGCCGATCTCCTCCAGGGTCATCGGCCGAGCTTCAAAGCCGAAATACAACTCCACGACATTGCGATCCATTGGCGAGATTCTGCCAAGCCACTCTTCCAGAATCGGACCATGAATCTTATCGTCCCAAACTGGAACAAGGTTGGTCGCCCATTCTTGCCGAGAGCTGAGGAGGGCGATGGCATCAATGAGATCTCTCTCTGATCTGGGAATGTCCTCAACTGGAATATCCGCCAGAGAATCGAGATACTCACCCCACAGAGATCCGTGGTAAACACCAGCATCGGGGAGACGGTAACCAAGAATACCTGCCATGAGGGCTTCGACTGGACTTCTTGGCGTGTACCTCCAGACCATACGCCAAGAAAGCCTTTCCATCCCCTCACAAGCCAAGAGTATCCTCTCCTCCCTCAAGACAGAGCAAATCGCCATCTCAAGAAAACAGAGAAACTCATCCCTAAGTCTCGACGGAATCAGCCTAATTTCCGACAACTTCTTGATAAGATTCTGGTATGTCCTACCGTTTCCTGAATACTTCGGTCGATCTGGAAAAGCTCTGGCTCCACCAAGTTCGCGAGCCACCACACTGTTAACGGTAGCTTCACTGACCCCTAGAAACTCGGCAATGGTTAGCCTTTTGACTCCCAAGGAAAACAGGGCCTCGAGAACAAGTTTATGTTTCCCAGTTATAAGCCTCTTAACCACGAGAACACTCCTTGTGTTAAATGAACTACAATATGAATCTGCTATCTATAAAGCACGTGAGAATGGATATGTCAATCTTTAAGCTCCTAGGTTCAACAAGTAAGTGCACCACTAGCACATAACTCTCCTATAGGAAAGTTATGTGCTAGTTGACCTATGTTAACTCTCTACCATACATATATACCACCCATACACACATTCCTCGCGGTCGTGAGAAATGTGTGTATGGGTATTTTAACGCACGCTCCAGCCAGAGCTAGAGCTAGGGGGTTATATCAAAAATAATCTCACCCGCACTCGCGCGTGGGATTCACTATTTCTTTTTATTTAAACAATGTCAACAATCCTCAAACGAAGCTCTGGAAAAGACCTGAACATTGATTTTTCTAAAGTTGCCACCACGTTTACAAACTTGCCACTTTCTGGAACGACTCTGTATTTTTCTGCATTTGTAAAAAAAGATATTGCTTTCATTGGTTTGCCCCTCCTCTCAAAAGAAACCTCCAAATGATTCTTATCTTTACCAAACTGTTTTGCCTCTAAAACTTTCGCACCTGACACTAGAAATATAGGTTTTGGATTGCCAACACCAAATGGAGCTAGGCGCTCAATATGCCGATACATATCCCAATCTATTTCATCCATAGATATTTCACCATCTATAAAAACTGATTCGTCGCCGTCTGTCTTTGGTAAGGTTTCAAAAACTTTATTCAAAGATTCTTCAAGTGTATGTATCTGCTCGTGAGAAACCTCAAAACCTCCAGCCATCTTATGTCCACCAAATTGAACGAAGCTGTCTTTGGCTTTCTCCATAAGAGAAATCATATCTGTCACGCCTTCAGAACGGCACGAACCCTTGAGAAGTGAATCTCCATTTCTCCCCCAGAGAAATATTGGCCTAGGAAAATCATCTAAGACACTATTAGCGGCGAGACCTAGAAGCGACGGACGCCACTTCGGGTTACCAAGGACCAAAACAGACGGCAATGGTCCCGCTAATTCTCTCTCACGAATATGTTTTTTAATTTCCTTGACCAAAGATGCCACAACTCCTTTTCTTTCATCATTTATTTTATTTAAATGCTCACTAGCGATGCCAGCTTCTTCTATGTCGTTCGTTTTTAAAAGACGAAAAGCGTCGTCGGGATGGCCCATACGAGAAGCGGCATTTATTCTAGGCGACAAAGAAAAGCCAATATCATCTTCTGATATGTATCTTTGGTCAATTCTTAATTTTTTCCATATTTGCTGAAGACCTGGGCGTGGTGATTTACGCAAAACCCTAAGTCCATAGTGAGCTAGGGCGCGGTTCTCACCGACTAATGGCACCATGTCAGAGAGGGTGGCCATACCGACAAGATCTAGGAGCCACTTTTCTTTTCCTTCACCCAAACCAAAGCGATTCTTTTGCAAAATTGCCTGCACAAGCTTAAAGGCTACTCCAGAACCACAGAGTATCTTCTCTGGGTAAGTACAGTCTATTTGTTTTGGATTCACAATGGCAAAAGCTTTAGGCAAAATTTCTCCCGGTTCATGGTGATCTGTGATAATTACATCAATACCTAGATCTTGGGCGCGAGCGACTTCTCCACTGTCAGAGATTCCACAATCAATTGTAATTATTAGCTCTATTCCCTTCTCTTTAAATGTTTCTACAGCCTCAAGATGAAGGCCATATCCTTCATTGTGCCTATGTGGGATATAGTTTTCAAAGTTACTAAAACCAATACGTTCAAAAAAATCTGCGAGCATTACTCCCCCAGGAATACCATCTGCATCATAGTCGCTATATATGAGGACTTTTTGATTATTTTCTATTGCACTAAGTATCCTAGTAACTGCCTTCTCCATTCCCTTGAGCAAAAATGGGTCATGTAAGTCTAAATCGTAGTCAGGATTTAGGAATTTTTCTGCTGAAGACATATCCTCAAGACCACGATGATATAAAAGTTTCCTTAAAAGCGGGTGATAGGAAAGAAGCGCCTCATCAAACTCTTTCGGAACATTCGGTCGGACTTTGTATTCTTTTCTCGACATAAAAAGCATTGTATCATGAGACCTATGAATACTGACCAATGCATCTTTTGCAAAATAATTAAAAAAGAAATACCAGCAGAAATAGTTTATGACGATTCTGAAGCTGTTGGCTTTTTAGACATTAACCCAGTAAATGAGGGGCACCTTCTTTTGATACCCAAGGAGCACCACGAAAGTATGTCTGCTACCCCTGACGACCTTGTGGGTAAACTTTTCACGACAGCCAAACATATTATGCCTAAGCTTAAAGAAGCAACGAAAGCGGACTTTATAGCAGTGACTGTCGTTGGCACTGATGTTCCCCATTTCCACATTCATCTTGTCCCACGAAAAAAAGATGACGGCTTGGCCGGATTTTGGCCAACAAAGAAATATGAAAGTGATGAGGAACTAAAACTAATAGGAGAAAAAATTAGAAACAGCCTTGAGGAATAGCGACAAAGGTGTATACTCGCAGAAGAATCTGAACCCAACCCTAAGGCGAAAGGAAATGTATGAGAGAAGACCTGTATGAAATGCTCTTTGCTGTCTTTGGCATTGCATTGGGGGCAATCCTCAAGTGGTCGCCAATCCAAGCGGAAAAAATTGGAATTCTTCTCATAATTCTAGGATCGGGAGCCCTTCTTGTTATTCTGGGACAATTCGCCACAAAGCGACTTGGGGCGCTCATCCGCCGTCCGCCCTCACGAACACCGTGAGGGCTTTAGTATTTATATAAATAAATTAATTTAAAGCATCTATACCAGGTAAGGTCTCATTGGCAAGAAATTCAAGCATCGCACCACCTCCAGTAGAGACAAAGGAAAATTTATTTTCCAGACCAAGCTCCGCTATGGAGGCAATAGTATCTCCACCACCAACGATTGAGGTGGCGTCAGAATCCGCAAGTATTTTCGCCAGAGAAAGTGTGCTCTCTTTAAACCCTCTCTCATAATTTCCAAGTGGGCCATTCCACAAAACAAATTGCGCCTTAGCAATTTGATCCCTAACAAGCTCCATTGATTGAGGCCCAACATCAGAAATAACATCACCCAGAGCAATATCTTCAATCTTTTTTATTTCTCTTCTCCCATTATTTTCAACCACCACATCAACTGGAAGAATGAGCTTTTCGTTAAGAAACTCATTAAAATTTAAATCTTTTTCTGAAAGCAGTGAATTTCCAGTATTCAAACCTTGCGCTCTAAAGAAATCATTAGCTAAAGCACCGCCAATAAAAACACTATCAGCCAATTTAAAAAATTTTCTAACTAACGGCAACTTAGTGTCAAATTTTGCTCCACCTAAAACAAAAAAGAATGGGTGGTCTGAGTTAAAAGCATAAGACAATTCTCTTATTTCCCCCTCTAATGACATTCCAGCATATGAAGGCAAGATCTTTGGAATACCTACAACTGAGGCGTGCTCTCTGTGAGACACAGAAAAAGCCTCGTTCACATAACAGTCAGCGAAACTTGCTATATGTTTGGAAAATGCCTCATCATTAGAAATTTCTTCTGGATACTTTCTCAAATTTTCTAAAAGAAAAACATCTGAAGATGAGAAATCTGGGACCGCTGGGAAATAGTCATCAATAAAATCTATTTTGTATTTTGTTTTGAGATACTTAAATACAGGGCGAAGGGTCTTATCACCGCCTTCAATATGGCTCGCCAGGATTATCTTGGCCCCAGAAGCACGCAGAAAATCTATTGTTTCTAGTGCTTTTTTAATACGAAAATCGTCGCTCACAACACCGTCTACAATAGGTACATTAAAATCTGCCCGTACAAAAACAGTCTTGCCAGCAAAATCTTTATGATCTTTTAATGATTTCATACATTACAAACTATCCACTATCTTCAAAATTGGATTAAATGTTTCTGGAGACAGACTTGCTCCGCCAACAAGAAATCCTTTCACCTCTCCATTCTTAATCAAATCTTCCGCATTGCCTTCTTTTACCGAACCACCATAAATAATTCTGACATTTAAAGCAGTTTCTCTCCCGCACAATTCTCCAAGAATTTTTTGAATGTATAAAACTGTTTCATGAAGTTTTCTAGAACTCATTGCGTCCTCGGCGTTTTTACCGATAGCCCATATTGGTTCATAGGCAATGATGATATTTGAAAAATGATTTCGTGATACTCCCGAGAAAGCAGACTTGATTTGATTTGAAAGAAAAGAAAGATACGCCCCCGCAGTGTCGTGCTCACTTTCACCAATGCAAATTACTGGGGTCATTCCTTCTTTTAGAACAGCTTTTATTTTTTTGTTTACCTGACTATCGGTCTCGCCCAATGCCCTTCTTTCTGAGTGCCCAACAATTACGTACTTAACGCCAAGATCCTTTAATTGCGAGGCGCTAATCTCTCCAGTGTATGCGCCTTGTTCTGCCCAAAACACATCCTGTGCACCTAATGCGAGCTTCTTGCTTTTTGTTTGGCACAAAGAGGTATAAACAAAAGGTGGGGCCACGACCACCTCGGTCTTCTTCATTTTTGATGCGAGTTTGGATATTCCTAAAAATAATTTATTCGCTTCTTTTGAGGTATCTGGATTTAGTTTCCAGTTTCCGATAACGATTTTTTTTAGCATGTTCCCTGAAAAATTTTTATCTATTAAAAAAGTTGTTTAAGATTTTCTTTATATACGTTCGACCCCACTGTGTTTTCATATAAATCTCACGCTCATAAGCATCTTTTGAGTCTATATAGGCTTCGTAATAGATTAACACAAAAGGAGAACGTTTTTTAGTTGAAGCAACTTTTTTCGCATTATGCAGTTTTAGCCTAGCTTTCAGGTCTTTTGTACAACCAATATACAAATCATTATCTTTCTTGCTTTGGAGCACGTAAACGTACTGCACAATGGGTAGATAAAAACTTTAGAGGGTAAATTACATCATGTGCTATTTTGACTCTCTCCACCTTTTGATTTTCCATTTTCCACCAGGCCCCGAAGAAAAAAGCGGCTGCGCTAACCCTGTGCTGTAAATCACTTGAACATTGTTGCTAAGTGTTAATTTATACGAAGTAACTTCGCGCAAAATTACATTATTAGAAAGACTGACTTCTCCATGTGGAGCATAGAGAAGTAATCTTCCTGTAACATTGTTACCCACAGAAATTGCCAATGCGGCTCCACCAGATTCGGCACCTGTATTACGGGAAATAAGCATCACATAGGAATCTGCGTTAGGGATACCGTTTGCGTTAGAACCGTAAAACATCGGGTTGTTACTTATGCCAATAGTGCCTCCACTTACCCTATTCGACGTTTTATCTACAATAATAGTTACACTATTGTTGCCAACAGAGTCATTAACTTTAAATGTCGGATTGCCACTTATTGTAAGGTTGCCATTTATCCATACAGTACCGACAAGAGTAACAACTGTGCTGTTACCACTAATCGTTACGTCGCAATTAATTTGATTTGGCCCAATAGTTGTCGAAGAATTTATGACATAAGGACATGTATTAATTACCCCACCTGCCGTAGCGTCACCTTCCCATTGATCGAGCAAAGAATCTGAGATGGGCATGGGAACAGAAATCTGATTTGAGCTACCTGGATATTTTGTACCTTTAACTACACTTGCAACGTCGATTGTTTGGTAATAAGCATCTTTATCTGCAATTGAATTAGTAATACTGCTGGCATACAAGCTTGATGTGGCATGCACCCTTCCAATACTCCCTGTGTTCCCAGTAGAAACAGCGTCTCCCGCTATAGTGTTGCTACCGCTACTATCACCCAGTATTGGGCCATCAGAATACACGTTGCCAATAATGTCCGAATTATTAAGCATACGTAAGCCCCCAGGCCCAACTTGAACAGCAAAATTAAAAGCAAACCCATCAGTAACTGTAAGTCTCTTTACCACACTACGAATAAGATTTCTATTGTTCCCTTGGGAAAAAATTTCTTTCTCATTGCTTCCTATCGGAGTAACGGTGGTAGTCGATGTTGCTCCGGCTAACGCCATGGTCACTGGTAAGGTGACCACAATATTATTACGAATCCGATAATAAACATCCTCACTTCCAGCTTCAGCAGTAAAATAACTTTGTTTAGAAGAATGCAAATCAATTTGCCCTTGAAGTTGATGAACAATGGGTGACACGACACCAAGGACCACAGTTGAGGCTGCTATGGTAAAAAGAATTACCGCCGTCATGAGTACTTGGCCTTGTTGATTATGAAGAAAGCTTTTTTTTACCTGTTTCATAGATTTTGGTAAAGTGTTTGTGTTATTGAACTGGATAGGACCCCCTCATAACTACGGTTGAGTAAAAATTCTTTACTTTATAACTCGCTCCCTGACCGCTTTCTACTGTCATCTCAATCTTTACGGCATTCGACTGTGTAGACGAGATGGACCGAAACACAAGATTAGTAACTCTGGCTGACGCGTTCGATAGGGGTCCAATGTCTGTGTCAGAGACCGCGATACGAATAGCTTGCCCGCTCAAAAAAAACTTTATCGTTGTCGCCGTCCCTGCTTCATCTTGTGTATTGATAGTAAGCTGGCCAGGAGAGGTACCTAGGGTACTTTGTGTTACATTTATACTTAATGCATCTCTAATATCTCTGGTCATTCTTTCCATAGCTATTTGAGCAGTTGATTCTATCGTTTGGGTAGATTGGATGGTTCGAAATGAACGAGTCAGTAATGCCAAAGCGTTTACCACGACAACTAACACGAGGAGTAAAATGACAATGTATACAATGGTTTCAACCAATGAAAATCCACGATTTTGATGTTTATCCCTTCGTGTTTTTGTAAAGAAAAAAGTCATCAGTTATTGAAGATATTAGTAAGGTATGTAGACAACGACCGTGTAGTAGTAGCTCCGTTTGACGACCATGACACGGAAACTGTAACAAGTCTGATATTTGCATCTAACGTTCCTTCAGATGAAACAATATTTTGTGCGTTATTACGATATACATTTCCTAAAGTGACTTTACGTTCAAAAGTACCGTCCACAAACGTGTTCGTGGTTGTTGCTTTCCAAGTTGCACCATCAAATGTCAAATAAAATGGGGTGTTTACTGACTGCGATACTATTTGTGCCGTCCATCCATTATCACGCATAACACGCACGACTTCCTGTCCCTCTTCTTCTAAGAAGGTCGCTTGCACTTTTGCTGTATTGGCGGTGGACAATTTCAAAATATTACTAAATACCAACATCAACGATAGGGTTACAACGAGACACACACTAGTTGCAATAACAGCTTCTACAAGAGCGAAGCCGTCAGTTTTTTTAATGTTGGATATCAGTTTTATTTTAGTAAACTTTGACATGAAACTAATTAGTTTGGAAAAGGCCCGTACCATATATTGTAACTGTTTTTGTCCTAGTTGTACTGGCGACAAGAGCCATAGTCACAGTCCCACTTTGGACAGTCTCTCCTGTTAATCTCTGAAAAATAACATCTACTCCTCCACCGGCCAAATTAATGCTATTAATATTAACTCTCTTATTCAGCAAATTAACAACATTTGATGAGTTGCCAGGCACGAAAGTATTACCTTCAAAAAGGGTAACTTGGGAACTTTCAAGATGCACACCAAATTGATTCGCGTTTTTCGAAGCCAAAGTCAATAATCAGGCTTGCCCCAACACTGAGCTCAATAAAAGCGAACTTGTGTCCAATGCTTTCGCGCTATTCAAATCAGAAAATGTTTGAAAGGTCACACTAAGTAACAACGCAAAAATTCCAACCACCACGAGCACTTCTGGGAGCGTAAAGCCGACTCTTTTTTGATCAAAATAGATCATTACGTTTTAAATTGCATCTACCAGCGAATATGTCGGTGCTAGCATAGAAAGAGCAAAGAATCCTACTGCTACTCCCATCATTACCATGAGGAATGGTTCTATGATTGTGGACATATCCTTGGTCTTTTGATCAACCTCATCTTCATAAAAAATGGCCACACCCAAAAGCATATCTGACATCTTGCCAGTCTCTTCCCCAACGCTCATCATTTCTCCAACAAATACAGGATAAAGATTTTCATTTTCAATAAATACTGAAGAGATCGGATCTCCTTTTTGAATAACCGCCTGCGCCTTTACAAGAACTTCTTTATAGTATGAGTTCTGCATCACGTCAGCGGTAACCTCAATTGCAACCACAATATCAACCCCTGAAGAAATGAGTGATGCCAGGGTGCGCGCAGTACGAGCGGCATTTATTTCTTTTACAATGTTACCAATGATTGGGAACTTCAAAATAACCAAATCTAAGAACCTTTTTCCTTTTTTATTTCTCGCAAAAAGGACCAGAGAAACAACGAAAGCAACAATCGCCAGCAGTGTTACAAGATAATGATTTCTCAAAAAATCACTAACGCCAATAATAAGTTGAGTACTTTTAGGTAACTCAATCCCAAGACCCACGAAGGTAGATGTGAGAGTCGGCACCATATACACAAGCATCAATATGGCAATAATAATCATTATCCCAAAAATAACAGCTGGGTACATAAGCGCCCCGCGAATTTTTTTTGTAAGTTGATATGTTTTCTCCATCTGAACCGACACAACCTTAAGTGAGCCAGCTAGATTTCCACTCTCTTCGCCAGCTTTCACCATCGATATGAAAAGTGGAGAAAAAACATCTGTTTTTTTCTTCATTGCCTCTGAAAGACTCTGCCCCTTACTAATATCTTCATTTAATTCAGCGAGTATCTGTTTTAATTTTTTGTTTTTTGATTGCTTTTCCATTACAGAAAGAGCCCTAGTCACCGCAAGGCCAGCCTCTATCATTGCTGCCAGATTTCTAGCAAACATTATTTTTTCGTGAGTTTTAACTTTTGAAAAAAGGGTGCCAAGTTTTTTTATTGCAAAAACAGACCTACTTCTTATCTCAGTCACACTGGCAATCATGCCTCCTTCTGCTTTGACTTTACGATACACGACAAAACGATCCGTAGCCTCTATAACTCCTTCGTATAACTTACCTTCCTTGTTTAATGCTTTATATGAAAATTTTGACATATGATTATTCATCAGATGAAACGACTCTCAATACCTCCTCGATGGTTGTAATGCCCTGTACTGCCTTGAATACTCCATCTTCAAGCATGGTGAGCATTCCTTCACTTTTTGCCTGCTCTTCTAATTCTTGGGTGGTCACACCCTTCATAATCAAATCCTTAATTGATGTCGTGACCTTGAGTACTTCATGAATACCAATACGACTTTTATATCCGTCCTCACTGTCAGCGCTTGGTTTGGCTTTGTACATTGGTATCTTATCCCAAGTAGCGCCCTTTTCTAATATTTTTTCTTCCTTAAGAGTACTCAGGACCCTGTCTAAATTAACAATCTTTTCAAGCTGAGCAATTTCCTCTTTTGACAAAAAATATTTTTCTTTTGTATCTGCCAAACGGCGGATAAGTCTCTGGGCAATAATTACTGAAAGAGTGGAGGTTAAAAGAAATGGCTCAATCTTCATATCTACAAGCCGGGCAATCGTTCCTGCCGCAGAATTAGTATGCAAAGTAGAGAGAACCAAGTGACCAGTAAGTGAAGCATTAATGGCCAAAGAGGCGGTTTCTGTATCACGAATTTCTCCAACCATTATCACATCTGGGTCCTGCCTAACTAAAGTTCGAAGACCTGTGGCGAAAGTAAATCCAATTTCTGGCTTCACTTGAGTCTGATTAACTCTTTTCATTTGGTATTCAATCGGATCTTCAATGGTAGATATATTCACGTCCGGAGTATTCAAAATATCAAGCATTGTATAAAGGGTTGTGGTCTTTCCAGATCCAGTGGGACCTGTGGTCAAAATCATTCCATCAGAAAGACGCGTCGCTTTGTGAAGTTTTTCTAATCCTTCTCCATGAAAACCAAGTCCTTCCAGAGTGAAGCCTGAAGCACCCTCTCTTAAAAGTCTCATAACCGTCTTTTCACCATAATATACCGGCAAGGTTGAAACACGAAAAGAAACTTTTTCTTCGTTCATCTCAATCTTAAATCTTCCGTCCTGAGGAATACGCTTCTCATCAAGCTTCAAATTTGAGAGTACTTTAATACGTGCCGTAATGCCACCAGCAACATTTTTTGGTAAAACCATTGCATCATGGAGAATACCGTCAATGCGATATCTCACAACCACTTGAGTTTCCATTGGTTCTATATGAATATCAGATGCATCCTGAATGATTGCATGCTTCAAAAGCGTGTCAACAATACGAACCACTGGCACATCTTCAGCGAGTTTTTTTAGATCATCTTCACTAACCTCATCATCTCCGGCCTTATCAACGACCGCCTTAAGTGCCGACGCTTCCTTCTGAATAATATCTCCAAACTCAGCCTTGAGACTCTTTTGGTAATTCAAAAGGGCGTGCTTCATTGATTCCCCGTCTGTTAAACGAGGAAGAATTTTGAACCCAGTCTTTTTCCTTACAAAATCAATAGCTGTAAGATCTTCAGTATCAAGCATTGCAACCTCAAGATTGTCATTGGTTTTTCGAAAAGCTACAATGTTGTGATTGCGAGCAATAGGTTCAGGGATTAGTGACAAAATTTCAAAATCTGTACGCTGCCCCTTAAGGTCGACAAAAGGAATGCCTAGAATATAGGCCTGCATACGACGAAGGTCGTCTTCAGTAATACTTCCCTTGCTTACCAAGATTCTCCCGACGCTTATTCCTGATTCTTTAGATTCTTTTTCAGCCTTTACAATGTCAGCCTTAGAGACTAGACCAGAATCAAGTATAAATTCTTTTAGTTGTGATTCTTCTATGTGCATTTTTGTCTACTAACAACATACAACCCACGAGTGTGTTACCAATATAATTGTACCAGATGTAACAGAAATGTTGTGCACAAACACGCTCAACTGTAACCTAAGTAACCTTTTCTATCTAAATATTCATAAAGTATTCACAAGTCATCTTTTACATAAATGAACCACTGCAGACTTGGGCCTGGGGTATTATGGTGGAAAATAAGCTCTCTAGATCACCCACAAGTTTTCTACGGTCGTAGAAAACTTGTGGGTGCGTAAAATCTCTACAAACTGAGACCAAACTCCTTCTTTAATTGCTTTTCGTTTTCTATAGAATCAACAATCAAGTACAAGAGATTTTTCCCAAGTTTCATTTCTGCCTTAAGAAGAGAGACGAAATCCTCACAGTTATAAGGATATACCCAGACGCTATCTTGAAGCCTAATGAAGCCGACCGCCATTAGCTTGTTTCGTGTTTGGTCTCTGGTTTTTCTTCTTTTTTCTGATATATCAAATATTAAGACTCTCCACTTTTTATCCCATTTTTTCTTTTTCAAAGATACCGCGCCGTATACAGCCAATTGAATCTGACCTTTATTGGTAATGCAAAGAAAGCCACGTTTGTCTGTGGCCAAAAGCCCTTTTTCAAGCAATCTTTTTCTGGCTCGATAAATACGCTCTGACTTTCTGTTACCCACAATTCCTAAGTTAGCAAAAACTTTCAAAGCATTGGGGGACAGGACAGCAACACCTAAGAGGGCGCCGGTATAAATGGCAGAGAGTATCGCATATTGCACTTTGCCCTTTTTAATTCGCTTACTTACATTTTTCTCCATTTCTCCCATACACACATTATATACGACCGTGAGAAATGTGTGTATGGGAGAACACAAAGATAAGGATGAGAAAAAGGGATATGAAGATAGAAGTGAGAAAAAGGGGTGAGGAAAAAGGTTGGGGTTGGAAGAGGGGGAAAGATGGAAAAAGATAAGGAGTTAGGAAAAGAAGTAGGAAAAGAAGAGGGATTGGGAAGGATGTTAGAGACGAATGAAAGCCTTCTATTCGCACTTGCGTTCGTGGTTCCCCACAAACAAAAAGACCGAGGCATATCTCGGTCTTTTTGTTTGTGTTCCCTATATCTCTCTAGAACTCCTCAAAGATCGGATTGAGAGCAATAACAATTGTACCTTGGGCAGACACCACTCCTTCGTTACATGTGACTGTTAGATTAGTAGTCTTTACACCAGTAGTTTGATAACTAATAGAAAACGTGCTTCCGGTTGGAGCCGGGATAGATGGAATCTCTGTTCCTGACCAAGAGTAGGAACATCCTGTTCCACCACTTAAGACCGGTGTCCAAGTAACCTGCTGGCCTACACCTGCCTTTGATGGACTAACGGTAAGACTTACGGTCGGAAAAACTGGATCAGAGATAATCAAGTTAAAGTTTGTTGTTTTGTCTACTAATCCAGCAGAGGTACCTGTAACTGTAATCGGATATGTCCCCGCCACTGCTGTTGGCTGAACCGTAAAGGTTAGAGTTGTATTGCATGTTGGAGAGCATGTTTTATTGGCATAAACCACTGAAACATTTGCTGGCATACCCGTAGCCGTAACATCTACTGACTGAGTCGTACCTTGAGTAAGAGTCTTAGTAATTGTGTTTATTAGATTTACAGGAGATGCGCTTTTTGTAACTGAAGAATTGCCTGAATTAGACAAATTATAGTTGAATGACAATCCTGTCATAGTCACCGTAGCACTAGCAGGGGTCGTACCTCCAAGACCCGTACAAGTAAGTGTGAATTGAGTGGTTGCAGTTATGTTTGTAATAGTTTGATTAGCTGAGGTCGGATTACCAACTGACTTGGCTCCCACCCATTGACCATTTGCTGGACTAGCTGATGCAGTACAGCCTGTAGCGTTTGTTGATGACCAAGTGAGAGTAGATGAACCGCCACTAGCAACTGATGTTGGACTGGCTGAAATATTAACTATTGGAGCAGAAATTGCTGTGTATGTAAGAGTGAAGCTTGCCGTATCACCTGGAACCAAGGTCATACTAGAGCCCGAACCAGTTTTACTGTTAGTAACAGAAGTAAGGGTATAGCCTCCAGGGGTTGCTGGAGTAATGGTATAAGGCGACCCGCCAGAAGCAGGACTTACACTATGACTTCCCGAAGTCCCAGAGCCATTTATACCTCCAGTTATAGTCCAGGTGGTAGAAACATTAGAGCTTACATTTATTGTTGCACCAGATGTAACATTGAAAGTAACATTATCAGTCCCCGCAGTAGTGCTTGGGCCGGTATCACAACTTATACCAAAATTTCTGGTACCAGCCGAACCATACGGACCAAATCCTGATATTGAACCTGAGGAACCATAAGTGCCTGTCCACTCTCCGCCCGTAGCAAGACAGCGGGTAGCATTAGTACTTGTCCAAGAAATGTCTGCCGAACTTCCAATGGGCATACTTACCGGACCATTAGAATATGAAACGGTACCAGATTGACGACCTTGTATATCTGCAGTTGGAGATGGCGCTGTAACATTCACCACGAAGCTATCAACGGCAGGTCCACCCGTTCCAGCACAGGAGATTGTGAAGGTGGTATTTGAAGATATTGGACCTAGTGAAAGTTGATTGTATGTTCCATTGCTGAAGGTTTTGGCACCACTCCAGCCATTTGAAGCTGTACAAGATGTTGCATTTGCTGGAGTCCACTGTAGATCAATGTTACTTCCAGAAGCCACAGATAGTGGGCCGTCACCGTATGAACCAGTGCTAGCCTGTCTACCCTTGAGGTCGACGGTTACTGGGGGCGCTGTAACATTCACCACGAAGCTATCAACGGCAGGTCCACCCGTTCCAGCACAGGAGATTGTGAAGGTGGTATTTGAAGATATTGGACCTAGTGAAAGTTGATTGTATGTTCCATTGCTGAAGGTTTTGGCACCACTCCAGCCATTTGAAGCTGTACAAGATGTTGCATTTGCTGGAGTCCACTGTAGATCAATGTTACTTCCAGAAGCCACAGATAGTGGGCCGTCACCGTATGAACCAGTGCTAGCCTGTCTACCCTTGAGGTCGACGGTTACTGAGGGACATACATTAGGTGCCGTTCCGGGGTAAGATACAGACAAAGCTGATGTGCCATCAGAATTTGTGGCTGTGCCGGTATAGTTGTATGTCTGATTAGCAGTTAATCCTGTGTCTGAATAGGAAGTGCCGGAACCACTGTATATTGGTGAACCGTTTCTAAAAATCTGATAGGAAGTTGCCGTAGATGAGGACCAAGTGAGATTTATAGTTCCAGTACCACAAGCACCTGGAGTGGTGGTAATTACTGGAGGATTCGGTTGGGCTAGGGGTGGAGGTGGGGGTGGGGGATTAGCTTGATAATTAATTGTAAAAGAATAGCTTGTTGTATCATATTGAGTAGTGAAGCAGGAACTATTCTGACCAGTGACTGAATTATCTATCCTTAATAGGGTGTAACTATTCGGAACACTTGTTGATGTCAGGCAATACTGTACCCCAGAAGAAGTGGGGATTTGATTTGAATTTGCGGTAAGCCCACCTGTTATAGACCAAGTACCACCTGTTACAGGAGTTTCATTCACAGTAATGGTGGAACAAGTATAGATATCGGGTGATGATTGATTAAAAAAAATAAATTCGGTAGCCAACGGCGCTGGGCCGTTACCATTATAATCAATTCTATAAGTATAATTACCACTAAATAACTTCGAATCTGTAAAAATAGTATCTTTACCCTGATAAGTTCCTAAAGATACCCTTGGTCCTAAGTCATGAGATCGCCAAACTTCAAACCAAGCATTGCTACCATCTGCATTTATTGGGTGGGATACAGGAAAAATAACTTTGATATTCGCATCATTCAAAAATAAGTTCCAACTATTACAGTTAATTCGGCCAAATAAGATCTCACCGTTTGGATTACCCTCTTGACCTTGGACAAAGTTTGGCAATACAAACATCACAAACAATAGGAGACTCGTTATTAATCCGGATTTGGTTTTATTTTTCATATAATAACTTTAATTAGTATTCGCCCGCTAAAACCCTTATTAGCTGAAATGGACATTTATACTTTAGAAAAACTTCTAGAAAATTAATCCCTGTCCAAAAAACTAATCTGCACAAACACTCGACCCTCTCTTGTGCTTACTTTTACGATGAGATTATCATTGTCCTTGGTACCAATGAGTTCTTTTTGCTCTTCATTTTTGCCATTATCTCCAAATTCATAACCAGCATCTGTCATAAAGCTCAAATATTGAGCATAAAGCTCTTCCATGGGGCGACTGGAAGCATACATTACTGTATATTGCGTAGCGCCAATATCCTTATACTCTGCAGAATAGCTTTCTATCATCTCAGCTGTATCAACTGGGATATCGCTTGGAAACCCCTGTGGAAGTCTATCTTCTGGGGTAAGGGCATTCGCTATATCGGTCTGGCTAGTCACCACATTGGAGTTTACTTCTACTGGACTAGTGATAGTAGTGGGACTTCTCATTAAAAAATACATAATTAAAATAAGAGCAATAAAGACAGCCACGAGCAATATGATGCTTTTGCCCTTTGTAGGTTTGTCGCTGCTGATAATTGGATTTTGTATATTTTCTGGAGGCATAAAATTTTAAATTTCATTAAATAATAATCAATAAATAAGAAGTTAAATAAAACACACACCAAGGAAAGGGTTGCCCTCTCTATGCCAAAATTATAACACCGTTTAAAGAAACGAGGGACATATTGTACACAGTATTACATTTTATTGTCTTTGTGGGATATACACAAACATCAAATACAGAGACTTGCCATTTTACAAACAAAGTACATAATTAAAATAGAATCCCTGTCAAGGGTTTGAACCTTAACAACACAATCTTTCAATTCTTCAAGGAGGAAAAATGTCCACTCGCTACCTTTGGGCATGGACTCTTGTCCTCGCCCTTTTCGGCTGTGGGGGCAAAACCCCCACTGAGTTTCCGGACCCAAAACCCGAAGCCAAGATTGATGCCAATCCCAAACTGGCCATTGTTGGCCAACCCATGACAATCTCTTGGATAATCAAGAATGCCACCTGCATCCCATCGTGGAGAGATGGAACAATCCCCGCAGGAAGTGGTAGTGAGAGCTACACTCCCCAAGCGGTTGGTGACTTTGAACTCTCAATCACCTGCTCTGGTGCTGGGGGTACGGTCTCGGACAAAGTATCAATACGGGCGGTAAACAAAACGATAGCAATCCTCAGTCCACAGAGTGCATCAATCGCAATTGGTAAAAGCGTTGCTTTTACCTGGGAGTGCCAAAACGGCACACCACTCTCTCAATCATGGTCTTCCCCACCACAGGGTACTTCTAGTGGAACATTCTCCTTTATCGGAACAAGTGTCGGCAGTTATGTCGTAACGCTTGCCTGCTCTGGAGAAGGTGGCACAGCTACTGTCCAAGCCACGGTAACGGTCTACCAACCGCCAACTATTTCTGGAAATGTCTACGGACTTCAGAGTGGACTGGTAGGATTTGGCGATTGGCGAATCTTCGTCACCTACAGCGGAGTGCGAGATTCCGTAGATGTCTCCCCTGATGGGAGCTTTTCCATCGTAGCTGATGCGGATAGCGTTGACCTCATCATTGACGACAAAGACACGGCAAATCGGCGTTTTTTCCCTACCCTCATCGCTCTGAAAAAAGTCAACTTTGGGAATGTCAATGTCCTAAGAATACCGAGAGAAGGAACTATATCTTTCGGGATATATTCTGGGCAAAAGATAGCCCAGAGTTTGGAACTGGCCTACACCCCAATACCGAACAACCTCGCTTTCTACTTTAGGGACAATGTTATTGGGGGATGGATATACCATGTAAATTATCTTTCCAAAGTAGACTCTCCCCTGATGACGGCCTTTGACCGCAATGCTTCTACTGATCCAATCTCTCCAACAGATTCAATTGGATTCTGGTCAGTAATTGACTCTGTAGAAAGTATATACGGTCAAGATCTGTTCAAACCAGCCAATATCTCTGAACTGCCCGCAGGAAAGGGTTTGCGCGTTTGGGTAAACAGAACCATGCTGAGTACCGGAAGGGCCGGACCAAGTAATTGGATTGTCACGAACGGAATACGCGAGACCGTCGGGGCCACTTTCGAAGTTTTTGAGCCAAGTCTACTCCCCGGCTTCTACATCGGGTACCACGAACTAACGCACGTCTTGGGCTTTGGGCACACATGTGTTTGGCCTACGGTAATGTTCTCTGGCTTCCTCAATGAATGTGGTCAGGAATGGAAAAGCCTTACTCTAACGGCCTACGATGTTGCCTACAAGGAACTAATGTATGCCGTTGCGGAGAGGATGCTCGAGACCGGTGCCAAGTACGGACTCGCTGAAGCTCACCAAGGAGAACGGGTGCTGATGCTTGGTCTTCCACGACAAGTGATCTGGTATCCAAACCAATAAATTGAAAGGCGTGTTGTTGCTGGGCGCCCTTGGCGCCCAAGAAACCCCCGAAGCGCAATGCGCGCTTCGGGGGATATTCTTTATTTATAGTTTTCCTCTCATGTTGCCTTAACAAACCTGTAAATATGCCTACTATCATATTAGACTTGATTCTTCTGGATTGAGGTTTAAACCTTAAAATACCCGGAGGGGGTGAAATATATGGCAGATGATGGTGGCCCTCTCTCGGATGACTATTCCGAAGATTCTGACGCTGATTCGAGAGCGACTCCCGAATAGCCAGCGAAGAATCGAGAGTACAAGGTCAGGATCCTCAACGTAACCGGTTGGGGGTCCTTTCTTTTATATGTCTATGTCTCCACATATCGCAGTATAAAAATACTTTGGTTCCAAGTATTTATTGGCAACAAAACTAATATCATTAACTGATAGAGAATTGATGTTTTGAACATAATCCTCAACGGTATGCAACGATTCAGGCGATAGCAATGCCTCTACATCGTGATTATCAACCCACGATTTGGAAGTTTGCAAGTTTCGAATCATCCCTTTAGATATCTTACATTTCACTATTTCTAGTTCACTTTCCAAGACACCACCTTTACGAATATCATCAAACAAGTCGTATATAAGTTTTCTCGCTTTTTCCCAGTTATTCCTATCGCAAGTAAGTTTGATTCTGAATGATCCCCAATCGCCGGAATCTACAATACTTCCAGAAACTGAATATACCAATCCATTCTTATACCTCAACAACGTAGTCAGTCTGGACCCCCTACCAACTGCCAAAATAATATTGAGAGCCTGTAGAGCACAATATTCTTTGTAGTCATCAAAAGATGTTCTGCATCCAAGCATTATGTGTAACTCCTTAACATCAGAGTATCGTTTTACAGCCGATGTTGTTATGTTTATAATCGGTAGTATTTCCTGAACATTAAACCTTTTTTGGTACGGAAGATTAACCTCACTTAAAAAACTCGCCAACTGGTCAATACTAATATCTCCAGCAGCAATAAAACAGGCATGACCAGAATTAATAAAACTATTTTTATGATCAATTAATACTGCTCGGCTAATTGATTTCACGTCCTCAATCTCTCCTCGTACACCTTTCTCCAGTAGGGTTCCTTGGAACGCGAGCGAATTAAACAAATCAACGACTACCTCATTTGGATTGCTTTTTCTAGACTTAATTTCCGAAAAAATGGACCCTCTCTCATTTTCAATAGTTCTTTCATCAAAAAGCGAGTGGTTAAGGCACTGGTCTAATACTTCCATACCAGCAATTAAATCCCCTGACTCTGGAATCTCAATATCAAATCTTACAAAATTACCATTCGTCGCTGCGCCAAAATCACCGCCAACTCTTTCTAGGTGCTTTGCTATAAGATTTTTTGTGGGAAATTTTTCTGTTCCAGCCACAAGCATGTGTTCAAGAAAATGCGATGTACCAGGAATGGTGTCAAAACGTGAGCCAGCAAAAAACAAAGTCCGTATGAATATGGGCATCCCTTTTCTGCTAAACAGAAAGAGATTTGCCCCGTTAGCCAATTTTCTCTGATGCAACTCTACAGCCAGTTTCTCCAGGGTCTTCATTAAATTTATAGGGATTCTAATTTACCAATTACTTTATAGATCTTTCGTCTTTTGAAAAGTGACCTAAACCGATGAATCAACTTGACGACAACCTGCAAAGTATACTGTATTTGTAATGGATTGGGGAGCTTAGAATCATGCTCTGCACACTTACCAGAGAGGTGAAAAATGGATTCGTGCCATATTCCTGATGACGTTATCCGAACCCAGATTTCTGATTCTCCCGACGAAGAATAAACGGGTCCGGGAATTTTTACCCCAAGTTGGGCCGTGGATCATGGAGAGGCGGAAGATCTCCACTGATCTAAATGTCCGATTGACTCCGCCGCCCCCCCCCTACTCGGGGGCGGTTTTTTTTATTTTTTAATTAAAATTTTCTACTTTTATAGATATTGCAACACTAAAAGATCTGCAAACTTTCAACTCATTTGACAAAAAATGTGTATTTGCTATAATTAAGGAGTGATTGAATGTTGGTTCGCCCGAAAGGCGAGCTCATTTTTTTACCCGCACACCGTTTGCTTATTTATTTCAAACAGTCTGTGGGTAAAAAATGCTCGGTAAAAATTTTTATATTCATTAATATTCATAAAACAAGATGTTTGACCTTAAAGTAATAAATTCCGTTCTTGACCAAATGGAACAAGAGCGAGGAATACCGAAAGAGAAAATAATAGAAGCCATTGAGATGGCTCTGGCCACTGCATACAAAAAAGAGTACGGAAAACGCGGACAAATCGTACGCGCTAAATTTGATATAAACACAGGAAAGGTTGAATTCTACCAAGTTAAAATCGTAGTTGACGATACGCGAGTCATCATCACAGACAACGACGAAGAATTTGTACGCGAAGAAACTGATGAAAGAATTTTTTTCAACTCTGAACATCATATCCTCATAGAAGATGCACAGAAAATAAAAAGAGAAGCAGAGCTAGATGAAGAGATTGTTTTTCCTCTAGAAAACAAGAGCGACTTCGGACGCATTGCATCTCAGACCGCCAAACAAGTCATAATGCAAAAAATTCGCGAAGCGGAAAAAGCTTCTGTCATGGGAGAATTCGGATCTCGTGAAGGTGACATTGTCACTGGAACAGTACAGAGAGTTGAGAGAGGCAATATATTTGTTGATATGGGTCGCGCTACTGGTCTCCTACCATATGAAGAACAAATACCCGGTGAAAGATTCGCACAAGGTGAGCGTGTCAGGGCATATCTGTATCGTGTAGAAGAAACACCCAAAGGAATATTCCTGCGCCTGTCACGCTCTCACCCAAAATTTCTTGAAAAATTATTTATGCAAGAAGCGCCGGAAGTTGCGAGTGGTGCGGTAGAGATAAAAGCCATAGCCCGTGAAGCTGGCAACAGAAGTAAGGTTGCAGTATATTCTAAAGACGAACACATTGACCCTGTTGGTTCTATGGTTGGACAACGAGGAGTACGAGTATCTACTGTGACCAGTGAGCTCGGCGGAGAAAAAATAGACATTATTGAATGGTCGGCTGACCCAAAGAAATTCATCGAGGATGCGCTCTCTCCAGCAAAAGTTGTATCAGTTGTCATTGACGAAGAAAACAAACAAGCGCACGTACAGGTCTCTGAAGATCAGCAGTCTTTGGCTATCGGACGCGGAGGCCAAAATGTTCGCTTGGCTGCGAAACTCACTGGGTGGAAGATAGACATACAGTCTGTTGCCGGAGAAAATTTGGCCGAAGCAGAAGCCCTGCCAGACACCCCTGAAACATCCAACGCTCCGCAAGAAAAGATGTCAGAAGAAAAACCAGAAATCTCGGATGCGATCGCTACTCCTGAAGAAACAGGCTAATGAAAACTTCAAATCCCGACGATAAGTCTGGACCAAGAATTAAATTAATTAAATATGAATCTTTGGCACGACATTGAACCCGGAAAAGTTGATGCGATGAACGTTGTCGTTGAAATAAATAAGGGATCAAAAAATAAATACGAGATGGACAAAAAAACTGGACTCATTGCCCTTGATAGAGTTCTAAACTCTACCCAAGACTATCCGTTTAACTATGGGTTCATACCACAAACACTCTGGAAAGATGGGGACCCCGTAGACGTGGTTTTACTTTCAACCCACCAGTTTGTGCCAGGTGCATTGGTTAAGGTTCGCCCAGTAGCAATTATGAATATGGTTGATGGTGGAGAAGGCGACGACAAAGTCGTTGCCGTACCCATAGAAGACCCGCGTTGGGATAGTGTCCAGAATCTAAACACAATAGATAAACATACACTAAAGGAAATAGAACACTTTTTTAGTACATATAAAAAACTCCAGAATAAGGAAGTAAAAACATTGGGGTTTAAAAACAAAGAAGAGGCCGAGAAATGCTTCACCGAAGGAAGCCAGATGTATAAAGATAAATATGGCAAATAACAAAAGGCCCGCCCTATAATCAGGGCGGGCCTTTTGTAGTACACTAATGTAGTAAGAAATACCCACAAAGGACCGTCTTACCATATAGACACCACAATATTGGTGTAAAGAATTATTAAAATAACTACATATATTATATTTATGAAAAAAATTATCGGACTATTGGCCCTCTCTTTATTTTTCACATTCACATCTGGTATATTTGCTGAAGAGCCCAACACAGACACACAGCAGGTTGAAGCGAGAGCTCAACTGGAACTCAACAGAGAAGCTCGTCAAAACCAAATTGAAAAAAATAGAGAACAAATGCAAGAAAGAAAAGAATTGGCAAATGACAGACAAGAAGAGCGCCAGATAGAGCGTGAACAAAATATGAAAGACCGCATTAGTGCTCATCTTGAATGGATGACTAGACGTCTTAACGCCGCAGTAGAAAGACTAGAAAAACTAGTGCTACGTATTGAATCTAGAATAGAAAAAATAGAAAGTGAAGGCGGAGACACTGAGGAAGCAGTGGGCCTTGTAGAGGAAGCCAAAGTGAGTATAGAATCGGCCCAAAATGGAATCTCTCAAATACCAGAAATATTTGAAGAAGCAATTTCAAAAGAAGAACTTAAGGGAGCATTCACTGAACTTCGCACTCTGATAGAACAAATACGAACTGATTTAAAGGAAGCGCACAAATTACTTATAAAGGCCGTTACAAAACTCAAGGGGCTTCGAGTTGGGGTAGAAACATCCACAAATTCGGCAGATAGTGTAGAATAAATTAATACAAACTAATTAAAATCTATATGGAACCAACAGGAGAACAAATACAAATGTCACCAGCCCCTCAGGATGAAAAATCCATAGGACCAGCAATTGGGGTGATCATTATCATATTGGCGCTCGTCCTTGGTGGGCTATATTTTTGGGGTCAAACAGAAACGAACAGAACTCAAAATAAAAGCCAAAATATAGAAGGACAAGAGGCGTCCGCCGATGCTCAGGCTGAGATCCAGTTGCTTCAAAGCCAAGGAGAATCAGACGATCTAGACTCAATCGAAGCAGACCTCAACAATACTGATTTTTCAGGACTTGGCTCTGAGATGAATAGTATAGAAACTGAATCAGAAGGTTCTGGACAAATAGAGCTTGAATAACCAACCCACTCAAAAGGCAACCCCGTCCTTCGACAAAGCTCAGGACGGGGTTGCCTTTTGTCTATTGTTTCTTTAGACTGGTGAAATTATTCCCTAAATAAACCGACAACCAAATGAAAAAACATTTCACTCTTTCAAAAACTGAAAAACTCCCAGACTCCCGAATACTCATTGAGGGCGAGATTGATGTTGAACTACTGAATAAACACAGGGAAAAGGCCCTTAAGGAGATCGGCAAGAATGCCGAACTTCCTGGATTTAGAAGGGGCCACGTACCAGAAAATATGCTAGTGGAACGCTTGGGAGAAATGCACATTTTGGGCGAAGCGAGTGAGGGCGCTTTGAATGAAGTTTATCCGCAGATTATTGAAAGTGAAAAAGTTTTTGTTATTGGAGAACCAGAAGTCAAAATTACCAAACTGGCCCCCCAAACTCCCGTTGGTTTTTCTATAACAATATCTGTACTCCCAGAATTTAAACTTCCCCCCTACAAAAAGATTGCCGGTGAGGTTGTGTCAGAAGAGATATTTCTTGTATCAGAAAAAGAAGTGGATGATGTAATAAATGAAATTCGTAAAAACTTCGCCCATATGGAAATGCACAAAAACAAAAATTCTGATGACCACAAGCACGGGGAAATAAAAGACGAAGATCTCCCAGAGGTAAATGACGAATTTGTAAAAAAGATTGGACAGTTTAAGGACGTCTCCGACTTCAGGGAAAAGGCCAAAGAAAACCTGACTAAAGAAAAAAGTATTCGCGCAAAAGAAAAAAGGCGGACAGAGATACTGGAAAATATCCTCAAGGGAACTGAAATATCTGTTCCTCAGATCCTGATTGAAAATGAACTCAAGAAAATGCTCGCACAATTTCAAGACGATGTGGCTCGTGCTGGTGTAAATTTTGAAGAATATTTAAAACAAGTTAATAAAACAGAAGAGGGTATAAAAAAAGATTGGACAGAAACAGCAATTAAGAAGGCAAAGATACAACTCATACTAAATAAAATATCGGAAGAAGAAAAAATATCTCCAGACGGAGACAAAGTGCGAACAGAAACTGAAAAAATACTTATCGCTCATCCGAGTGCTGACCCAATCCGCGCCAGACTCTATGTTGGCCAAATGTTTCTAAACGAAAAGGTAATAGAGTTTCTAGAAAGCCAAGAATAACTATTGCAAAAGTATAAGACTTGAAATAGCGACCGCCGCTGTTTCTGCTCGTAGAGTTTGATGACCCAAAGAATACACCCGCATATTATTTTTCTTAAAAAGAAAAATTTCTCTATCTGTCCATCCACCCTCTGGTCCAACAAATATTCCTAAAGGAGAATAATTTTGTGCGTGCTCTATAGTGAAAGTATCTCCCTTTGGGTCAAAAGCAAAGCAAGGAAACTCTGCATTTATGGCATCTTCAAGGTTCATAATTTGAGAGAGCACCGGCAGTGTTGCTCTGCCTGATTGTTCTGATGCTTCTATTAAAATCTTTTCTGCTCTTTCAATATTTATATTTTTCTTTTCGCTTCTATCAGAGAGTATCGGTATAAAGCGAGTCACACCAAGCTCTGTCCCCTTCTCAAGTACCCATTCAAATGTGTCTTTTTTGGTGATTGAATAAAAAAGATGAAGCTCTCGAGCTGGGGTATTTTTGCTTTCCTTTTTTGAAATGACCGAACCCATAATCTCTCCATTCTCAAGAGATGAAATCAAAATATAATATTCAAAACCAGTATTATCAAAAAGAATAATCTGTCCACCTACTGTGAAACGAAAGACTGAAAGGAGCTGGTGAATAAGCGCCGAATCGCGAATAACGACACTATCTTTGTCGCCGATTTCTTCTGGGGTGTAAAATCTGTGAAGACGCATGGGGGGTTACAGTTTTGAGTTGTTAGTTTTAAGTAAATACAGTAAATACTCTGCCAAACAAACGAAACTGTCGTTAGCCCAGACGCTTTGGTCGGGACTTGCAGCTTTTAGCTTTGGCTCTAGCTTAATACCTTGTGAAACTCTTTGCAATTTTATTCGAAGTTTATAACTGTTCCCATGAGAGAGTAACCCTAGATAAGAGGCTGTGCTTTCTGGTGTGTAATGCTTTCTAACATTTCGGAACATCCTTCTTTTTGTCGCAGTACGCAAAATCCTGTGCTTAGGAAAATGTACCCAACCTAGAAAATCAATTCCAGACGAAAATGTTTTTATAAAAACCTTGTCTGGATGCAAAGCCAGTTTAAGATTTTGTACAAGAAAGTCTGATACTTGCGAAAGAAGCGCCTCTAAATCCTTTTTATTGTGCGAAAGAAAAACAAAGTCGTCAGCGTAGCGAATATAGTATTTAACCTTAAGCTCATGTTTCACATATCGATCAAACTCATTCATATAAATATTAACCAGAAGTTGTGAAGTAGGGTTGCCTAATGGTAAGCCCTCAGAACATTCCAATATTCTTGAGAATGTTGGAATGTTTGATGATGATTTAAAACTATCTATTACTTGTTCCAGAAGCCACAGATTCTGCTTATCCTTGTCGACGCTCCACACGCGGTTGTCAGCGCTCCAGTACACAAAGACGACACATGAGCTGGTGTAGAACAGGTTGGCATGGCCGTTATTCAACAGCGTGCCCTCCTTTCCACCCTCCTGCTTTGAGATGAGATCTGCGATGATGGCACAGAGCACGCCTTCATCAAAGAGATGCCCATCTGGCAGGGAGCTTTCGATCCCGACGTCGCTCATATCCCTCTTGAGCTCGAAGCTCCGGGCGCTGAACTCGGCACCAGCCGGAGTTGGCTTCGCCTTCGCGACCACCTGACTGCGGTAGCCACCCCAAACCCAGAGACCTTCCCGGTTCTCGTAGAACGAGTCGGGGTTGTGGGGCTCGGCGAGCTTCACATACACGAGACCGCGCGGTGCGAGGAGCATCTCCGCCTCCACATACTTGCGCACGACCTCAACCAACTCGTCACCGCGCGGTGCGAGGAGCATCCCCGCCTCCACATACTTGCGCACGACCTCAACCAACTCGTCTGGCGTCATGGTGTTGGCCATGGGGTCATCTCCTTATTTTTGAAACGAACATTCCCAGAACGCTGGGTCGTCGGTAGGAAATCCACCACTTCTACCCTTAATTATACCATACTTGATTTAAAAATGCAAGGATTTGACCCCAAAATCTATATTTTTAGGGTTTTTAGCACTAGCACATATTAACTCTACCCACCCTCCAACTTCTCGACCTATAGGTCGAGAAGTTGGATGGTGTATATTGTCCTTTATTCATCATTCCTTCTTCGTTATTCCTTCTGCATCCCCTAACTTGAAAAGTGGGGTGAATCATGTAATATTGCACTACTTAAAACTAACAATTACCTATATGTTAATCCCAACCGTTATAGAAAAATCGCAGTTTGGTGAAAGAGCATACGACATATACTCTCGGCTTTTGCGTGAGAGAATAATTTTCCTTGGCGGGACAATTGATGACAATGTGGCAAACATAGTAATCGCCCAGCTTCTTTTCCTTGAATCAGAGGATTCAAAAAAAGACATACATCTTTATATTCACTCCCCTGGTGGAAGTGTTTACTCCGGTCTTGCTATATACGATGCTATCCAACATATCAAACCAGAAGTTTCTACAATATGTATGGGCATTGCTGCTTCAATGGCCTCTGTACTTTTGGCATCTGGCGCCAAGGGCAAAAGATTTATTCTTCCAAACTCCGAAGTTATGATCCATCAGCCACTCGGTGGTGCTGAGGGACAAGCATCGGACATTGAAATATCTGCTCGTCAAATTCTCAAGGCTCGTGATCGACTAAATAGTATTCTGGCAAAACACACAGGTCAGACATTAGCAAAAATCTCCAAAGATGCCGACAGGGACTTCTTTATGACAGCCGAAGAGGCGGTCAAATACGGAATTGTAGACAAAGTTTTCAAGAGTAAGAAATAGAGGAGAGGAGAAACACCCCGAGCTCGCAATTTGCGAGCTCGGGGTGTTTCTTGGCTTTCCTGACTTAAAATCGCCCTCACACCTAATTTTCTCTATTTATATTAAAAACATCAAAAAAGCTGATGTGATA
>CAZMSV010000003.1:0-27522 GCA_964569075.1 uncultured Candidatus Saccharibacteria bacterium
TTTGTGGGAGAGTCTTTTGTTTTATAAGCTAAAACCTGACAGTCCCGACGCAAGGTCGCCCGACAGAATCGTCTGGGCTAACTATTCACCCCAACCTTGCGTCGGGACTCAAAACTATTTGTACGATATATCGTACAAATATGTTCCGAACCTTAAGGTTTTTAGTCCCGACCTTACGTCGGGACTAAAAACCAGTTACGCCTCCCGGCACGATCTACTGATCGACTAACAGCTAAAACCTAATTACGCCTCCCGGCACGATCTACTGATCGCCTAAAAGCTACCCATTCCCCCTCTTTACTTCCCTTCTTTATACTGCTAGTATTTACGACCTATGATAAATGTTCAAGTAGAAAGAAATCAAAACGAAAGTGGCCTGTCACTCCTACGTCGCTTTACTAAGCGCGTGCAAGGATCTGGGGTTCTTCCTCGTGTCAGAAGCATTAGATATGCGAGCAGAAATGTTTCTGAAGCAGTGAAGCACAAGAAAACTATGAAAAAGCTTGCTAGGAAAGTAGAAATTGCAGAACAAATCAAGCTTGGTAAAATACCAGAAAATGGCAGAACAAATAACAGAAAAAGGAGATAATTCAGATACATTTTCTCTAATAAACAAAACAAAAGGCAAGCTTCCACGCTTGCCTTTTGTTGAGATCAAAAACACCACCTTAGGAAAAGACTACAATCTATCTTTAGTATTCATAGGTGAAACAAAATCTAAAAACCTTAATCGAATATATAGAGAGAAGAACAAGGTAGCCAATGTTTTGTCATTTCCACTTTCAAAAAAAGAGGGTGAAATATTTATCTGCTCAAAAAAAGCAAAAAAAGAAGCTACCCTTTTCAAAAATACTTACTACCAATTTGTTGGTTTTCTCTTTATCCACGGTTTGCTTCATTTGAAAGGAATGACACACGGTAGTAGAATGGAGAGTGAAGAAAAAAAATTGAGAAAACATTTTAACATTTAAAAATCTCAATTTTTTACGGACAGGAGATAATAAATAATCTCTATCTGTTATTCTGTATTCTACCCCCCCTATGTCCCGAAATATTTCAGTTGGTATAGATATCGGAACCTATCAGATCAAGGTGGTTGTTGCTGAGCAAGACCACAATGAAGACCTGAGTCATCCGAAAATACTTGGAACAGGCTTTGCGGAGTCAAGGGGTCTTCGGCATGGCTATATAGTCAATCCCAGCGAAGTTATGCGAGGTCTAAAGATGGCTGTATCTCAAGCAGAAAAAACATCTGGAATCCAGATAAAAAGAGCTTATATATCCGTCGGCGGAGTTGGCCTTTCAAGTGTTGTCTCTACCGGTTCCACCATTATTTCTCGAGCTGATTCTGAAATTACTGAACTTGATACCCAAAAAGTAATGGACTTGTCACGTGAAGCGATCCCTACTGCCCTCTCCCAAAATCGACGTATAATTTATGACATACCGATAAAGTATCGTGTGGATGGAAAAGAAGTTCTGGGTAATCACCCTTTAGGGCTTAAGGGAATGAAACTAGAAGTGAAAGCCCTTTTTATTACGAGCCTTGAAAATCATCTAAAAGATCTAGTAGACGCCGTTGAAGAAGCGGGAATTGAGGTTATAGATGTGGTAGCTTCTCCCATCGCCGCAAGTTTCGTCACACTTACCAAGGCCCAGAAAATTGCTGGGTGTGTTCTAGCAAACATTGGATCCGAAACAATCTCCATTGTTGTCTTTGAAAATAATATTCCTATTTCTCTGGAAGTATTCCCCTTAGGATCAAATGATATAACAAACGATATAGCATTAGGGCTACGCATACCGCTCGAAGAAGCCGAAACACTAAAACATGGAGGCATAACCCACTCGTCTTATCCAAAAAAAAGACTAGATGAAATCATTGGAGCCAGATTATCTGATATGTTTGAATTGATTGACGCACATTTGAAAAAAATTGGGCGCAACGGACTACTACCAGCAGGCATTATCATCACTGGTGGAGGGTCTTCGATTGGCACCATTGAAGATTTCGCAAAAGCATCACTCAAACTTCCATCTCGAGTGGCCCATCTTAATTTTCCAGAGAAAGAAAAGGGTAAAGTTAAAGATGCGCTTTTTGCCGTAGCTCTTGGCCTCTGTATTCTCGGACTTCAAGAAGAAGATAGCGGTGGAACAATCCTAAAAAACCCTTTAAATATCATAAGAGCAATTTCTAATAAACTAAAAAATTCTCTGAGACCTTTTCTGCCATAATAGGACACGGTACCACTTTTTCGTCAAGATTCTTCCCTTTTTTTATGGCTTTGCTATTATGGCTCTACTAAGTATAGAGGGTCAGGGAGCTCTATTTCCCCCCCCCTCTGCTTATCAGCCTTATTCAAGATTATTTACCCGAAAAACACTATGCCCCAAATTAAACCTGAAGTTGAAGCATTCGCTCGCATCAAAGTCCTTGGAATTGGTGGCTCTGGAAAGAATGCCGTCAACCATATGATCAACTCCAAAGTACGCGGAGTTGACTTCATCGCTGTAAACACTGACGCACAAGACCTCCACCACTCTTTGGCTAAGAAAAAAATACATATCGGTAAAAACCTCACTCGAGGACTCGGCACCGGTATGAATCCAGAGCTCGGAAAACGCGCTGCTGAAGAAACAAAAGAAGAAATCCAAGAATCTATAAAAGGTGCCGACATGGTATTCATAGCTTGTGGTATGGGTGGTGGTACTGGAACTGGGGCGGCGCCGGCTGTTGCTCATACAGCCAAAGAATCTGGATGCTTAACTGTTGCCGTTGTCACCAAGCCTTTTTTCTTTGAGGGTCTCCAGAGAATGCGAATCGCAGAACAAGGCATCGAGGAACTTAAGCAGTCTGTGGACGCCATTATTATCATCCCAAACGATAGACTACTTTCTACTATAGACAAAGACACTACTGCTAAAAACGCTTTTGCAATGTGTGATGATATCCTCCGTCAAGCTGTAGAAGGAATATCTGACCTTGTTACTACACCAGGACTTATCAATATAGACTTTGCGGACATTCGTGCAGTTATGGAAAATGCTGGTGCCGCCCTCATGGGTATTGGATACGCCACTGGAGAAAAGCGCGCTGAAGAAGCTGCAAGATCAGCTATCAATTCCCCACTTCTTGAAATCTCTATTGCTGGCGCCAAGGGTGTCCTCTTCTCAATTGCTGGTGGAGACGATCTCACTATGTTTGAAATTCAAGATGCTGCCAAGGTTATCACTGAATCTGTCGACCCAAATGCCAAGATCATATTCGGAACTGTCCGAGATGAAAAACTTAAAAAGGGAGAAATAAAAATCACCGTTATTGCATCTGGATTCCCAGACAATATGGTCAAGAAAACTTTATTCCAACAAGACGCAGGAGCTGATGATAAGAAAGGAAGAATCCACAACAGTATGCCCGTCTTTGGTTCTAAAGATGCTAAAGCTGACGACAAAAAGCCAGAGCCACAGGCGACAGTAGCACCAAAGCCAGAAGACACTGAAGAAGATGATTGGGGAGCTGTGCCTGCATTTTTAAGGAGGTCAAAGCTGAAATAGTGGAATAGTTTTAAGTTGGTAGTTTTTAGTAAAACGAAAGACTCTTCTTAAAACTCAAAACTATCAACTTAGAACTATTTGTACGATATATCGTACAAATGTGATTTGTTAAGGACGACATACAAATGGTCGAGATTTCAAACAAATCCCAAATACATAGGACTACCCTATGTACATAGGGTAGTCCTATGTATTTGTTAGAAAAGTACCAGAGAGGCCCATGTTTCAATGCGCCACCCTATGGCGTATTCAAATGGCTAATCTGAGCCATTCTTTTTACTTACTTTTTACTAGCCCCGTCGTTCACGAACGACGGAGTTGACTGTTTAGATAGTCAATGTACGTAAGCACAGAGGTGGAACCTATGTATTTGCATATCTCCTCCATTCTTCATTCTCCAACCCTGATATGTTATCCTTTACCAACATTCATTATTCATTATTCATTATTCTTTTATGTACGATTTAGCAATTTTGGGCGGGGGACCAGCGGGAGTATCTGCCGGAGTCTATGCCTCAAGAAAACAGCTCAAAACCGTCCTCATTACAAAAGAGTGGGGTGGGCAGTCTAACGTATCAGAAGGCATTGAAAACTGGATAGGAACAGTCAAAATCTCTGGACCAGAGTTGGCAAAAATTTTGAAAGATCACCTACTCGCCTATTCTGGAGAAATAGTAGATGTCAAAGAAAACGAAACCATACAAAATGTCTCAAAGACTGACAATGGCTTTCTTGTAAAAACTGACAAGGGCGAGTACGAAGCCAAAACTGTTCTCATTGCCACAGGAAGTCAAAGAAGAAAGCTCACCATCCCGGGAGCAGAGGAATTCGAAAATAAAGGTATTACATATTGTGCCTCTTGCGATGGGCCAATATTTTCCGGACAAGATGTGGTAGTCATCGGTGGTGGAAATGCTGGCTTTGAAACAGCTGCTCAGCTTTTGGCATATGCTAAAAGTGTGACCCTAATGACGCACGGTCCATTTAGAGCCGACCCCGTGACAGTTAAAAAGGTTATGTCTAACCCAAAGATGAAAGCGCTTGAATATGCTACGCCCATTGAAATAAAAGGAGATAAATTTGTCAGCTCTATTGTTTACCAAGATGATAATTCAAAGATAACTACAGAAATGCCAGCTGGTGGAGTTTTTGTAGAAATAGGCCTTATACCAGCCACAGAGTTTGTAAAAGACTTACTTCCCCTAAATAAATACGGACAAATTGTCATAGATCCAAAGACACAAAAAACTTCCATATCTGGGGTTTGGGCCGCGGGAGATTCTACAGACTCTGTCTATCACCAAAATAATATAGCTGCCGGAGATGCGGTTAGAGCACTGGAGGATATCTATGTGGATTTACACGCGAAATAGAGAAGTAGTTTTTAGTTTTAAGTCGTCAGTTTTTAGTAACTCAAAACTTGAAACTAAAAACTAAAAACGGTTCTTAAACTATAACTACTTGAGACCAGAAAAGCCCTTGGTAGATATACATAAGGGTGAGGACGAATGCCAGAAGCACGAATCCTGCTAATATAATCTTTGGATGCTGTCTTTTCATTTCTATACCTATAGCCAAAGCGATAGAAAGTATCAGTATTCCTGAAATTATTAAATACAAAGTATTGATAACACGAGTTGGTTGAGAAGCTAGCTCTTCAATTGGGCTGGCGCTATTTTCAACAGTTACTTCTTCTTGGGGTGTGGCAAAAAGGTCAGCATTTTCAATTTCAATATATGTTTCTGTTGGAGATATTGGGACAATGCGCTCTGCAGATTCTGCCAATACCGTCTCTGATGCTTCCCCCAAAACCGCCACCGAGGAGCCAGATTGAGGCACTGCCGTCGGTTCTTGGGTATCAACTTGAGCCAACACTGCCGAAGCCGTGCCTTCTCCAATACGGTCGCCGTCAATTGGCCTTCCAAACATTTGAACTACGAAAACCGTACTTTTTCCTTTATATTCTCCCCTGGCGGTCGCAATTCCAATCTCAGTAAATTTACTGTGTAAAATATTTGCTCTGTGGCCAGGAGAATTCATCCAAGCTTTATCCACATCTTCGGAGTCACTAAAATTCACAGCCAAGTTTTCACCAGCATAAGCAAATTTATATCCCGCATTTTTAATCCAATACCAAGGGGTGGTGCCGTCTGGACTATTGTGTGCGAAGTATCCCTTGGATGCCATGTCTTCGGCTTTTTGCCTGGCGGCTTCTTCGAGCATTGGATTACTGGTAAGGCCATTTAGATTATTTTCAACACGGTTTTCATTGGCCAAATCCACCAGCACACGAGATATAACAGCAGAGAGAAAATCACTTTTCATAAAAACAGTGTTCTGAAATACGCCCAATGCAAAAATTGCCACAGACAAGGTTGCGATCACCGCAAGACTCGCCTTTCTTAAAAGGTGTGGTTTGTATTGATTCTCCTCGCTTGGTATAAGATATTTTTTCACAGTTTTCATTATATTTAAATTATAACATAAAACAAATTAATTTACAATACCCACAAATTCGGTGAAAACCACCAACCTCTCATCGTATATCTTTTCGGCCGGAAGCCAAACCCCGTCACAGGTTATAAGATTGAGCCGAATCTTGTCTGTAGGGCCAAAAATAAGCTCCAGAGGAGCATTCTTATAGTCATACAGAGACATCCCTGTAACCTTAAATTCAAGCTTCTCCCCTGCCTCATTAGTCACATATACCCTGTCATCAATGCGTAATTTGCCAAGATCATAGAAAACTGCTGGCTTTCCACCCCCATTGTCCAAATGACCAGCAATGACAGAGTTCCCAGCTGTCCCCGGCCCATATCCATATCGATACCAGCCCGTATCTTCATACTTTTCTGGCACAGCCATATTACCACCACGAGTTTTACCAACCGATACTACATTCGCCTCTACATTGATTATTGGGATACTCAAAGATAGTGGCGTTGAAGACGAAGTGAGAACTTCATACTCCGGCGGTATAGGAAGCACTACTGGTCTTTTTTCTTGAATAGAAACTCTCCACACAATAAGTGAAACAGCAATAATAAAAACCGAATTAATCAAAAGAAGCTTCTTGTAAATTGGCGAAAGATGGAACTTATGAAACATAGAGATTTTTTTGGATTAGGAGGATTTCTTTCAAGAGAGCAATTATTGTGTCCATCAGCTCTTTAACAATCTCTTCTTCGGATTTTTTATTTTCTGAAAATGCACCGAGTACCCTATCCGACTTCGGTGTGGCGGTATACATCACCAGATAAGAAGCTGGGAGACCCTCAAAATACCCTGAAGCCACAGCAACACCGATGTCTTCAAATGAACGCTCAAGTATATTTTCTCGATGCGAAGGAGAACCCATCCAGCTTGAAACCACTTCTTCTGGTATTTCAATATTAAGTGCCAAATTCTCTCCTACTAATCTATATACATATCCAGCATCAATTAAAGGCCACCATAATCCCCCATTTATTGATTTGGTGTGTTTTAAATCTTCAATCTTGGCGAGTGAAACCGCCTTGGTTTTCGCTGCCTCTACTAGCTTATAATTAACCTTCAGGGGATTCAGGCCAATTTTTGTACGCTCTTGGTTAACAAGACCCACAATTGCATCTGGATTAGGCAGGGCATCTACAGATATAGGCAGGATAAACAGAAAACCAAATAGAATTAGAGTTATTTTTTTCATTCCTACCTATTATACCTCATACAAAAAACCACCCCGAGCTAGTCGAGGGGTGGTTTTTTGTATGCTTTTAATATTTATATACTTTGTTAATTCCTCTTTGAAAGCTTGAGGCCCACAGTGTTAACTGCAATAAGGGCGAGAATCAAAGAAAGTGTGATCATAAGAGTTTGAGACTGTGCGCCATTTCCAGTATTTGGAAGTCCTGGAAGTTCTTCTATGGTAGCACCGAGAACTTCCCCATCATCATCACCGCCACCGTTTGAGCTTGATGCACCAGCTACACCCCTAACACGAGTGCTTCGTTCCTCTTCCTCTGTCTGATCGGAAGAATCGTCTCCATCACCCCCTCCGTCGCCATCACCATCACCGTCATCGTTTGTAGGGACTGGTTCAAAGTCATACGTTGTTGTGTGAGTGTTTAGTCCTATGGTCTTAACTATAATAACAAACTCATCTACATTTCCGTCAAATCCGCCAGCCCATCCCCCTCCAGCTTTGAATATTATTCCACCTAGGGTTGCATGGATTCCAGCATTTGGATATGCCGATTTAACTTCCGTGAAGGTACAAGGTGTTGCTTGGGCACAGAGACCAGGACCAGCCGCTAGTGCACCGTTGCTAAACCACCAGTTTCCTGTACCAGTTCCTGCACTATCATTCATGGGGTCCCAAGTTTCCCACCCTCCAGAAGTAACTGTTTGAGTGTGATAAGGCTCGTATACCAATCTTCCTTGCCATGCTGTATTTGCGTCGGTTAAATCAGCGTCAATATTAAACTGGAGAGCAATTGCGAGTGCGGGTCCGCCAGAAGTTCGGTAAGTGCTATATTCAAGATCTGTTACTGCATCTAATCTGGTTTCAGGATATGCAACTCCAAGGATTTCTCCACCCGTGCTATCTACTACAAGGTTTGCACTTCCAACACCTAGAGGTGTCGTAACTGGACCAGTTACCATAGAACCGCTTCCCGTTGCTGTCTCTTGAGCAAATGCCCACCCTTTCATATCATCAGGGTTAACGACAATAAGTTCGGATGTATGCTCTGGATCTGGATCTGGATCGTCATGAGGAGGATTGTCTCCACAATCCTCGGCAGTCCATGAGAGATTGTAAATAAGTCCACCGGGGTTATGTTCTTTTGCGCCGTTTGGCAATTTCCAGTTCTTTACACGGATTTCAAGTGTGTTTGAACCATTGTTAAGAGAACTTGTTGGAATGCTTATAACATCTGCAGTTGAGTGATTGTTTTCAGTAGCATCAAAACCAACAAGGTCACCGTTTATCCATACTTCATATGAATTATCAGAACCAATGTTTAGATTTGCAGATTGTGGGTCACCTACTATTGTGAAGTTCTTAGTGAAAGTTACCCATTTATTAACCTGCCAATCAGCATCATATGGGTCTTCTGACCAAATCCACCTTGCATTAGCGTCGAGAACATCGGCTGTCCAAACTCCAGAACCAAGGGCTTGAATTGCAGGGACAACAGAAACGGGTATTGCTGAAGTATTAGGAATTGACGTCACGCCATTCACATCCACGAAGGTTACGGTGTCATTTTCGTCACTCACGATACTTCCTTGAGTTTCCTCACAGACAAGGACAGCTTCCGTGCAACTATCAATTGTTACTTCAACAACTAGGTCGTTGTAATCATTATCACTTGAGCCAATAGGAGAAATATCCTCAAATGCAATTACATAAGTATTATCTTCTGGATTATAGACGACAGCGTGGTCATCTCCTCCAGGGTTCAGTAATTTTTCTGTAGCAAAGTTATTTATTACAGAACCAGTATCACTTATAAGAACAAAACCTATAGAGAAAGCTGATGTAGTATCTATAGCAGTCGGAACACCATAAACTACGGGAACTATACTGGTCAAATCATCGACATAATAACCGAGAGTGTTTGTATAACCAGCGATAGAAGCGATCTTCGTTGCAGTAAATGTTACTGAAGTTACACCAATTGGGACATTCCAAGCTTGATAGCCCGTATCATTGCCAACTGCTGTCGTATTTATGGTATAGCTAGCGTTATTGAGAATGTTTTGTAAGCTTTTCTCTGGACCATCTAAGGAAAGCCCAAATTCATTTATTTTTTCACCTTCAAGCATGTCGGGAACCAAGCAAGAATTTTCTGGATCATCTTTCGGTTCTTCCGGTTCTTCTGGATCTTCTGGGTCTTCACAGTGAGCATCATTCACATCTATGTCCTCAGAAAATACATCTCCTGTAGAAACTTCGCCTTCGGAATATGTTCCTGTGGCGCTAACTTTATTTGGAGCAATTTCACATGTTTCTTTAGCCAAAAGCTCAACCTTAAAAGTTATTTGACCATTTGTGCCAGACTCTTTGGCTCCAAGATCCCAGACGATTATTCTGTTACCAGTTGGATTATTTGAATCGAAATTTAAATCTCCAGACAAGAGTACTGGGTCAGGTGTTGGAGATATAGTACCTACGACTCCATCAGTCCAGCTGGGTAATGTATCAGTAATGATAAAACTGTCTACCGCCGCACCAGAAACGCTCCAATTTATAGTATAAGATGCGCTTTGCTTTTCTGAATTATAAACAACAGTTTTCGTAAGATTAATGGAAGGAATTTCTTGAGGATCATCCTGTGGAGTATTATTAGCACACCAATCATCACCTTCTTTTGTTGGCTTACCATCTTCTTTTGTTGGTCCCGCATATACATAATCATCTTCGTGGTCTGAGTGTGCACTAGAGTGTTCGTCCCAAGCATCCTTATCAATATTAAGAGCATTCCAAGTTCCGGAATCACCATTCTTGTGACAAATATTTATCTTCGCGGGTGGCCCAGCCTGTGCTTGACGCACGGGAAAAATTCCCGGACTAAAAACCGAGAAAATCATCATCAATGAAAGAGAGAGACTCGCGAAGCGTGAAATATTACTTTTCAAAGCGCTTCGAGAGAGAATTATTGAGGTCATATATTTTTGTTTATTATTTTTTTAATAAATTGATAAAAATCAACAAAATAAAAAGCGAATCAGAAACAAACATCTGAAACCCACCATGTCTGCTTCTTAAAGAGCGTCGTGACAGTATTGTACAGGACAACAAAACAAAAGTCAATAGATTCGAATACGCCACTCAAGAAACTACCATCTAAGCCGAGCATACCTCAAAAGACCCTAGAAATCAAACTTTTAAAAAATTTAAAGAACCGTGGATAAGAAGTGGATAAGTCCATTCTTCGCATATTATAAAAAATAGAAAAGGGCCGGTGGATTGCTCCACTGGCCCCTGTTCCCTATTCATTCGCCAGAATTGGCTTGGTCAGAAAACAACACTGATCAAACTGACTCTGGCCTTTCTGTTTGGTGGGTCAACTGGCCCACCAGTATCTCGGTTACAACTCTTGCACTTGTGCTCAATGGAGAGCTCATTTGCAAGCCAACCAGCCCCGACACCAATGGCGAATCCCGCAATAGTCCCCCAAGGGAATCCGCCCTTCTTGGCACCACCAGTACTGGGTACATTGACCCAGACAGTGTCCTTGACGATGTTTGTGATAATCCTCGCAGGTGGAGGCGTGACCGCTCGTGCCGTGGTATCCACAACACTGAACCTCCAAGCAGATGGGCGTGGAATATTGAAAGTGGTGTCCACCCAGATATTGCGGTGTTCACCGTCTCCCACAAGACTCACCCTTGTTCCGCGGATGACGGTCAGTGAGAAAGTGTCCCTTATCGTCTGGCCAAGTGTCAAAGACACTTCTGCACGAACGCTCACGGGATCGGGCTGATCGCGCCCAATATTTTTGTCCTTGAAGGCATTCCCGCATCCTGCGGATCCAACATACACTCCGAGATTTGTGTCAAAAAAACACATCTCTCCAGCGCGTAGTTGCCGAGCGAAGAGGAAATCAATCGTACGGCTTGGCAGATTAAGCCGAGCCAGACTGACATATGCTCTCGGACAAGGTTCAACAATCCAGCTCTCCGCGCGAAGGGCAAGGTCCCCCACGGTCTTCAATCCAAGCTCTGGGAAGGCCTCCTGATACGAATGGAGGGTCTCTTCGGGTGTGGCCCGAAGACAAGTACGGTCGTTCTCCCGAATGCATCGAGCGAACTCGACACCACTCGAGAGTGTGTGACGTGCCATGGCATACCCAGCGTCCTCTGGATGAAGAGCTTGGGTACTCTGCCCCTTTAGACCAGAAGTGGTCAAAAGTAGCAAGGCGAGAACCACAAAGATTGAACGCATTCTACCTCCTTCGGAGCATGGCTCCAGTTGAAAAAGAAAAAATGAATAGATGACGAAGAGCAATTTCTCCCCTATCCTTATCATATTTTTTCTACTTTGTAAAGGGGCGGTAATAGGTAGCTTTTAATTCAAATGAACAAACAAAAAATACCAACTAAGAATGGCTAATTAAAGCCATTTGAATACGCCATCCGTGTGGCGTATTCAAATTTTCTAACTAAGTGTTAACAATTAACTAAAATACTTCTTTTTCTCTTCTGACATCCATACGCCAAGATTGTCTATTATACTCAGCACTACTTTTTTATCAGCGGTCGGATTCAGGGCAAGGTACAAAACTTCCTTCATTTCTTTCTCCTTTTCTGGATAATATTCTGAAAAAGTTTCATAACACCTATACAAATCTCTCGTATACATTTTCGATCGTTCCATTGTCATTTCAAAACCCATTCTCAATAAAAGCTTCATAACCCAGACGCAACCCTTCGCTAAATCTTCTGGATCTTTTTCTTTTTCCAATTTGTCTCTAAACCACTTGATTCTCTTATCAAATTTCTTAGCGTGAATAGCCATTTGAGGCCCCGGTTTTAATCTAGGAAAATCTACTGGTTCTCCATACACCAATAAAGACTGATTCAATAAAATAATCCCGTTACCCTCGATAACTAACGGGTCGGCGCCGAATTCAATTCCCTTAATAAAAAAATATTTGTCGCGCAAACTTCTTTCTGCCTCTTTAAACCACTCTTTCTCAATATCTTTTTCATCCAAATCTACAAAAGCAAAGGAGTCCAAGTCTGAAATCCCCTCTATTGCTTCGCCTTTTGCAGCGGAGCCGCGGACATAGACACTCCTTAGATACTCCCCATAATGTTTCTTGTAGGCTGACACGACGTCCTCTATCGCGGGTTTCCACTTATCTTGTACTTTGTCTATGGATGTTGGATTTACTACAAAGCCTTCTTGATCAATTTCAAAATATGAACCTTTTTCTTCTATCTCAACTACATCCTTATTGTTGGGGCCGTGTTTCATTACTATGATTATATACCATGATGAAATAAGGTCCGTTGTGTGGGGTTTTTTCGAGAGCTAATCGCCCGCAGTTAAAGCAGTTTGCCTGCTTTACACATTTTGTGACCCTACGGAGAGTCTCTCCTTACAGGAGCAGTATAGATTTCCTATTTTCTCAAAGATACTCTTTTCGAAAATATAGGAGAACCTTTTCGACTCTCCGACGTTCGCACTCAAGTACAAACTTAGGTTCATGAACAAAAATGGCTCGCAATAGCGAGCTCATTTTTATAATCATGACCCTACGGAGAGTCGAACTCCGCTTCCAAGCTTGAAAAGCTTGTGTCCTAACCGATAGACGATAGGGCCGTTTGGACTAGCTTGTAGCTGTTAGCCCGCCCGGATGACCCGGTCGGACGGGGTTTCAGCTATTAGCTTAATACAAGGTTAATACAAAACAGAACGCGAAAATCATAGCACTTTTTGTTAAAAAATCAAAAAATGATAAGATGTTTTGGCTATGCTATGAGAGGGAGAGGTGTCAGAGTGGTCGAATGAACCGGTTTCGAAAACCGGCAGGCTCGAAAGGGTCTCGGGAGTTCGAATCTCCCCCTCTCCGCCAATTTTCACTTTTTGTGAAATCGTTAGGTGTGCCAATGGAAGAATTATTATGATAACTTATAAACTAAAATGGAATAAAAAATGAATACGGATAAAATTACTCCGAATGATTTAGAAGACGTGGGGGTCAATGTAAAGCTGAAGCTTGCGGCACTGTGGGCGAGTTTTATGTTTCTCTACATCTATGTAGATTATTTCCACTTATTTATGCCGGGTTCACTAGAAGATCTGTTAGCAGGCAAGGTATTTGTATTTGAAATTACTCAAGCATTTCTTTTGGCAGGACTCGCCACTGTGACGATTCCGGCTCTCATGATTTCCCTCTCTGTTAGCTTGCCGGCTAAGATCAGTCGCTGGACAAACATCATCGTGGCTATGGTTTATGTTCCTTTCACGTTATTTAATTTGGCAGGAGAAGCTTGGCTTCACATGATATTTGGTGCTGCTGTAGAAGTCGTTCTTCTTTTACTAATTATTCGCTACGCATGGAAGTGGCCCATTGTTAAAACAAAAACTCTACAGTAAAGAGTAGAATCGGTTAAAACAATTTAAATACCCCCAAAGGTAATCTACCAGTTCTACTGGTGTGACTCCCAAAAGTTTGACTTTTGCGTGCATCACCGAAAAAGCCCCTGGCCGTATACTTACGGCTAGGGGCTTTTTGCATGAGTAGGGACTGATCCGCCACGCAAACGAAAGGATTTCAATATGTCACAACTCTACAATAGTCTGGCACACTCCAAATGGGACTGCAAATACCACATCATCTATCAACTTGTACAACACTCGGTGTTATACATCATTCTTATTCCACCATTCGCGCGAATAGGGGGTATGGTCAAGCTTGTTCAACACTCGGTGTTGCACATTCCCTATTAGGATTTGCAAAAACTATAAAAAGAGTAAGATGTATCTTATAGTGTCTATTGACCAGCGACCCGAGCACCTCAATAGTGACCCATAAAATGTGCTAAAATAGCCTTACAAAGTCTCACTTCGTTGGTACTTAACCCGAGTGGCCCGCCAAGTTTTACATTATAAAATCAAATCTAATCATTATTAATATGAACGAACACGAAACAAAACCACCAGAGGTTCAGCCAATAACACAAGCTAACAAATTAACTATACCGGCCGCTATCGTAATCGCTGGGGTCTTGATTGCCGGAGCTATCTATTTCGGTACATCAAAAGAAGCTGTTACAACAGATGGAACCGCTCAACCTCAACGGGTAGCACAACAAACCGGCAATCTTGAGCAGATGATAGCAGTATCAAAAGAAGATCACATCCGGGGTAATCCTAATGCGCCAGTAAAAATCGTAGAATACTCAGATTTTGAGTGTCCTTTCTGCAAACGATTTCACTTTACAATGCAACAGATCATGGATGAATATGGAAAGGACGGGAAAGTTGCATGGGTGTATAGACATTTCCCCATTGATCAACTTCATCCAGTTAAGGCGCGCAAAGAAGCTGTTGCTGTAGAGTGTGCCAATGAATTGGGCGGTAACGATGCATTCTGGAAGTACGCAGATCGTTTCTTCGAGTTATCACCGTCAAATAATCAAACAGACATTAATACCGTATTGCCTCAAATTGCCAAAGAGATTGGGCTTGATGAAGCAAAGTTTGCCACATGTCTTGCGAGTAACAAGTATGATAAGCACATTGAAGACGAAGTAGAGAACGCAATCGCAACCGGTGGAAACGGTACGCCGTGGAGTATTGTCGTGGGAAAGGACGGCAAAAAGTATCCGCTATCTGGAGCACAACCCTACGCATCAGTAAAACAATTAATTGACCTCGCATTACAAGGAAAATAATTATGTTGTTCCAAGCTTTACAAAAAGTATTCAGTAAGCCGGCATACACTCTTGTTGCACTCATCACAAGTGCAGTTGTATTTGTGTTTGCTGTGTGGCTCCCTAATCTTTCGCTTATCGTGGAAGTCATGGGTCATTCTGGAATACCTTTTTCTCAAAGGATTGGTCTGCCTATTAGTCTCTTGGGTTCAATTACAACAAACTTCACCTTGCTTTCCGCTTCATACACGATCGCTATAGCCATACTCTTTGGAGTTAACCTTGCCATGATAATCTACTTTCTGAGACGGAGAATAAGTGAGGTGAAACAGGGTGGAATAGCTACAGGGTTTATGGGGATCGCAAGTGGTGTCTTAGGTATGGGATGCGCCGCATGTGGGTCACTTCTCTTAACAAGTGGCCTTTCGTTTATTGGGGCGTCAGGTATACTTGCATTCCTGCCTCTTGCCGGTGGAGAGTTCGGTATCCTCGGAGTGATCTTGCTCTCGATCTCGATCTATCTCACTGCAAAACAAATCCAAAATCCTGCGGTCTGTTTATCCTGATTTATGGTGAGTTTATCGAACCAGTGACATCGAAGGGTAAAATTACAAATTAATAAAATAAAAATATGAAAAAAACACTTATTCTTATCGTTTTTATTACCGCAATATTAATTGCGGGCGTGTGGTCATCCAAACTACTTCAAAAGAAAGCGGAATTGACGCGTCCCGGTGAAGTTTTTTCGTCCCAAGGGCAACAGCATATTCAAACAGGCGCCACACACGAAGAATATAACTCAAATCCTCCAACCTCCGGTCCGCACAACGGACAGCCGGCTAATTGGGGGATATACCAAAGTGAACTGCCGGATGAAAACTTAATACACAATCTGGAGCACGGAGGTATTTGGATTTCTTACAACAACATAGACAACGACACAAAAACAAAGATAGAGGATTTGGCAAAAAGGTATCCAAATAAAATGATCGTTACACCCAGATCAAAGAATGATTCCAAAATAGCTATTGCGTCTTGGACTCGTCTGCTTAAACTTGATGTATTTGATGAAGCTACCATTGTAGATTTCATTAAGGCAAATAAAAACAAATCACCCGAGCCAAACGCTCAATAAATTACAAAAGATAATGCTGGATCTCTATAAAATCTGCTAAACTACTTCCGTAAGTGGGCTGTGGTATTAGCCCCGACGCAAGGTCGGGACTAAAAACTAAAAGATAGTTACATGCGCGGTTAGCTGTCTTGGTAGATGTGAGTTTGGTAGTACAAAGCCAGGTTTTCAATTTAAAGTAGATTGTGGGTTGTAGTTTGGGCCCTAAGCTAACAGCTAAAAGCTAAAAGCTAATTACATGCGCGGTTAGCTGTCTTGGTAGATGTGAGTTTGGTAGTACAAAGCCAGGTTTTCAATTTAAAGTAGATTGTGGGTTGTAGTTTGGGCCCTAAGCTAACAGCTAAAAGCTAAAAGCTAATTACATGCGCGGTTAGCTGTCTTGGTAGTTAAATATAGAAACATTGCGCGGTTAGCTCAGTTGGTAGAGCATCTCATTGACGTTGAGAGGGTCAGAGGTTCGAATCCTCTATCGCGCACCTAAATTAAGAACAGGCCTTGTGCCTAGTTTTTAATTTGGGAGCAAGGATTCGAAAAGGTTAGTCAGATATTTTGTGAGGCACGAAACAAAATATCGACAACCTGTACTGAAGCTGTAAGCTTCGAATCCCCCGCCCGTACCGAACGCCAGCCCGACACGAATGTCATTCTGGCGGGGTACGTTCGGGCGGGTCTATCGCGCACCCAAATTAAGAACAGGCCTTGTGCCTAGTTTTTAATTTGGGAGCAAGGAATAAATAATTTTTATATAAAAACAGGGCGGTCTCGGCATAAGCCTTGACCGCCCCTTGGAACACACCCCGCCTTACCACAACTGCAAGGCGCCGGCGGGTCGCGCACGAACCTGCATCCGGTGCTTGTGCCGGAAGTCCGCCTCGGACCAATCACTGGTCCACTTGCCATCGGAAGTCTGACGGCGGATCTCCAACATCTGCGGAGCGTGATGCAGTAACAGCATCTTTTCGCTCCACGAAAGCCGGAAACCGTACTGAGCCCTTAGCATGGCCCGGACCACTCTGAACAAACGCATAACGCACCCCCTGTGAGAGAACACGATTAACCTTCCTATACTAATTATACACCCATTTAGTATAGAAGTCAATAGCTTATTTTACGGCTCAAAATAGGGCTGGATATTAGACTTTTGGATTAGATTCTTTAGTATTACCCCTATGATCATATTAAGTATTGAAACATCCTGCGATGAGACGGCGGTGAGTATCTTGAGGGCTAGTGGAACAATCACTTCCCCTAAATTTTCTGTATTAGGCAATGCCCTATACTCACAAGTAAAAATCCATGAAAAATATGGTGGTGTATTCCCTAACATTGCCAAGAGAGAGCATTCAAAAAACTTTATTCCCCTACTCAAGGTTGTCTTGAAAGAATCGGGGCTCTTAAAAAAAGAAACCTCAATTAATAAATTGAAGGCAGAAAATAAAATACAAAAAATTCTTGAAAGGGAAACGGAACTTCTGGAACAATTTTTAAAATTTATTCCAACAATTAAAATTCCGAAAATTGACGCCATTGCCGTAACCTACGGACCCGGACTTGAGCCGGCTCTTTGGGTGGGTATCAATGCTGGTCGTGCCCTAGGGGAAGTCTGGGGTATCCCAGTAATACCAGTGGACCATATGGAAGGACATATTGTTTCAGTTTTATTTCAAAAAACTAAAAACCAGTTACGCCTCACGGCGCGATCTACTGATCGGCTAAAAACCCGTCCGACCGAGTTATCCGGGCGGGCTATAAACTACCCCTCCCTGTCACTACTCATATCTGGCGGGCATACCGAGCTCATCTATAGCAAAACTCCCCTTTCATACAAGATGATTGGTAAAACAAGAGATGATGCCTTAGGTGAAGCATATGACAAAGTAGCCAGAATGCTTGGGCTTCCATATCCTGGCGGACCAGAAGTCTCTAAGTTGGCAGAGGGAGCGCGACAAAGCACTGGAAAAAATTCTATAAAGAAACGTTACCAAATTGCTAAAAAGTTCTCCTTTCCTTTGCCAAGACCAATGCTTTATACAAAAGACTACGATTTTTCTTTTTCAGGATTAAAGACAGCTGTGCTCTATCGTGTCCGTGAATACAGAAAACTTTCTGCAGATGAAAGGGCGGAGATTGCCCTAGAATTTGAAAGTGCAATTACTGAAATAATAATCGCCAAAACAAGAAAAGCTATAGACAAACTCAAACCAAAAAGCCTTATCTTAGGTGGTGGGGTTACGGCCAATCTACATATACAAAAATCTTTTAGAGAACTGGCGAAAGAATACCCCGGCCTTAATCTCTTCATCCCAAGTCGCGAACTTTCAACAGATAACAGTATTATGATCGGTATGGCTGGATACTTGAGAATTAAGAAAACGCCAAGTATTTTAAAATCAAGAAAAAAGATTGTAGCAAAAGGCAACGCGACGCTTGGATAAGCGTCGCGTTGTTTCTTTATTTAAATCTAATCTAATTAGCTCAAGATGTGCGTGTCTTCTTTCTTCTCTTCTATTTTCTCTACAATCATCGGTACGCTGGCTTTAGGTTTAGTGAGAGCCAACCAAAGAAGTACACAAGAAAGTATAATTATGAGCACGAGGAGCGGCAGAACGATTGCATAGTATTCGAGAGCAAAACAGAGAATGACTACGAGCACCAAGCCAAGAGTGAAAGTTGATATCTTTCTCATTCTTTGCGCTTCCAAGGAAAGAGTCTCTGTCTTCCAAATGTTTTCTGTTAAGCGACTCAGAACATATGCGGCTAGCAAAGATAGTAGAAACATAACAATCGCTTGAAGTGATGCGTCTGTTCCTTGCGGACCAGCAAACACTGCCCCAGCTACTGCCCTGATATCTCTATTACCGAACAATCCTCCGTTGTTTGTTGGATCATTCTTTTCGCTATCTATGCCATCTAAGATATCTTTAATTGAACCTCCAATGCCTAGAATTACTGAATCTGTGTCTGTATTGTCTACTCCAACCTCGTCAGGAATAGTATTTCCTTCTAACTCTGGTATTGAAATACCTTGTGACTTGAGACCTTCCAAAAATGCTCGGAACTCAACAATCTCTTGTTTTTGTGAAGCATTTAGAGGGAATGCACGCTGACAGAATATTTCATTTACTTTTTTCTTAGTCAGAATATAGACAAAGCCAGTATATCGGTCATGTCCCCAAGGGCGTAAAATGTCATTGAAATATCTCTCTTGAAATATAGCTGTGGCATCAAATGTTGCTTGATCAAAGATTCTTGTGACTTGTAAATCACCGAAGCCTTCAAGTTCTTTTAGGAATACTTGTAATTTAATAACTTCCACAGGATCATTTATCCAATCAATACGAAGGTAGTCTTTTAGATACTCACAACTTACCTCGTCCCCTAATACTTGAGGAGTGCTACTAACTCGTCTACTGCTCCCACCTCCACCTCCTCCGCCCCCACCACTTGATGGCTCATTTACTATAACTGTGGTTGAAGATGTCGCATTACCAAATAGACCGGTACACACGATCTCATAGGCTGTTGTACCTGTTGGGCTTACCAATTGAGTTCCTGTTGTTGATGTTGCCGTAGTCCATACTGCTGAACAAGACTTAACATTAGAAGAAACCCAAGACAAGGTTGAGCTATTGCCTCTAATAATCGTTTGTGGATTTGCAGACAATGTAACATCTGGTATCGGTGAAGAGACTGGAGTTACATCCACCGTCACTGTATCAGTCGCGGTCTTCACGCCCTTTTCACAAGTAATGCTGTATGTAGTTGTCGTTGCTGGAGAAACAATTTGATTTCCTGAAGTAGAAGTAGCTGTTGTCCACAGTGCTGAACATGAGTTTGTATTTGTTGAAGTCCAAGACAGTGTAGTAGTTGCTCCTTCAAAAATAGTTAGTGGGTTTGCGTTGAGTTTAACTGTTGGGCTAGGATCTACTGGTGGGTTATCCTTGGGAGAAATTACTATTGTCAAAACTTCATTAGCAGAACCACATTCATTTGTTGCAGTAAATTCAATAGAAAATGTCCCAGAGACTGTCGGTGTTCCTGAAATCGAATCCCCTGACAAAGTCAATCCTGCCGGCAAAGAAGATGTTGCAAGTGTATATGCTGTGCTTGTTCCAGAAGAAGCAACTGAAAATGTATATGAGAAGACATCACCGACTTTTCCAGAAACATTCAGTGAACTAGTTATCTCAGGAAGGTAACAAACTGGGGCTTCAACAACGGTGACGATGACGGTGTCTGTGACTGTATTTGCACCCTTTTCACAAGTAATGCTGTATGTAGTTGTAATTTCAGGATTAACTACCTGACTTCCAGAAACAGCTGAAGAAGTTGTCCACAGGGCAGAACAAGAACTCGTATTTAGCGATGTCCAAGACAGTGTTGAATTTTGTCCTTTAAAAATTGTAGCCGGAGTTGCTGTCAAGGACACTTGTGGGTCTTCTATAGGACATAAATCAGAGGCTCTCACTCTAGATATATTGGAGTCGCCTGACTCTCCAGCTGTATTAACTGCCTTAACAGTGTATGAATGTATAGAATCTGGCGTAATTCCTTTATCAACATAGGTTGCATCAGGGGTAATGGCAATTTGTATGCCGTCTCTAAATACCTTATAAGAGGTGGCATTAGTTATCGTAGTCCAAGAAAGATTGACTTCCCCTCCACATTGACCACTTGAACCAGATAGTGTTGGTGCGACTGGAACAACGATGCAGATTCCAGAAGCATTGGCCGAAGCAGAGTTTGAAAATGGAGACTGCCCAGCAGAATTTATTGCTTTAATAGTATAAGAATACGATTGACCTGAAGTAAGGCCGGTGTCTGTGTAGGAAACATCAAAAGTACTAGCAATCAAGACTCCGTCTCTGTAGATATTGTATGATGCGGCATTTTGAATTTGATTCCAAGAGATTAGAACTGTTCCCCCACAGGCCGTGCCGGTAGAAACGCTAATTACTGGAGCGTTGGGGATAACTGCACATGCTGGTGAAGAGACGGCTGAAACGGAATTTGAAAATGGAGAATTGCCAATATTGTTTACGGCCTTAACCTTATAAGTAAATGAAGTATCTACTACTAATCCGGTGTCTGTGTAAGAAGTACTGGCTGTAGAAGCCACCTGAATATCATTTCTAAATATTTTGTATGCGGTTGCGCCAGATACAGCATTCCAAGAAAGTAAAATATTTCCTCCGCAAGCACTGTCGGTTATAGCTGAAATAACAGGAGCACTTGGTGCTGTCTGACAAGGACCAGAAGCATCGGCCGAAGCAGAGTTTGAAAATGGAGATTGTCCAGCAGAATTTATTGCTTTAACGGTATAAGTATATGACTGACCTGAAGTTAGACTCTTGTCTGTGTAGGAAGTAGAACCTGTTACTGTTGCGATCTGTGAAGTATTTCTAAAGACTTTGTATTCTGTAGCACCAGAAACAGAGTTCCAAGACAGGGTTATTTCTCCGCCACAAGTAGATCCAGTAGAAGCGGTGATTGTTGGGGCTAATGGGGGAAGAATCACATTGGGCCTGTTTACTATTACGGTATCGGTAACTTGCCCACTAAGTCCATCACAAACAATGACAAACTCATTGCTACCTCCAAGTGCTGGGTAGAACGCATGATTAGAGTCAATTGGTCCCAAACTTCCATTTGAAGCAACTCCTGTATTAAATAGTCCAGCAACTGACACTGTACAATTCGTAGCATTTGCTGAAATCCAATCCACGGTGAAAGATTGATTTTGAGATAGAGTGACTGGGCCTTGAGAACCATTGGCTGTGATGTCGACAGAGGACTGGGGAATCGGACAGTCTGCAGAAGCCGTGGCGGTAGACGTGTTTGAGAAAACCGATACTCCGGTTGGGCCAACAGACTTAACGGTGTAAGAATGAGAAGATCCACCAGCAAGGCCAGAATCAATATATGATGTTCCTGAAATCTCTGAAACCTTAACCCCGTCTCTAAATATTTGATATGAAGTTGCGCCGTAAACAATGTTCCAGTTCAAAAGTATTTGCCCACCACAAATAGACTCTGTTATAGCAGAAAGCGTTGGGGCCGTAGGCGGAGGCAAAACAATCTGCGGTCTATTAACCTCAACAGAATCTGTTACATTTCCATTTAAGCCGTCGCAATTGATAACAAATACATTACTTCCACCAGCGGGTGGGTAGAAAGCGTGTGAATCATTAATAGTGCCCAAACTTCCATTTGAAGCAACTCCTGTATTAAATAGTCCAGCAACTGACACTGTACAATTCGTAGCATTTGCTGAAATCCAATCCACGGTGAAAGATTGATTTTGAGATAGAGTTACTGGACCTTGAGAACCATTAGCTGTGATGTCTACAGAGGACTGGGGAGTGGTACAAGTAGCAGAAGAAACTGTGCCAGTAGATGCTGACGCCGAAGAATCTCCAACGGAGTTAGATGCTTTTATAGTATAAAAATATGCTGTGTCAGGAACAAGACCAGTATCTGTATAAGAAGTATTTTGCGTTTCTAAAATCTGTACTCCCCCTCTAAATATTTTGTACGAAGTTGCGCCGGCAACAGTGTTCCAAGATAGCTCAACAGATCCACCGCAAGAATTACCAGTTGCTACAGAAAGAGATGGGGTTTGTGGCAATGTCGGAGGGTTGCCCTGATTAGGATTTGAAACAACAACAGAATCAGAAATCAATCCAGAAAGACCTGAACATTCTACGGTAAAGGTGGCACTAGTGCCTTGCGCTGGATAAAAAGGATGGGACGAGGTTATAGGACCCATTGATCCGTTTGATGCTACTCCAGACAAAAGATTGCCATCCATAAATACAGAACAATTCGTAGCATTTGCTGAAATCCAATCCACGGTGAAAGATTGATTTTGAGATAGAGTTACTGGACCTTGAGAACCATTGGCTGTGATGTCGACAGAAGAACCCACAGTTGGTGGTGTAACAGAATTATTAGAAACTTGAAACCGAGCGACCACACTTCCTTGAGACGGCCACCCAGAGACAATATCTCCGATATTTAGACCCTGAGTGATGACTTCATCACCTGTTTGACCAAAAGGAAGTACCGCTACATTCAAAGATTGATTCGGATACCATTTTGCTGAGCCAGGTATATAAGTGAGGGTCTGGTCAGACGAGATTCTAATCTCGGTTTGACCAGATGAGGATTCAAAATTATCAGCAGAGAGATCGCCACTAGCAATAAGACTTGTTCCAGATGAGGTGGGCGCAACCATCGAAATTCGAACATTTTGTGCCGTCTCATTTGCACTGTTGTGATAGTAAACAGCTAGACTCACGACATCCCCAGCATCTGCGTCAGTAATAATATCCCAATTAGATGTGGAGTTTGGGAAAAGAGTATAATTTGAAGACCTTAAAGTTGCCTTGTCTTGTGGATCAGTATTAAAAGAACTCAATGCTTTAACCGTTGATAAGTTAAAACCTTGTCCGCTTAATTGGATTAGAGCAAAAAATGCGACAGCCAAAAATCCAAAAGTAAATTTAGCAAGTTTAGAGGCGAAAAAAGTTTTTAAATACCTTGTTTGCATATATTCTTTGATATAAATCACACCCTACGTTTTTTTTAAAAAATGTCAAGGATAGTGGCAAAACATACAATATCTAATCCGAGCATATTTATAGCCGTTTATTTAACTTTTGTCTTTTATATTAAAAAAGTCTTTTATCTTAAGGGCGGTTGCTGGGAAAGGGTGGTGTATAAACGGATACTCGGACGTCTTTCAAAATTGTTCAAGTAAACTTTTTTTCATATTTTTTTGTCCTTTATATGTCGAATGACACCAGCCACTAAAGATAGGGTGGAATAATTTGTTGTGATAAAATACTGAAAATGCAAGATAAGCTTGAAAAACCATACAATCCACAGGAAACCGAACCTCGTATTTATGAATTATGGGAAAGAAGTGGATTTTTTAATCCAGAAAAATCTGTGGAAGCGGGATTTATTGCCGTTGACTCCCCGACTTTCTCCATAGTAATGCCCCCACCAAACGTAACTGGAACATTACATATGGGGCATGCACTAATGCTTACGATAGAAGATGTAATGGTTAGATTTAACCGCATGAATGGACTGAAAACTCTTTGGATCCCGGGAACTGACCATGCCGCTATTGCTACGCAATCCAAAGTTGAAAAAGATATTTCAAAAAAAGAAGGACTATCACGATATGATTTAGGGCGAGAAAAACTACTAGAACGAATAGAAAAGTTTGCCACAGAAAGTCACGACACTATAGTCTCCCAGATAAAGGTGTCGGGAGCGTCTTGTGATTGGTCTAGAGAAGCATTCACCATGGATAAATCTCGAAGTCTTGCCGTGCGTACTGCATTCAAACAAATGTATGAAGACGATCTAATATACCAAGGTGAGAGAATTGTAAACTGGGACCCAAAGGGCCAAACGACAATCGCGGATGACGAAGTGGTATATACAGAAGAAAAAACAAAGTTTTACTATTTAAAGTACGGACCATTCATAATAGGAACCTCAAGACCTGAAACCAAGTTTGGAGACAAATATGTTGTGACGCATCCGGACGACCCCAGATACAAGGATTACGAACATGGACAAAAGATATCTGTTGAATGGATACATGGACAAATAGAAGCCACGATTATTAAAGATGAATCAATAGACATGGATTTTGGAACTGGTGTAATGACAATTACCCCATGGCATTCATTGGTAGATTTTGACCTCGCAGAAAAACATAATCTAGAAAAGGTGCAGATAATAGACAGATACGGAAAGCTTCTGCCAATTGCTGGTGACTGCTCTGGCATGAAGATCAAAGAAGCCAGGGAGAAGGTTGTGAGTATCTTAGAAGAAAAGGGTTTGGTTGAAAAAATAGAGGACTACACACACAACATTGCAAATGCCGAAAGAACCGGAGGAATCATAGAGCCACAAATCATGAAACAATGGTTCGTGGCTGTTAACAAACCATTTACTCTAAAGGAGTCTAGGTTAGATGGTATTCCATCTGGAAGCAAGACTACCCTAAAAGAAATAATGCGAGCGGTGATATCCTCGGGACAAATTGAGATAATTCCTGATTATTTTGATAAAACATACTTCCATTGGATAGACAACTTACGAGATTGGTGTATATCAAGACAAATATGGTACGGCCACAGAATACCGGTTTGGTATAAAGACGGAAAAATATGTTGTGAGGTTGACCCACCAAAAGATAGTGGGTGGGTTCAGGATGAAGACACCCTTGATACGTGGTTTTCCTCTGCCTTGTGGACATTTTCAACGCTTGGATGGCCACAAAAAACAAATGACTTGGAAATCTACCACCCAACAGATGTACTTGAGACTGGGTACGAAATACTCTTTTTTTGGGTCGCCAGAATGATATTGATGTCTGGATATTTACTTGGAGATATACCATTTAAAAAAATATATCTCCACGGAACCGTGAGAGACAGCAAGGGTCAGAAAATGTCAAAATCCCTAGGAAACGGGCTTGACCCTATTGATATAGCCAAGGAGTATGGCATGGACGCTGGCAGAATGGCGCTTATGGTTGGTATAGGCGCTGGTACAGACAGTAGAATATCTATTGAAAAAATAAGGGGTTATAAACATTTTGCTAATAAGGTTTGGAATATAGCCCGATTTATACTCTCAAATACCGCAAATATGAACTATAAAGATCGGCCAGTACTTGTAGAGGAAGACGCTCGATCAATACAGGAAATGGAATCAACCATAGATGACATAACGGTAGATATGAATGGCTTACGCTTTCACTTGGCGGGAGAAAAGATATATCATTATATGTGGGGCACTCTGGCAGATAAATTAATAGAGGAACGCAAAGATAAAATATTTAAAGGAAATGCGGAAGAGGCGGCGTCTGCAATATGGACCCTTTATCATATCTTTATAATATGTACCAAAGTATTACACCCATTTATGCCCTTTGTTACCGAAGAGATTTGGAGTTTCTTGCCACACAAAAAACGTCCCTTTCTCATGATTGAGACTTGGCCAACATTTAAAAAATGATCCCCCCTAGCGCATTACTATTTTCCCTTCTTGGCGGCATATTGCCAGCAATTATTTGGCTTCTATTTTGGATACAAGAAGACAAAAAAAGTCCGGAACCAAGAGGGCTTCTAATGCTAACGTTTATTGGTGGCATGCTTGCTGTGCCACTAGTGGTACCACTACAGCAATGGACATTTAATGAATCAAATATGTTCGAGACGTTTGCCATTTGGGCAACAATTGAAGAACTATTTAAATTTGGAGTGGCCTATTTTTTAGTTCTTCGTAGAAAGGAGGATAACGAACCCATAGACCCGCTGATATACATGATGACAGCTGCGTTGGGCTTTGTGGCTATTGAAAATGCCCTCTTTATCTTGAACCCGCTTGTAGATGGACATATTATTGACAGCATCATTACGGGCAATATCCGCTTTGTTGGCGCCAGCCTCCTTCACACCATATCATCGGCAGCAATCGGTATATCTATGGGGTTATCCTTCTACAAGAGCAGGTATGCAAAACAATTTTATCTATTCATTGGTATTATCACCGCAATTGTATTGCATACCGCCTTTAACTTCTTTATAATTAAAGAAGCATCGTCCATAACATTAGCTACTTTAGGATTTGTATGGATAACGATTGTTATTCTAATGCTTTTTTTCGAAAAAATAAAAAAGGTACGCGCGGTAGATAATATTTAATATCCATGTTTAATAAAGAAAAAAGATCTTTTTTTGAAAAACTTACAGGCGCGACGAACATAGAGGATAATGATATCCCCTATAACGAAGAGCCTCCAAATCCGCCATCTATCGGAAAAAACAACTGGCTTGAAGATGAGCCAGAAGATGGCCAGCTCTCAGTAGATGTATATGAAACGAGTAGCGACATTGTCATCAAAACAATGGTAGCCGGAGTCAAGCCAGAAGACCTTGATATCTCTATTACTCGAGAACTGGTCACAATTCGTGGAAAACGAGAGGAAGACAGGGCCGTTTCGGGCGATGACTTTTTTCATAGAGAGCTTTATTGGGGAGCTTTTTCAAGGACCGTTGTACTACCAAAAGAAATTGATATAGAGAACGCAGAAGCGGTTGAAAAATATGGACTGCTTATACTCAAACTACCAAAGCTCGATAAAAATAGAGAAACCAGACTAAAGGTAAAAGGAAACTAAACATAAAAAAATGAATACGCCACTTAAGTGGCGTATTCATTTTTAGTTAGCATGGTTCCCTATTATCCAAATAACGAAACTTTGTTTTGTGCTTGGACCCAGGTTCGAACTGGGGACCCTTCCCTCTTCAGGGGAATGCTCTACCAACTGAGCTATCCAAGCAATATTCCGATGTTACCTACCAAGACAGCTAACCAAGCAATATTCCGATGTTACCTACCAAGACAGCTATCCAAGCAATATTCCGATGTTA
>CAZMSV010000004.1:0-15414 GCA_964569075.1 uncultured Candidatus Saccharibacteria bacterium
GTGATAATATGCGTCGAGATGGCCCAAATGATGCAAGGCCGCCTGAGCGGCCACCACAACTGCCGCGTCCTCGATAGTGAGGAGAGGAGCGATTCAAATTTGGGTCGCCTCTTTTGTTTATTTTTTATGAAACACAAAAGCAAAAAGAAAACAGATTCCTTTCACTGGCTCGAGAGGAATTCACCCAAGGTAACTGGCTGGATTAATGATCAACAGAAAAAAACAGATCATTATCTTTCAAAATGTAAAAATAATTCACTTCTTAAGAAAAGATTTAAAAAATTGCTTCGCGTTGAAACAATGATGCTACCACACAGGACTCGAGAATACATATACTATCGCTATAGAAAAAATAATGAAGAACAGCCTTCTCTATATAGACAGCACGGAACAAAAGGCCATCGAGAGCTTCTTATAAATCCTAATAAGTTATCTGGGAAGGATAAAAGTTTTATTGTTGATTGGATGGTGTCACACAATGGAAAATTTATACTAGTTGCATTCTCAAAAGCAGATAATGATTGTTATGAATTAAGAATCTTTGATATTAGAGTAAAAAAATTTCTAAAAGACATAATACCAAGTGAACTTTACCCAAATATCAACGCATGGAATGCAGAATCAACGGGTTTTTGGTACAGCAAGGGAAGTAAGAAAGTGAAAGGTGAGGAAAAATTTCATAAACGGATATATTTCCACAATATTGGTGGACCAATATCTAAGGATCAATTAGTCTTTGGAGGAAGTCTGCATAAGCATGATTACCCTTCAGTTCAATTGTCACATGATAAGAAATGCCTTATAACCACTGTAGTTAGAATCGATTGGACGACTTCAGTTTTTTATAAAGATTTAAAAAATATTAAGCATAAATTTATTGAAATTACAAAGGGCCTTAATGCTGAATCATTTCCATATGTAAACAATGGTTATATTTACCTTTTAACAAATCACAAGGCACCAAACTACAAGGTCTTAAGGAGAAAGATAAGCGACAATAACCTAGGCCCTTGGGAAACTTTCATCAAGGAAAATAAACATAAACTGGAAGGACTGCATTCTGTATCTGGTTATATTTTCTTGTCATATATTGAGAATGTCGTTTCAAAGCTATACGTTATCGATCTTCACAATGGTAAAAAGAAGCAGATTGATTTGCCTGGTTTAGGTTCGATGCACTATTTTTCAACTGATTTTGACAGCGGAGAAATATTTTTTAGTTACTCCTCTTTTAGTTCTCCAATAACGTTCTATAGAGTTCTTGGAAATAATCCTAAGTTGAGTTTTTTCTGGCAACAAAAACTTTCTGCCGACCTGAACAATATTCAAGTATCACAAAAGTGGTACAAATCTAAGGATGGAACCAAAATTCCTATGTTCATAATTAATAAAAAAGGTCTGAAAATTGATGGAAATAATCCTGCCTTAGTATATGCATATGGAGGGTTTAATTCTTCAGAGACGCCCGCATTTGGGGGAACTACAATACCATTCATTGAAGACGGGGGTGTTTTTGTTGTCGTGAACATTAGAGGTGGGGGTGAATTTGGCAAAAAGTGGCATGATGCAGGAAAGCTTAAAAAGAAGCACAAGGCCTTCGAAGATTTTGCTGATGCCCTAAAATATTTAGTTAAAAATAAGTATTCCAATTCACAAAAAATTGCAATACATGGTGGCAGTAATGGGGGATTGCTAGTAAGTGTCATTATGTTGCGATATCCAGAATTATTCAAAACAGCAGTAATAGCTGTGCCAGTGACAGATATGCTTCGTTACCACCTTTTTAACGGTGGTAGATGGTGGATAGCTGAATACGGTGATCCAGAAAATTCCGAAATGAAAAAATATCTTTTGAAATATAGTCCGTATCACAATATTAAAAAAGAGAATTATCCCTCAGCACTTATCGTGACGTCGGACAAAGACGACCGAGTGCATCCGATGCACTCATACAAGTTTACTGCTGCCCTTCAAGAGAATAAATATCAAAAAAACCCTATTTTACTTAGAGTTGAGAGAAATGCTGGACATAGTGGCACCAGCTCCATGACGCCTTTTATAGAAAAGAGTGCGGATATGTATGCATTTATATATAAACAATTAGGAATGGAGGGTGTATAATGTTTTGATATGGACATTATCCAGAAACTTCTTGGTGGTTTTTTTTCTTTTTCATCTGACGTTATCATAATTCTCGTATTAATAGCGATCGGCTCCGCTTATGCTTATTTTATGGGGAAGGGAAGGGCTGTCTCTCTTGTCCTTTCTTTTTATCCGGGAATATTGCTTTACAATAATTTCCCATTCTTTGGCGAAGCGTCAATATCTGTGAAGTTGGTAATCTTCGTCGTCGCTGTGCTTCTAGTCCATTTAGTCTTAGGCCGATTTATAACAGCTAATTTCCCTTATTCTAAAATACGCACGGTGTTTGAGTCTCTGGTTTTGGGGCTTATTTCAGCTGGACTTATTCTTTTTGTGTCGTACCACACGATCCCAATAGAAAAACTTTATAATTTTTCTCCATGGGTTGATTCTATGTTCTCTGGCAATTTTGTTTTCTGGTGGCTCATTTTACCCTTTGTTTTGTTGGTCATTTTGAAATAGATTTTATCTCCAAGTTGTGGATTGCCAAGAAAAACAAGCGGTGCTAATCTGAAGGTAAATGAAAAAAGTGGGTTTACAACTGTTTGCTCGGTTCCACATCATTCTCCTATTTTCAGTCGTCTCTATTTTTTTACCACTTCAGGTTTCGGCTGACATTTCTTCAATTGCATCGGAAGAAATTTTATCTGACTATGTATCTTGCACGAATTTTTCAAATTTTAATAATGTTGGATACCAATATTTGGGCCAAGGCCTTTCAGGGACCTTAAGTAAGGTTGATCTTAAAGTTAAAGCCACACTTCCAACATATTATGGAAAAATGGCTGGAGTTTTCATATACGAAAGCAACACTTTTTTATCTAACCCTGAAGAAATAATAAACCAGGGTATTGTGATATGGAAAGAAGGAGAGAGTCGCAATAGCGCCACCGTGGTCATTAATGGAGTCGACGGTGTTATATCTTTCGAAATTCCTAGCCTCGGTTTAGAATACCAGTTCAATCCGAGCAAGCACTACTATTTGGTACCGTTATTTCACACTAACGATGGTGGTGGAATTTGTCAGACTCACTCGATATATGGAAGCGCTGATCCCAACGCTTATCCAAACGGAGAATACTTTGGTGACGCCAATATAAAAGATTTGTACTTTGTTTTATATGGCTTAGAACTTGTTCCCGTTCCAGAACTCTGTTGTTCTAGTGTGATATTTTTACCGGGCTTAAAGGGCAGTATTTTGAAAAGAGGCGAAGACCAAGTTTGGCCACCAACAATTTTTAGTAATGACGTTTCTCAACTAGCACTTAATGATAATGGAGAGAGTATTGAAAGTATCCAGGTCGATGGAATTGTGAACACTTTTTACGGTACGCCGATTTATTCAGGTTTCTCAAGCTTTATGAATGACCTTTCTTCGGTTGATCCAAACAGCGGAACAAGCACAATCCATGAATGGGTACCTTTGGCGTATGACTGGAGGTATCCGCCAAAAAAAATAATCCAGGACGGGGTTCAGACTGCGAGTGGAAATATAAATATAATTCAAAAAATAATAGAAACGGCCAATAATTCTCATACCGGAAAAGTTAGTATTGTCTCTCATTCAATGGGTGGAATTATGGGAAAAGCAGTCATCAAGGAATTAGAAAGATTGGGTAAGGCAGATTTGATTGAATCTTTTGTGATGGTAGGAAGTCCACAACTTGGCACTCCTCAAGCAATTGGAGCCATGCTTCACGGAGATGAAGAGGGAATCCTGGGAGGGTTTATTGTCAATCGCTCTGAAATTAGGGCGGTGGCCCGAAATATTGAAAGTTCTTACAACCTGCTTCCTTCTCAAAAATATTTCAATTCCGTTTCAGACCCAGTGATTACATTTGATGAAAATTCTTCCTTTACAGAAGAATGGAGAAATCGTTGGGGAAATAGCATAGATTCTTATTCTGAATTTGAAGAATTTTTAACAGGTACTGGTGTTTCAAGAAATAGACCAAATGCCACTTCCTTAAAAGACCCAGAAGTTCTGCGATCTGATATTTTGAATTCCTCAAATGAATTTCATAACTCTTACGATGATTTTGTTTTTCCAAGCAATATTAGAGTAGTAGAGGTTGCTGGATGGGGTTTACCAACGGTTAAGTCTTTATATTATAAAAAAGAACACGGATCTGCTAACTACAAAGTGTCTATAACTAGAGAGGGTGATGGAACGGTAGTTTATCCCAGTGCCAACTTACTGCAATCTCCTGAAAATTATTATTTTGATCTTTCCACCTTTAATTCAGAAGAAACTACCCCAGACTATAAGCATAGAGATCTTTTAAATTCGAGTCCTATTCAAGAATTAATAAAGAACATCTTTTTTAACCAAATAGTTGATGAAACTGATGTCTTAAAAAAAATTAAACCTGAGATTTTAAATATTCAGGATCAATTGAGTGTCAGCACCCACTCACCTGTAATACTCGGAGCTTATGATAGTTCTGGAAATTTTACTGGAATTGACCTTAACCAAGATCTAAATCAAGAAATTCTGACTATTCGTGAGGAAATACCTGGAAGCTCTTTTTCATATTTTGGAGAAAGTCAGTACATTTTCTTACCGCCAAGCGGGCAATACGACTTCGTTTTTAAAGGTACTGGTACTGGCCAAGCTACAGTAGAGGTTGAAAAACTTTCAGGCAATGATCAAATTCCTATAAATACCTATACGGATATAGAGGTGACTCCAAATACTTGGGCAACTTTTGTTATTGATGTGGCGTCTCCCCAAAACACTGTTATAGAGGTAGACGATGACAATGATGGGTTCGTAAACCAAATCATTTCTCCAGATGGGTCGGAGACAGATCCAACGCTTTTGGAGCTTCTTAATAATATAAAGGAAGTCATCTCTGAAATTAATAGTACAGAGAAAATAAAAAATAGGCTTTTAAATCAGATTTTTAGATTAGAAAAGGAGATAGAAAAAGATAAAGAAAATAATTTAAAAATAATTAATGCTTTAGAAGCTAAACTTGGAAAGAAAAAGGTTAGTCCAACTAGCTTTGAAGAAATTCAAATGATCTTAGAGCTTCTGGAGGCTCAAGCGGAATCTTCATCAATCGATTCAGAATTAATAGAAGAGCTTAAATCAAAAATATCTTCCTTAGAACTAAAAGATAATCAGAAACAATCTTTGATTAAAAGAATTGAAAACCTGGAGAAGAAAACTGCTATAATTAAATCAATCTCTAATTTAGAAGCCCAGATTCTTAAAAAGAAAGAGAATGGTAAAATAACCGAAAGTGATTTGTCTAACCTTTTAAATTTAATCGAACAAATTAGTCTATTAATATGAGGAGAAAAATTATATCTTTATTTATAGTTTCCCTATTACTTTTTGCGTTTGGATACGTTTTAACTAATTCTGTCCAATATGGTCTTTGTTTTTCAAAACCACATGTGTCGGACCCATCTTGCATAAATCTTTATGAGCGGATAGGCGACCCTCTATTCTACGGATTTGGTGCTTTGTCCTTAGTGTTTCTAGCTTTACTTGTTGTTCCCAGAGCAATTCCAACGTGGAAAAAATTTGCAAAGTGGTTTATTCCGATTGCCACTTTAATATTTATTTTTTACCCAGACCCTGGGTCAGGAGATTTGTTTTCCCCATATCCAGAACAAGTTTTTCAGTGGATAAGTGTACTATATGTAGTAGTTAGTGTATTTATCATTGGACTGAGTCTTTCTCGGGAAAAAAGCAAGAATTAAAACTAAAATGCATTTCGGCGAACATCTAACAATAGACGGATACGGGGGAAATGAAACCTTGCTTAATAACGAGTTGATAGTTTTAAAGTGTCTGGACGAGCTTCCAGAACTGCTTGGAATGAAAAAACTTTCAAAACCACAAGTGTACTTTGCCAAATCTAATGACAAAAAAGACCCCGGAGGATGGACTGGCGTTGTTGTTATAGCAGAAAGCCACATAAGTATCCATACCTTTCCTAAAAGAGGGTTTTTGAGCGCAGATGTTTATACATGCAGAAATGGAATGGATACAGATTTTATAATTCAATACTTCAAAAAAACATTCGAACTTACTGATGTGGAAACAAACCTTATAAAAAGAGGGACTAAATATCCTGAATCAGATATATATTAATTTAATAAATAAGCATAATACTGCCAAAAATCATTACTGCAATTATTAATGCTTTATATAAAAAATGACGTTTGGTTATGGACTCTCTTACAAAACTTGGCAACAAGACACTGATAATTATTCCATAAACGAGAACAAATGCTGGTTGGAATGAATTCACAACATATACTAATGCAATAGGGGCGAGCAGAGTCGCAAAATTCATAACTAGATCTGCGGTAACCATGATAACTTCGGTAATAAAATTTAATCCTATTGCTTTACCGCGTCTATTAATAAACAAAGATAGAAAATCCTTACGATAATTAGGGAATAACAAAAACACAAGAACCCCAGTAAGAGCAATACCGACGTATTCCCAGAACTGAGTAGCCCAAAAGCCGTTATTAATGGCGAAAAACTTAAACATGGCGCCACTTACGGCGAAAACCAGAGCAGAAGCACATACCAAAATGAGAGTCCTAGATTTTATTATCCAATTCCCACCCGCACTTATTTCTAGAGAAAGAAAAAAGGCACCAAACACTATTAAAATGGAGCCGATAAATTGAAAAGCGGTTAGTGACTCTCCCAAAAAGACAAAGCCTAAAATGAACCCAAAAACTGGAGTTACCTGTAGAATCGGAACCACAACAGACACATCATCATCTCTTATGGCAAACAAATAAAGAGCCATAGCGGCGATAGTCAACATTCCGTTTATAACTAAAAAAATTCTAGGAATGAGCCCCACAGAAAAAACACTATGATCTATGTAAAATATAATTGGTATTGTTAAAGAACCTAAAAGACAAGAGAAAATCACTATGGCCCCCACTCCGCCACCATTCATTTTTTTAGACAGAAGAATCTTGTCTAGATAATTTCCCAGAGCATAAAGTGCTGGTGCCAAAATTGCAACAAAAATCCAATTCATTGTGTGTTGTTGTGGTGAATTATGCTGTTATGATACAATCAAAAGATGAACATGTCTAAAGAAGAGGTAAAAAAACATTCAAAAGTTTATTTGTTGTTGTTTGTAATGTTAATACTAGTAAGTATAGCACTCACTTATTATAGAACAGTTGTCACGCATAACTTTGAAACAGTTTGGAGTGACGAGGAAATTTAAATGGGATAAAAACATTCTTATGGACGAAACTTTTAGCTCTATAGATTTAGTTACTCAATGTCTTTTAGATACAGAAAGAACTAGCAAATTTGAAGATGTGATAAATCAAATTGTGAAGCCTGGCCATGTAGTTCTAGATTCTGGAACGGGCTCTGGCATTTTAGCAATGTTTGCCGCAAAAGCTGGAGCAGAAACTGTATATGCGGTTGAGTACGACCCCTTTGTGGCAAAACTTGCTAAACAGAACGTGGCCAACAATGGGCTTGAAAAAGCCGTCAATGTTATTTTAGGAGACGTTAGGAGCGCTCATTTTGAAGAGGGGGTATATTTTGATGTCGTAATAATGGAAATGCTCACTACCGGCATGATCGATGAGTATCAAGTGTGGACAACAAATAATCTTTTTAATAAGGGATATGTTAATGAAAAGACAATCTTTATCCCCAGTATACAAGAGACTTTTATTTCACTCGGGGAAACAGATTTCTACAATCGTGGCATTAACATGAGGATGGTAAAACATCTATGGAAATTCTTACCAAAATGCGATATCGCCTTTTTGGCGGATCAGCAGTTATTAAATTCAATAAAATTGAATAGAATAAACGAGTTAGTTTTCGAAGATACCAAAACTTTTGTTATTAATAACCCGGGTATACTTAACAGTATATACTTATCAAGTAAAACTTGGCTAAAAGATGAAGTGTATCTTGAAGACACCCTTGCTTTGAACGCTCCCGTTGTAATACCTCTGGAAAAAGATATTGATGTAAAAGCGGGAGATCAAATAAAGGTAGAAATCTCCTATAAGTTTGGTAACGGGTATAGAAATTTTAATGTTAATGTTCTAAAAATATAAAACTATGGAATTTATCTGCCCTTGGGAATCGCCACAATATTTTATATTTTCGAGTAATATTCCGACACTTCTTTATTACTCTCATTTTATAGCAATCTTAATTGCCGGGATTTTTGCTTACATGCTCTTTTCTAAGATTCGTGAATCATTAACCGTTAGGTTATTACTAACAAGTATATTGCTTTTTGTGACATGGACCCTGATTGATGTATTTCTCTGGGCAAGCAACAGGGCTGATCTTGTATTATTCTATTGGAGTTTGCAAATTTTACTTGAGACGTTGCTCTATTCCTCTGCTTTTTATCTAACATTTACCTTCGTCAAGAAAAAAGATTTGAATTTAAAAAACAAAATATTTCTATCTTTGGGAATTTTGCCTATAGTTATTCTTTTACCAAGTATTCATTTGTTACCAGGCATTGATGTATCTTACTGCAACGCCATAGAGAGTTCTTTTGTAATATTTTATACCTATCTATTTCAAATAATTTTAAGTCTCTCCATCCTGTTCTTGTGTTTCAAAGAGATTAATAAAAATATTTCTCATAGAAAAGAAATTTCATTATTTACGGCGGGAATTATAATTTTTTTGATAGCTTTCTCTTCTGGAAATATCATAGGAAGTATCACAGAAAACTGGGCACTTGCTCAAGCTGGGTTATTTGGAATGCCCGTGTTCATCACTTTTTTGACATATACCATTGTAAAATTTAAAACATTCAATGTGAAATTGTTTGGGGCCAGGGCATTAGTATTTGCTTTGTGGGTATTGGTAGGCTCAATACTTTTTGTTCAAACTCTAGAAAATGTTCGAATTATTACATCTGTAACACTGATAGTTTTGTTAATACTGGGTATCGGCCTAGTTAGAAGTGTCCGTAAAGAGATTGAACAAAAAGAAAGAATAGAAAAATTAGCAATTGATTTGGAAAAAGCTAATGCTCGACTAAGAGAACTAGATACTCTAAAATCAGAATTCTTATCATTCGCAAGCCACCAACTTCGTTCTCCACTCACCGCCATGCATGGTCATACCTCCATGCTCATTGAGGGTGACTTTGGGGAAATACCACAAAAAATAAAAGAGCCGATAGAAATAATTGATCAATCAACCACAAGTCTCATCAAAATTGTTAATGATTTCTTGAATATTTCTAGAATTGAACAAGGTAGGATGCAATATGATTATGTTGATTTTAATACCAGAGATCTTGTTGAGGAAGTAATTGCTGAGCTTCGACCAAATGTTGAATCAAAAGGACTTACATTTGAATTTTCTGCGGAAGAGGATGATAGCTATTTAATACATGCCGATAAGGGCAAACTAAAGCAGGTTATCGGCAATATTATTGATAACTCAATTAAATACACACCAAGCGGTGGTATAAAGGTTCACGTTGGTAGGGTTAATAACTTTATAAAAATAAGTGTTAAAGACACAGGAATTGGAATTGACCCTGTAGATGTGCCCAAACTCTTCTCAAAATTTGGCAGAACCAAAGACGCCCACAAAACAAACATTACGGGTACTGGCCTAGGTCTTTATGTGGCAAAACAAATGATTGAAGCTCAAAAGGGCAAAATATGGGTAGAATCACACGGCAAGGGCTCTGGGTCAACCTTCTTTATAGAATTTGAAGCCAAAAGCTAGGGGGTATTTTACTTCCAAATTAAGCCCTATTTTGGTAATATAGCCAGATATGAATGACTCAAAAATACTGCTTTCTGGTATACAGCCATCCGGACAACTTCACATAGGAAACTACTTTGGGGCGATGAAACAGTTTGTGGATTTACAAAATGAATATGACTCTTTTATATTTATTGCTGATTTCCACGCCCTAACCACGGTTCAAAATCCGAAAGAATTGAATGAAAATATCATAAATGTAGCTATTGATTATTTGGCGGTTGGTCTTGATCCCCAAAAAACTACAATATTCAAACAGTCTGATTCTCCACAAGTCACTGAACTGGCATGGATTTTTGAAGCAATAACCACAATGCCATATCTAATGCGTGCCCACGCTTTCAAAGATGCAGAAGCCAAAAATAAAGATATCAATGTTGGTGTATTCAACTACCCACTTCTTATGGCAGCAGATATTCTCATAAGAGATGCCGACGTTGTTCCTGTTGGTTTTGACCAAAAACAGCACGTGGAAATTGCTAGAGATGTTGCAGAAAAATTTAATAGAATATATGGTGAGACATTTAAAATACCGGAACCACTTATCTTAGAAACTGTGAAAACAGTCCCTGGTACAGATGGTCAAAAAATGAGCAAGAGTCACAAAAATACCATCCCCCTCTTCGCAACCAATCAAGAGATTAAAGATGCTGTTATGAGAATCCCAACAGATTCTAAAGGGATAGAAGAGCCCAAAAACCCTGAAGCCGATAATATCTTTGCCCTCCATAAATTTGTTACTGAAGGTCCGGAGTTTGGTGAACTGCGAGATAAATATGAAGCTGGTGGCATAGGATATAAAGAATCAAAAGAAATTTTAATTAAAAATTTAATAGCCTTCATAACCCCGCTTAGAGAAAGAAGAAAAATTTTAGAAGAAGACACTGCCTCAGTCCGTGAAATTTTGAAAGAGGGCGGAAAGAAGGCAAATGAAAGAGCTGAGGAAAAAATGCGAGAAGTAAGAAATAAAATAGGAATAACAATTTCATGAAGAGAATATATATAAAAAACCTACTAATAGAGTCTGGAAAAGAGGTACTAATCGCCGGATGGATTAGTGTGCGTAGAGATCAGGGAAAGTTAATTTTTCTGGATATACGAGATATGACCGGTAAGGTTCAAGGGGTAGTTTTACCCAACCATGAAGAAGCGGCTCTTGTCGCCAAAGAAATCAGACCTGAATGGGTTGTTGAGGTGCGGGGAATAGTTAATAAGAGGCCAGAGAAAAATGTGAACACTGAAGAACAAAATGGAAACATAGAATTAGAGATACTTTCTATTGAGGTCCTAAATGAAGCATCGACACCGGGTTTTGATATAGACAGTGACGGCAAGGAAATCAACGATGAGGTACGTCTTTCTAAGCGTTTTTTAGACTTGAGAAGACCCAGAATGCAACACAACATTAGAATGCGTCATGAAGTGGCTCAGCTCATAAGAAATAAACTGTCTGAAAATAATTTTATAGAAGTTGAAACACCATATTTAACAAAATCTACTCCTGAAGGGGCCAGAGACTACATAGTGCCAGCCAGACTTCATCCGGGAAAGTTTTATGCTTTGCCACAATCTCCACAGCAGTACAAACAATTACTGATGGCCTCTGGGATTGAAAAATACTTTCAATTTGCTCGATGCATGAGAGACGAAGATACGAGGGGAGACCGACAGCCAGAATTTACTCAATTAGACCTCGAAATGAGCTTTGTTTCAGAAGAAGATGTTATTTCCCTTAATGAAAAACTTTTAATCGAGATAGTAACAACTCTCTACCCAGAAAAGAAAATCCAATCAATTCCTTTCCCGAGAATAACTTACAAAGAGGCGATGGAAAAATACGGGAGCGACAGCCCCGACATTCGTAGTGACAAGAATGACCCAAATCTCCTTGCTTTCTGTTGGATAATAGACTTTCCATTCTTTGAAAAAACTGAAAAATCAACCAATCTAGAAAAAGAAGGTGAGTGGACATTTACACACAATCCATTTTCAGGAACTAAGCCAGAACACGCAGAGCTATTGATGAAAAAGGAGAGGATAGGAGAAATTGTAGCGGCTCAATACGATATAACCCTCAACGGATATGAGATTGGTGGAGGAAGCATAAGAAATCATAAACCAGAGGCCTTGCGGAAGGTGTTTGAAATAATGGGTTATAGCAAAGATTCGATTGACGGAAACTTTGGCCATATGTTAGAGGCCCTTGGTTCTGGAACACCACCACATGGCGGTATCGCCTGGGGGTTCGATCGTCTTATGATGATTTTACACAATGAACCTAATATTAGAGAGGTTATCGCTTTTCCAAAAACCGGAGAAGGTAAAGATTTACTTATGGATTCTCCATCGGAAGTTTCAAAAAAACAACTCGAAGATCTTGGGATTATATTAAAACCAAAGAATGCATGACCGAACCTTCACAGTTAGGGTGCCCTCATTTGAGGGTCCGCTAGAGCTCCTCTTAACATTAATCGAAAAAAGAAAGCTATTAATTAATGACATCTCACTTTCTAAAGTTGCTGATGATTTTATAGAATATGTAAAAAAATTAAGTGAATTTCCAATTGGAACTACCGCGCACTTTATTCTTATTGCATCAACTCTTTTACTTATTAAGTCAAAATCTCTTCTGCCCGGCATTGAGCTTTCGGCAGAAGAAGAGGGAAGCATTGAAGACCTCGAGGCTCGTCTGGCTATTTATAAAAAAGTAAGAGATATTTCTCTTCACATACAAAAGAGATTTGGTAAAAATATAATTTTCCTAAGTACTCCGCCTAAAAAAATAGAGCCTGTTTTTTCTCCCAACAAAGAAATAACAACTGATTCTCTTTTAAAATCAATTCGCGGTGTTTTAAATTCACTCCCACAGAAAGAGGTTTTGCCACAAGTGACAATACAAAAAATAATGAGCCTTGAGGAAATGATAGACAAGCTAACTCAAAAAATTCAAAATAGCCTAAAATTAAATTTTAGTGATTTTACTAAAAACTATAGCAAAACAGCGGTAAGTGGTGCTAGGCACAAAGTGACCAAAGAAGAGAAGATAATGGTAATAGTAAGTTTTCTTGCCATGCTTGAATTGGTGAAGCAAGGGATAGTTGAAGTAAGTCAAGATCAATTTTCTGATGACATAGCAATAGAGACCAGAAGTGTAGTCATTCCTAATTATTTCTAATTAACAAATAAATTTGATAGAGTATCTCCTTATGACTACCTCACTTGATATACAAATTGAAGCAATACTCCTATTTCGAGGGGAACCCACAAGTTTAAAGAAACTGGCTGAATATACACAAAGTGACTTAACAAGTGTCATAGAAGCAGTCAAAATACTAAAAGAAAGATTGAACGAGGGTGGAATCATTCTTATACAAAATCAAAGTGAAATATCACTAGGCACTAACCCAAAAGTAAGTGGCCTTATTGAGAAAATAACTAAAGAGGAGCTTACTCGTGATCTAGGAAAAGCAGGACTTGAAACACTAGCAATCATTTTCTATAAAGAGTCCACCAGTAAAAAAGAAATTGATTACATACGTGGAGTAAATTCTGGATTTATTCTTCGTAATCTTCTTATTAGGGGTCTCGTCGATAGGGAAGAGCAGGTGGTTGGGCGGGGTTTTATATACAGACCAACCATAGAACTTCTGGCCTATATGGGTATAAGTAACATACAGGAAATGCCTGAATTTACATTAATGAGGAAGGAGCTTGATTCATTTCTAGCCATCCCAGAATCAACTGGTGATGACGAAAAAAAAGTTGAGTAATAAATTTACAATAAAAATGTTTAATCAAGGACAACTAGATATAGATAATGAGAGACTGCTCCGACTTGGAATATTTTTAGCTTTGATTTTGATTGCTGTTTCAATAATCTCTTTTTACCTGTCTAAGGGAACACGAGTTTATGATTCTGAGCCATTCGCTCAAGAGACGATAATAAATCCTTTTGATTCAGCTTCAATTAGGGCAAAATCAGCTATTGTCTTTGACATACTTCAAGATAAGGTTTTATTTTCTAAAAATTCTGAGGAGATTCTACCCCTAGCTTCTCTGACAAAAATACTAACCGCAGTAACTGCAATAGAGCTCCTGCCCAAAGGGACTGTGGTTACACTCGAAAATGAATTTCTTGCCGAAGAAGGAGATAGCGGACTATATCGAGACGAAAAATGGGAACTAAATGATCTTATTGATTTTAGTCTGATCGCCTCATCTAATGATGGAGTTGCGGCAATTGCCGGAGCAGCTGGGGCCTTCAGACACAAAACCCTAGCATCAATGACAAATAGGGAAGAATTCATCCTTGCTATGAATAGCAAGGCGGAAGAAATAGGGATCTCTCAAGCCCGATTTTATAATGAAAGCGGATTAGATATCTCAAAAACAGTGAGTGGTGGATATGGATCTGCTCGTGATGTGGCCAACCTTTTTTCTTATACTTTAAAAAAACACCCAGAAGTTCTCTATGCAACAAAATATAGTTCACTTTCTATTGTTTCATTAAACAAAATAGAACATAACGCAACAAATACCAATACCACAATTGACACCATTCCTGGCATACTTGCTTCCAAAACTGGTTACACTGAGCTCGCAGGTGGAAATTTGGCTATTGTGTTTGACCCTGGCCTTGGTAGACCTATTGCAATAGTTGTACTTGGATCTACTTATGATGGTCGTTTTCAAGACGTAACCACTCTTGTAGAAAAAACCTTGGAATATATCTCTCAGAACAATTAATTTTCTTGATATAATAAGCACATGATAACTGACATTGTAAAAGTCTTTTTCCCAGCAATAATATCTTTCATAATAGGGATTCTACTTACTCCAAGTATTTCAAATTATCTATACAGAAATAGAATGTGGAAAAAAAAATCTGGGAAGATTGACTCTCAGGGTAATGCCACACCAATATTTAATAGTCTCCATAAAGACAGGGAAATAAATACGCCTAGAATGGGCGGAATAATAATTTGGCTTTCAGCCACCATTACAATATTACTTATTTGGGGAATTTCTCAATTTCTACCAAGTGAAATTAGTTTGAAATTAGATTTTCTTAGCCGAAACCAAACATGGATACCACTCACCACACTCCTGATCGGTGCCTTGGTGGGTCTTATTGATGATTACTTGGAGATAAGGGGGCTGGGAGGTCACTTTGCTGGAGGATTATCATTAAAAAAAAGACTGGCAATTGTAGCCCTGATTGGTCTTTCTTGCGGAGCATGGTTTTGGAGTAAATTAGATATTCAAAGTATCGGACTACCAAATGGAGGTGAAATTTATTTAGGATGGCTCTTAATACCAATTTTTTCTCTCATAATGCTCGCCGTGTATTCGGGGGGAGTTATTGATGGACTTGATGGTCTTTCTGGTGGTATTTTTGCCTCAATGTTTTCGGCTTATGCTGGAATTGCATTTTATCAACAGCAAATTGATTTGGCCGCTTTTTGCTTGGTTGTCGTTGGGGGCATTTTGGCCTTCCTGTGGTT
>CAZMSV010000004.1:15424-25256 GCA_964569075.1 uncultured Candidatus Saccharibacteria bacterium
GTTCAACATCCCACCAGCGCGATTCTATATGACAGAGACTGGAAGTATGGCTCTTACAATTACCCTGACCGTCGTGGCCTTTATGACAGACCGCTTGGGTGGCGGGTATGGGCTTCTGGTTCTTCCTGTTATCGCCCTTCCCTTAGTTATCACAACCTTATCAAACATCATTCAGGTAACTTCAAAAAGATTCCGTAATGGTAAAAAGGTTTTTCTCGTCGCCCCTCTCCATCATCACTTTGAAGCAATTGGTTGGCCTGCTTATAAAGTTACGATGCGATATTGGATATTTAGCGTCGTCTTTTCAATCCTTGGTGTTATCTTGGCACTTACTGCCTAAACTATTGATGTCCCCACAGGGCTTCCTCTTTAATTTGCTATACTGGTACAAATGAAGAGGGGATCCCTAGATAAACCTTTTTTGATATGTGTTCTCACCCTCATGATTTGTGGGTTTTTCATATTTAGCTCAGCATCACTTGGACTTTTGGCCAAAGGCGGTGACAACTATTCAAACGTAGCATTCTCTCAGACTTTTTTTGGTTTGTTCTTAGGAAGTTTTGCTCTTTTATTTTTGAGTAGAATAAACTATAAGACGTGGAGAAAATATGGATTTTATCTTTTTGTTCTTTCAATTATTATGACTGCCTTAGTATTTGTTCCAAATCTGGGATTCGAGCACGGTGGGGCCAAAAGATGGATCCATCTGTTTGGCCTATCAATACAACCATCTGAATTTCTAAAAATTAGCTTCATTATTTATTTTGCAGCACTTTTGTCTGCCATGAAAGACAAGGTTGGGACAATAAAACATGGACTAGTGCCGTTCCTCTCAATTATTGGAATTGTAGGAATTATAGTTCTTAATCAACCTGATACTGATACTTTTGTGTTACTTATGTTCTCTGGTCTTATAATGTTTATGGTTGCTGGTGGTAAATGGCGACACTTAGGGATCCTACTAATAATTGCATCCGTGGGTATCGGAATATTCGCTAACATGCAACCTTATATAAAAGAAAGGCTTATCACTTTCATTAACCCAACGGAAAATTCTCTGACTAGTGGCTATCAAATACAGCAATCACTGATTGCCATAGGCTCGGGAGGAATTACTGGCAGAGGATTCGGACAAAGTATTCAAAAGTTTAATTTTTTACCAGAACCTATCGGAGATTCTATTTTTGCTGTTGCCGCTGAAGAGTTTGGATTTTTAGGTAGTATATGGATTGTTTTCTTATTTGTTTATTTTGCTTTTCGTGGATTACGAATCGCCATTAAAACAGAAGACCCTTTCGGTAGACTACTGGTTGTAGGAATTGTTATACTTATAACATCTCAGGCATTCCTAAATATAGCTTCAATGCTTGGAATTTTACCCTTGAGTGGTAACCCGCTACCCTTTGTCAGTCACGGAGGAACGGCACTTTTAATTACCTTAGGTATGGCTGGGATAGTTCTCAATGTTTCAAGATACCAAAGACTAACTTAGCTTAGCCATATCGAGTTTTTTATTTTGCGAAAAATTAATACCAAATCAGGATGAAAATATTACTTACTGGGGGAGCAACAGGTGGGCACTTCTATCCAATAATTGCCGTTGCGGAAGAACTTCAGGCCATAGCGAGACACAATAAACTAGTTGATATGGAACTCTTTTTCATGTCACCAACTCCTTACAATGCTGGAATTTTGTTTAATCATAAAATAATTTACAAAAAAAATTCCGCAGGGAAATTACGCAGATATTTCTCTATATTAAATTTCTTTGACCTGTTCAAAACAGGATGGGGAACCATTAAGTCTCTTTGGGAAATATTTAAAATATATCCAGATGTAATTTTTGGAAAAGGCGGATATGCAAGTTTCCCAACCCTTTTAAGTGCGCGGATACTCAGAATCCCCGTGGTTATTCACGAATCCGATAGTGTCCCAGGTAGAGTAAATTCGTGGGCGGGCAAGTTTGCGGAAAAAATAGCAATATCGTATCCTGAAGCTTCAAAATACTTTCCAAAAGAGAAGATTGCATATACTGGAAACCCTATACGTAAAGACCTGGTGGTCCCATTAACGACCAATGCTCATCAATTCCTAAACCTTGACCCTAAGATACCAACCATTTTAATTCTCGGTGGCTCCCAAGGTTCACAGATAATTAACGAAGCCATAATGGAAGCCATTCCTCGACTCGTAGAGAATTACCAGGTTGTGCACCAAACGGGGAAAAATAATATCGATGGAGTAAAAAAAATTGCTGAAACTGTTTTATTCCAAAGTATACATAAGGATCGTTATCGTCCGTATGACTACATGGATGATCTACTTTTAAGATCCGCTGCAGGGGTGGCAAGTCTTGTGATATCAAGAGCTGGATCATCTATTTTTGAAATTGCATCTTGGGGCATTCCGTCAATTGTAATCCCAATAAAAAATTCTAACGGAAATCATCAGGTTGAAAATGCCTTCGCCTATGCTCGGACAGGAGCTGCTGTAGTAGTCCAAGAAGAAAATTTGACTGGAAATATTTTGACCGCTGAAGTTAGTAGGATCATGGGAAACCCAGAAATAACATCGAAAATGACACAGGCAACCGCCCAGTTCATAAGGCCTCAGGCCGGTCGCCTGATTGCTGAGGAAATCATGAAGATTGCTCTTCGCCACAAAATACACGAAGACAAATGAAACCTATAGTACGCATTGCCCCATCTCCCACAGGAAACCTCCACGTCGGCACGGCCCGTACAGCACTTTTTAATTTCCTTTTTGCAAAAAAACATAATGGTACCTTTATTGTCCGAATTGAAGATACCGACAAAGAAAGGAGTACCGAAGAATACGAGAACAACATAAAAGAAAGCTTCGAGTGGCTCGGTCTTTCATATGACAAAAAGGATTATTACAGGCAATCTGAGAGGGAGGATACCTACCGATCATACATAGAGAAAATGATTAGCGATGGTATTGCCTATGTATCAAAAGAAGATATAAAAAAAGAGGGTGATAGGGAAGAGGTAATCAGGTTTAAAAATCCAAACAAGAGAGTTGCTTTCGAAGACATTATCAGAGGAACTGTCTCATTTGACACAACAGAGCTTGGGGATTTTGTCATAGCAAAAAGCGTGAGGGAGCCTCTGTACCATCTGGCTGTAGTGATTGATGACCACGAGATGAAGATAACGCACGTTATACGGGGAGAAGATCATATATCCAACACACCAAGACAGATTCTAATCCAAGAGGGAATAGGGGCAGAAAAACCCATATATGCTCACATACCAATGATTCTCGCCCCCGACCGATCTAAGCTTTCAAAAAGACACGGTGCTGTTTCTATAATTGAATACAAAGAAAAGGGATACTCAGCTGAAGCTTTAATAAATTATCTGGCTCTTCTGGGGTGGAACCCTGGTACAGAAAAAGAAATCTTTACTTTAGATGAGCTTGCTGAAGAATTCACACTTGAAAAAATCCAAAAGGGCGGAGCAATTTTTGATGAAGAAAAACTTAAATGGATAAATAGCGAACATAAAAAAAGACTTCTGACGGAAGGGTTCAAAAAAAGATTGGAAATAGAGACAGGGGAAGCAATAAAAAAGGTATTCCCAAAAGGACTGAGAGACGGGGAGAGCAAAAAAATCACGAATATAATCTGGGCATCTGGAGCTCAATTTAGTACGATCACAGAGCAGGAAAATTACATTAGAACGAATGAGCTGAAAGATTACCTCCTTGATGATGTGGAGCCTGAATACCCGAAGGAGCTTTTATTTTGGAAAGATGAGAAAGACTCCACCTGTGTGATACGTCACCTAACAAGGGTGAGAGATATTCTGTCGAGTATTAATCATCACGAATTTAACACCAAGAAAATAAAGGAAGCCATATGGGAATATGCTACAGAAATTGGTAGGGGTCACGTGCTTTGGCCAATGAGAGTAGCATTGTCCGGAAAAGAGAAATCCCCAGATCCATTCCTATTAGCTGATACCTTAGGAAAAGAGGAATCACTAAGGCGAATGGAAAGGGCGATTGAAATATTGAATTTATAGTAAAATAAATGCGCAAAAACTTTACCATTATTTTTATAGTAATCTTCTTATTTGCAGGGATAATTTCTCTGATATCTTTTCCCATTGATACCTTTGGGCAAACAATGTCGCTCGAAGAGTTGAAAATTGAAATCGAAAAAAAACAGAAGGAAAAAGTAATCTTGGACGCTGAAAAGAAACGCCTAGAGACACAAATTCAAGAGACTAACAAACAAACCCAAACTCTACAGGGTGCAGTAAATACACTTGAAACGACTGGAAAAAAACTGCAAAATGATCTTAAGGTTACTGAAAATAGAATTGGGGGGACTGAGCTGTCTATCAAGAAAATAACCATTGAACTTAGTGGCAAAGAGCGCCAGATAGAGCAGAATAAAAAAGCGATAGGGGAGACATTGCGGATAATATACCAAACAGGAGACGTCTCTCTCATTGAATCACTAATGCAATACAAAAATATAAATGAGCTGTGGGATTCTGTAGAAACAATTCGTCAATTTCAGATCGTAGTGAAAAATAAAACGAACGAATTGACAGACTTAAAAAGCGAATTGCAAGAGAAAAAAATAGAAGATGAGCAGGCAAAAAGAAATCTTTTAGGTTTCAAAAGTGAGTTGTCGAGCCAGAAGGTGATTGTAGAAGAAAATAAACAAGCCAAAGCGGTACTTTTAACTCAAACAAAAAACCAAGAAGCAGAATACAAGAAACAACTTGCTGACAATCTTGAGAGAGGGAGGAAATTCCAACTAGAACTTTTCCAATTCGAATCACAATTACAAACTCATATAGATAAGACAAAACTGCCAACCCAAAAAACCGGAGCACTCGTATGGCCACTTGATAATATTTTTATAACTCAAAATTTCGGTAGAACGGTAGATTCTGTCAGGCTGTATGTTTCAGGTACTCATAATGGGATAGATCTCAGGGGTAGTGTAGGAACACCAGTGAAATCTGTGGGTGGTGGGACAATAGAAGGCATGGGAAACACTGATGACCAAAGGGGATGCTACTCGTATGGCCGTTGGATCCTCATAAAGCATGATAACGGACTTTCCAGCCTATACGCCCACCTCTCATCTATAAAGGTCTCTCAGGGTCAAGCTGTCTCCCCAGGAGACATAATAGGCTATTCCGGAGGCCAACCAGGGATGCCTGGATCTGGCTATTCTACAGGACCACATCTCCATTTAGGACTATTTGCCTCTGAGGGAGTTTCAATTCAAAAATATACATCTAGTAATTTCTGTAAACAAGTTAATATTCCCGTAGCTGGAATAAATGCCTACCTTGACCCACTTGCTTATTTACCACCAATTAATTAATCTTTAGAATAATGGAAAAACAAAAAGAAAGTGGGTTTATAGGGCTCATCATATCTATAATCATATCCTTAATTCTTCTTCAGGCCGTCTTTAGAGTTGATGTCATTGAGATCCTCAAATCACCAAATTTTGGAGAAATTGTTGACTACATCAAGAAATTTTTTACACTAGTCTGGGAAAAATTTCTAGTATTACCAGCGTCCTTTATCTGGAATGAAATCTTTATTGATATTGTTTGGAGAATAATGAAAGACGCTTTTGAGCTTCTCAAAAATTGGGTAGATACCAATCAGGCTTAATTTAAAACTCCATAAACAGGATGTATGACACCTAAAAAAATACTTTTTTTCATATTAGCACCCATTTACTTACCAATATTCATATTCATGCACTTTACATTTGAGTGGTGGGAAGGATTGGTGGATTAAGGTCAAATGGGATCAAAAATACTTCAAAGTGCTTTTTCTTAATTTAGACAAAATTTGTGCACTCTATAAATAAGTAGGGAACTTAAATTGAGCAGACACGTAGGAAGGTCGCTATAAATAATTAAAAGAGATTAGATAGCACACGAGATAAAATTTTCAAAAATACGATGGGGAAGTGGTCTGTAGTATGTGGGATATATTTTAGCTCTATAGTGTCGCAAAGGTATATTGTGCGACATCTATGTCTTATCCACAGGCCCCCTACTAATGTACTGGGGTCTATCCGCAAATTGTATTGTGATAACTCTAATATTTCCTAATCACCGCCTTAACAATTGCAGCAACACGAAAGCTTTCCTCAGGGTACATATTGTCATAATTTTTATTTGCTGGTTCCAAATAGGGTCTACCCTTTTTGTCTTTACGAAAATATTTCATAGTCCAACCACCATCAATCTCGGCAATTACAATGTCCCCTACCCTATGCTCTCCCTTGCGCTCTACCAAGACATAGTCACCTTCAGTAATATGAGCTTCAATCATGGAATCTCCTTTAACTTCAAGCAAATAGCTTTTTTCTTTATCTTCTAAAACTAAATCTTCAATGCTAATTGTATTGAGCTCTTCTTGTTCTGCTACAGATGGCATACCTGCTTCCACCAGACCTAAAATGGGTATTTCATCGAACCTTGCATTGGGAGTAATCTTCCCGCGCGAATCTTTTGAAACAACCCCCTCTTCTACTAACCAAGAAATAAGCTTATGAACAGAGTTCTTTGATTTAAAGCCTAAGATGTCCATTATCTCTTGATACCCGGGCATCCTCTTATGTCTTTTGTAAAAGTGAATTATTTTTTCTTTTTGTTCGTGTTTACTCATATTTTAAAGAAGGAAAGAGAAAAAACTGTATGATGGCTCTCTTTTAACCTTCCCCATATCTTGGAGCATAGACAAAAGAAGTTTGTGCCTCTTGGCTTCTCTTTTGTATGGAAGGCCTTTAATAATCTTCCAGTCAATATCTCGGTTTATCTCTTGTAGTTCTTTTGAGATGGTGGATGTTAGTTGTGATTTACTCATGTCTTTATTGATTGCCTATTAGATTTATTATAAGTGAACTTGAGTTCACCTGCAATAAAAATCTGTGGATAACATGATGCCCCGAGCGCGTACGCGCTCGGGGCTTTTCTAACAATTTTTAGGACTTGCGTTCCTCACGCCCCTGACTAATCCATTCCAACACGCATGGAACGAGAGAGCTGGGTTTCTCCAGGGTCATGTGCGGAAATAAGAACGGAATGCAATGCGCCATCAAGAGCCCTGATAGCCTCAGTGTTGGGGGCGGATATACGCTGTAGACAAGCCGTATCTTCACCCGACTCATTGAAAGCGCGACTGAAGGCTCCAGAAAGTCGCCGTGCATTATCCACCATGGCTGCAAGAGCGCTCAGGGTGACCTTTTTCTGTTGAGTACCACGACAGAAATGTGGTTGCCCAAAATCCTCCAGAGCATTGTGGGAATGCAGAACGACAGAACCGTGGACGCGGAAGGCGTAAAGAACGTCACCGTCATACTCAAACATCAACACGAAATCATGAGTCAGTGGCCTCCCTTGTGGCCGAGGGAATATCTGGAGAGTTCCAACTTCACAAATTACTGGATCGTTCATTTCTTGCTCCAATCGTCTGGGGTTATGGGGGTGGTTGTGAAAAAACAGAGCAAATCTGCAAGAAATAGTACCGCATACATATAAAAAGTCAAATATCAGTAAATCTACCCCACCATTCCAATAATTCCATTTTTAAGATACACTTGAAAATAATTACCATATTTCAAGATTAAATACATGTCATTCGTTAAAAAAAATATCTGGAGGTTGAGTTTTATTGTAGTTCTGGTTGGGGCATTTCTAGCCATGGGGCTTGCTTCGAAAAATAGCTCTCTCCCCTCCTCTACCGCTACCGCCAAAGAAGAAATATATTTTGAATTTACTGAAGGTGAGCACGTAAAGGGAGCTGAGAATCCAAAAGTCACAATAGTAGAATTCAGTGACTTTCAGTGCCCGGCGTGCGCTGCGTATTACCCAGTAATGGAAACTCTATTAACAGACTTCCCAGAAGATCTTCAGCTTGTATATAAACACTTTCCTTTACGAGCAATTCACTTCCAAGCAGAAAATACCGCGAAGGCTTCAGAAGCGGCAGCCCTCCAAGGAAAATTCTGGGATATGCATAAAACACTATTTGATAACCAATCATCGTGGTCAGGAACAACTGGTAAAGACGCCCTGAGACAATATGCAGAAAATATCGGTCTTGATATGGCAAAATATGATGCCGACATAGAATCAGATGCTGTCAATGAGGTAGTAAAATCTGCTAGTCAGTTTGCAGTTGATAATGGACTAAACTCTACTCCAACTTTCTATATGAATGGTAGGAAGATCGGAAATCCAGCAAGTTACGAATCCTTTAAAGAGCTTATAGAACAAGAAATATCTTCTGTAAGTAATCAGTAATAAAAATGAAACCAATTCCTCTTTGGCTTTCTATATCAATATTTGTTGTCGGGTTCATTGGTTTTATTGACGCCACTTACCTTACGGCAAACTTTTTCTTGAAGATTACCCCGTCCTGTTTTATAACTGGTGGTTGCGATATTGTAACTACTAGTAAATACGCAACAATTTTAGGCATCCCTATAGCTCTTCTGGGGGCTCTATACTATCTAACCATTCTTTTGTTCTGGATTTTCTATATAGACAAGAAGCAAAAAAGGGTCCTCTATGCCCTACCATGGCTCACAGTGTCTGGCTTTATCTTCTCTATTTGGCTTGTCGGACTTCAAATTTTTGTTCTCAAGGCTTTGTGCTCTTTTTGCCTTTTATCCGCCTCAACATCTACTCTTCTATTTATCTTAGCTCTAGTGGCTCGGAAAAAAGCCGTAGGAGAAATAGAGTCAATAACAAAAACAAATTAAAAACAACCCCGTCGCTCGCGAGCGACGGGGTTGTTTTTAATTTTTAGCTATATTTGAATACTTTGCCCAACAAGCAGATGAAGCAATCCATGGCCGTGCACCCTGCTTCTCATAGAGATACCGAGCATACGCCATATTTCCTTCAACTGTATGAATGTCGAGATCAAGTTTCAAAGAGTCCTTCAAGTGGTAATATTCGTTGATTTGCATAACCCCAACATCAGAACGATTAACTTGCCCACGAAGAGTACTACCATTCTCATTTGTCTGACGAAATTCTGATTCACAACGAGCAATATCTACCATAATCGGAATGTCAGCGAAATATTCGCTGACTACCTGTTTGGTTGTTCTCGGCTTCTTATCCTGATAAACCATCACAGCTGGAGCTAGTATAGGGAAAGAAGGGATATCTATTGGTGATCCAAAAGCATTGAAGCCTGAAACTACCGCAAGAAGACCAACTGTGCTTAGATTTAAAATACTTGTTTTGGTTAGTTCTAATTCTGTCGTTTCCGTGAATTCTTTTATGAGGATTACCCCTTAAAAGCAAAAACTCAGCTATTAACTGAGTTGTGTTAATCTTAGCACCTTTGAAGTCTTTTGTCAATACTTTGTATCCGCCAAACACTTATTATGTGGCCTTGTAAGGCCGTGTATTTAGGAATTAAAATACCCCATTTTTTACCATTTTTGTCCATCTTTAATGAGAAACGGATAAAAAACAAGGAATCAGAATAAAAACAAATCCCCAAACACAAAAGTGCTGGGGATTTGCCTACTGCTATTGATTCACGACCGAATTGGTCGGGATAGACAGAGGGCTTGCCTGCATCACGCTCTGGCTTTTACCAAGAGCAAGTTGCAAGGTATCAAAGAACACGAGGAGGGTGTTCTCAATACCGCTAAAGATTCGTGGCACGAGGAACTGAAGCGTGACTATAAGCAACCCCAGCCCAATTGCCCTTAATATTTTCATACAAGTGCGGTTGAGAGAAGATGTATCTGATTCGGACAAGAATCAGACGGCTTATAATCAAGCCACCCCCCTCT
>CAZMSV010000005.1:0-25037 GCA_964569075.1 uncultured Candidatus Saccharibacteria bacterium
AGTTAGTTACAACAAGTTGTTCTGGGTCCCCGCAAATTATCGTGGGGGCCTTTTGTTTTGTGAAAATAATATGAAGATAAAAAAGCCCCCCTCTAACAACTCAACCTATAGGTTGAGTTGTTAGAGGGGGGGGGGCTGGGTTGAGTTTGGTGATTTGTGTTGAATAGTGATTGAAATTCAGATAGACTACTCAAAATGAAAGCAAAGAAAACTATCCTTCCAAACGGACTTCGGATTATCACCGTCCCAATGAAAGACACCGCCACTGTTGCGGTATATGTATTGGTAGAAGCGGGAACAAAGTATGAGTCTAAGCAGTACAACGGTATTTCTCATTTTCTTGAGCATGTATGTTTTAAAGGTACAACTAAAAGACCGAGTTCTTACGCTATAAATAGCGAGCTAGATAGTATTGGCGCACAGTCTAACGCTTTTACTTCTCATGAATTTACTGGGTATCATGCTAGATCCCATTCAAAGCACTTACCAAAGATAGTGGATATTCTTTCAGATATATATCTGAATTCTACATTTCCCATTGGAGAGATTGAAAAAGAAAAGGGAGTCATTCTCGAGGAAATAAATATGTATGAAGATATTCCCCAAAAGAAAGCGTCAATCCTTTTTCAGGAACTTCTTTATGGCGACCAGCCAGCTGGCTGGTCTATATTGGGAAGGAAGGATGTGATAAGGGCAATAACCTCTAAGGATTTTATTGATTATAGAAAGAGGCACTATGTGGCAAGTTCTACTATTGTCGTTGTGGCTGGTAACTGTGACGATGTTTCAGTTAAAAATTTAATTAAGAAATATTTTGCCAATGTGCCTGTTTCAAAAAAATCTTCTAAAAAAAGGGTAGTTGAAAAACAAACGAAGCCAGAAATTTTGCTTTTTCCTAAGCTGTCAGAACAGACGCACCTAGTTCTGGGGGTGCGCGCATTTCCAGCAAATGACAAACGCGCTAGCACTCTCTCAGTTCTCAACGCCATTTTAGGAGAAGGTATGAGCTCTAGATTATTTAGGAACCTTAGAGAAAGCCTTGGTATTTGTTACTATGTCCGCTCTTCTTTTGACGAATATACTGATCACGGTGTTCTAGAAATATCTTCTGGGGTAGACCCAAAGCGTTCTTTGATGGCAGTAGGGGCGATATGTGATGAGTTAAAGAGGTTTAAGAATGAGCTTGTCACAGATGATGAATTACAGAAAGCAAAAGAATATATGATAGGGGCAATGTACCTTGGCCTTGAAACATCAGACGCCCTTGCGGGGTTCTATGGATTTGAAGAGGTTGTTCGCCATGCTACAAAATCTCCTAAAGATATAGAAAAGGCAATAAGATCAGTAACTGCTCGCGAGATACAAAAAGTGGCACGGGATATTATTAAAGATAATAGGTTAAATTTAGTTATGGTTGGTAAGGTTCCCGATAAAAGAGAGGTCAAAAGAATTTTAAAAATCTAATGTTTGGGTGTATTATGGTCTAATATGAAGACATTGTCCCCAAACACTATAAATATAAGCTCCAGTACCATAGTCAGAACACTGCTTTTTCTCGTTCTTTTTTACGTATTGTATATTGTAAGAGATTTAGTCCTTGTTATTTTGACTGCCATAGTACTTGCATCGGCGGTTGAGCCGGGGACTCGTTGGTTTGTCCGAAGGAAGATTCCACGCACCCTCTCCGTCCTCCTTATATATGTGGCCACAGCCGTACTTTTTGTTGGTTCATTTTATTTTCTTTTTGTTCCACTTCTCAATGAGTCAGCAGATTTTTTGAAAGGACTTCCTGAATATTCGGGCGCCATAGAGTCTCAGGCGGTGGTCTCTCAAGGTGGTGTTTTTGGTGGGTTTTCTGAAAGCCTATCTCTTCCTTCTGTAATAAATCAAGTAAATACTGCACTTTCCGATCTCTCTAGTGGATTTGTTGGAACAGTAGATGTGATATTTGGGGGTATATTGAGCTTCGTACTTATTATTGTTATTTCTTTTTATCTTGCAGTCCAAGAAGACGGGGTTGGTAAGTTTCTCCGCATTGTAGCTCCACTGAAACAGGAGCAATACATAATAGGCCTTTGGAAAAGATCCAAAGAGAAAATAGGCCTTTGGATGCAAGGTCAACTTTTACTGGCTGTTATCGTGGCCGTACTTGTCTTTCTAGGCCTTACACTTATTGGTGTTAGACATGCGCTTCTTTTGAGTGTCATTGCTGGGCTCTTTGAACTTATTCCATTATTTGGTTCTTTCTTGGCGGCCGCTCCAGCCATAGCCATAGCTTTTATAGATGGTGGCCTTACTCTAGCACTTGTTGTCGCTGGTCTTTATCTTATTATTCAGCAATTTGAAAGTCAGCTGATATATCCTCTTGTTGTAAAAAAGGTCGTGGGTGTTCCTCCAATCATTTCAATCATTGCGTTGATTGTTGGTGCCAAAATCGCAGGATTTCTTGGGATTATTCTCTCAGTTCCGGTCGCAGCAGTTTTGATGGAACTTCTGAATGACTTTGAAATGAGTAAATCAAAAGAAACTAAGCAATAAACACCCTAACTATGGTCACCTCTTCTAAGGGGGGAAAAGAACCCTTTTATATAACAACCACACTTCCTTATGTTAATGCAGAGCCTCATATGGGGCATGCGTTGGAGTTTGTGCGTGCTGACATAATAGCTAGATTTAAAGAATCTTTGGGGTATGAAGTATTTTTTAATACAGGCACTGATGAGCACGGACAAAAACTTGTCGAATCAGCACAAAAAGCTGGTGTAGATATAAAAAAATTTGTAGATGATAATGCTCTCTATTTTAAGTCGCTTTTACCAAAGCTTGGCATAAAGGAAGATATTCATTTCATCAGGACGACAGACTCTAGTCACGAAAAGTCAGCTCAAGAATTTTGGAAATTAGTAAAAGAGCGAGGGTATATTTATAAAAAAAACTACAAAGCAAAGTATTGTGTTGAATGTGAAGAAAATAAAGCAGACTCAGAGCTTGTTGACGATAGGTGTTCAATACATACAAATCGTGAGATTGAGATTAGAGAAGAGGAGAATTATTTTTTTAAATTTAGTGAATTTGGGGATCAGTTGCTTGGTCTTTATGACAAAGCAGAAAGTGAAGGTAGAAGCTTTGTGGTGCCGAGCTTTAGATTGAATGAGATGAGAGAGTTTATTAAGGGAGGACTTGAAGACTTCAGTATTTCAAGACTTAAGACAAAAATGTCGTGGGGAATACCTGTGCCGGATGATGAAGATCATGTTATATATGTGTGGTTTGATGCTCTTATAAATTACATTTCTACACTTGGCTGGCCGGAAGATAAAGAAAATTTTGAAAAGTTTTGGACAAATGGGACACCAGTACAATATTGCGGTAAAGACAATACAAGATTTCAATCTGTTATGTGGCAGGCAATGCTTTTGGCCGCAGGTCTACCAAATTCCCATACTATTGTAGTAAATGGCTTTATTACTGGAGATGGTGGAGTAAAAATGTCTAAATCTCTAGGTAATGTTGTTAATCCAATGGATATTGTTTCTCAATATGGCACAGATGCATTGAGGTATTTTCTTGCCAGAGAGATTTCTTCTTTTGAAGACAGCCCGTTTACCTTGGAGAGATTTAAGGAATCTTATAATTCAGGGCTTGCTAATGGATTGGGTAATTTGGTAGCTAGAACTGTCAAAATGGCAGTTTCCTATGATGCATTTCCAGACGTTTCCCCAAGTGATTATTTGATAGAGCATTCATATGCGGGTAAATATTTAGAAAAGTTTGAGATAAAAGGAGCAATGGATGAGATATGGAATAGGATTGCTGGTATAGATAAACTAATTCAAGAGCAAAAGCCATTTCAAGAAATAAAAAATAATAGAGAGAAAGCTGTTAAGGATGTTAAGCACTATATTAATGAGGTCTATAGGATTGCTTGGGAACTGGCACCTTTTATGCCAGAAACTTCCAGAAAAATCTTGTCCTCTCTTGAGAAAAAAGAAAGTCCCGAAAATCTTTTTCCACGCAAAGACTAAAGCTATAAATCCCGACGTTTCAGTCGGGACCCCGACCAAGGCGTCGGGGCTAACTACTTAAAACTCAAAACTAATCATTATGCATCCAGATTATTTCGACATTCATTCACATCTAAATTTTTCAGACTACGTTGCTGATATAGAGGAAGTCATTGGCCGTCTAAAGAGCACTAATACCTACACCATTGTAGTTGGCACTGATATAGAGTCATCTAAACAAGCTGTTTCTTTGGCTGACAAACATAGTCAAATATATGCCTGTGTTGGCGTTCATCCAGTAGATGATCCGAGTGGGGGATTTGATGAAGAGGAGTTTGGCAGTCTTGTAAAAAATCATAAAGTTGTGGCAATTGGTGAGTGTGGGTTAGATTTTTTCCACCAAGACAAAAGCAATTCACGAGAAAGAGTACGTCAGGAACATTTATTTTTGAAGCACATTGATTTGGCTCTTACGGAAGATAAGCCGTTAATGATTCATTCTCGTGACGCATACTCTGATCTTCTAGATATTCTGGAGCCATTAGCAAAAATAGAAGGAGGAAAGCTTCGTGGCAATGTACATTTTTTTGCAGGGGACATTGATACGGCGAGAAGGTTTTTTAATATTGGATTTACGGTTTCTTTTACTGGCGTTATTACTTTCGCGAGAGATTATGATGAAGTTATAAAATTTTCCCCTTTAGATATGATTATGTCTGAGACTGATGCTCCATATGTTTCGCCCACTCCATTTAGGGGAAGAAGAAATGAGCCAGTATATGTAAGTGAGGTGGTCAAGAAAATAGCTGAGATAAGGGGGGAGGACTTGGAAATTGTTAAAAAAGTTTTAGTAGAAAACGCCTTGAGGGTGTTTAATGTAAAACTCTAAAATAATAGAAACTCCGCTAGAAGCGAAGCTTCTAGCGGAGTTTACACACCCCAATCCCATCCCGGCCTTATGACCCTCTTTGCAGTTCTTCGAGCAGCAGAAAGGACAAAGTTTTTATCCGGAAGCCCCAACCTCTTAATGGTCTCGGGAATCTGTTCGGCCTCCAATACGTGAGTACATGGCCAACAAAGGATACGACCTTCTTTACTGTCGAAGTAGATAGAAACCGCAGAACATTTGCTGTCCAGATACTCGTATAGTGGGTCACTAAGTCCTAGTTCATTCGCGAATACAGGAAAGTATTCATGGAGGTATCCAGACGAGCAATGGATGCTGTCTCCAGCCTTCATTACGATGACGTTCATTGCGGCGATAAACAACTCTACCAATGCTCCCGCCCTTTGTTCTTCGGGAGTCAGTCCCAGGACTCGAAAGAAACTTAGCATGTTTTCCTCTCCGAATGGTGTGTAATCAACGGTTCCTCCGTTACCATATACCTGAGCCCAATTTATGTCAATTTGAAGCCCATTTCTCTTCTTGACTTTTTATACCAAAGGTGCTATAATTAAGAAAGAGTGGCCTAGAAATTACGCGCTAAGGTTGGCCTCCAAAACCAACACCGAATGCGCTGAAACAGCGAAGCGAGTAATACGAGTCGCAAGCTGATTCCTAGGCCATCCACCCGTTCTTCACTTTATAAGAGAGGTACCCCCTGATGTCAGTTTGGCTTAAGTTTTTCATTGGTACTCCCCAGAGGTTTTTGGGGACACTCGCAGGGTTCGCCGTTTTGGCGGTCATGATCTCTCCCGGATTGCTCCAGAATGTTTTGGGGCGGGTCGTGTCAGAGGTCGGGCCCCTGATGGGCCCTCTCTTTGCGATCGCCGTGATGTTTCTCGGTATTCGCCACATCGTCTTCGGAGGGAGACGGTGAAAACCCCAACCAAAGCGCCCCACGTTCACTCGTGGTGGCGCTTTTCGATTTTAATCTTGCTCCACCCTGCCATTCATGCTATTGTGCTTTCACCTCAAACGAGGATTTAACAGCTAAGGAATGACCATATATGACCGATAATAATATCGAAAAAGAAGAAGGAAATAGTAGGGTCTATGAAGTGGGCTATCTTTTGCTCCCTTCCATTCCAGAAGAAAAAATTTCAGACCTTGTTTCAGCTATCAAGAAAATGATTGCGGAAGCCAAGGGTGAGATTATTTCCCAAGGAGATCCACAATCAAAGACCCTCTCTTATGAGATGGTAAAGACCATTGGAACTAAGAATGAAAGATTCCGCACTGCATATTTTGGATGGATTAAGTTTGAGATGGATGCAGAAAATATTCTAGGTCTCCAGGAAAAACTTCGAGCAACTCAAGAAATCTTGCGTTTTCTACTTATTAAAACAGTTCGCGAAGACACCACCTCTTCTTTTGTTAGGATAGACGAAGAAGATGCCACTCCGTCGACAGAAGAGCCGCTAGCCAAAATATCTGAAGATTCTTCGACCGAAGATGTTTCAACAGAAGAGCTTGATAAAAGTATTGACGAAATGGTGGCCCAGTAAAACGGCTTGAATTCGCTATTCCTCTGTAGTACTCTCTAGGAGATAAGGGAATGCATAAAACTCGTTATTCATTAATACAATCCACACTATGTACTTCAATAGAGCTATAGTAATTGGCAATTTGACTCGTGATCCAGAGCAAAAGGCTCTTCCATCAGGGATTCAAGTCTCTTCATTTTCTGTCGCAACAAATAGAGTTTGGAAAGATAAAAATGGAGCCAAGCAAGAGAGTGTTGACTATCACAATGTTGTAGTTTTTGGTCGCCAAGCTGAAACAGTAGGTCAGTATCTTAAAAAGGGCAGTTCTGTTTTAGTGGAGGGTCGTATGCAAACTCGTAGTTGGGATGGACCTGACGGGACTAAAAGATATCGCACTGAAATTGTTGCTGATCGAGTCCAGTTTGGACCACGCCGAGAAGGTTCTTCACAGGGACAAGCACCACAAGGAGATTCTGGGGCTTCCTCAAAAGATAAAGACGATAAGGGGTCCGAGTCCATTGAGTATCCAGAGGAAGAGATACATCCAGACGATATTCCATTCTAGTATTAAAGAATTATATGAAACAAACAACACATCTACAAAATATTAATCACATAGATTACAAGGACTCCGAACTTTTAAAGAAGTTTTTGAATCCACATGCGAGAATTCTTTCTCGAAAAAAGACTGGCATTTCTGCCAAACAGCAAAGAGAGCTGGCGACCGCAATCAAGCGCGCTCGATTTCTCGGAATTTTGCCGTTTGTAGCTAGGTAATCATGTCTTATAAATAAAAATAATCCCTGAGATATCTCAGGGATTATTTTTATTTATTCTAGTACAATGTTTCTATGACACCAATGCGCCAAGCCCTTCAGGGCGCGCTTTTCGCTTCACTTCTTTCAATATTGATTTTCTTTTTGAAGATAATATGTCCGCTAGACACGGGGTGTTTTGTCGATCCCTTCTTGTTGGTTTTGTTCTCGCCCCTACCTCTCCTTAGTAATCTTTTCTTAATCTCTCACATTTCGATATCCTATGAGCCGTTTGTTATCTTACTTTTTTGGACAGTCGTCGGTTTTATTTCAGGACTTCTTGCATCTCAAATATTTCCAAAAGATTTCTTTAAACAGGAGATAGAAAGCAGGGAAGAGTAGATATAGTTAGAAGCCACCACCGAGTCGGTCAGTATATTCTCCCGTTTCGGTATTTATGCGCAATATATCACCCTCTTTTATAAACATTGGGACAGAGATTGTTGCGCCAGTTTCAAGAGTTACTTGCTTGTTTCCTCCCTTTGCTGTATCTCCCTTAACTGCTGGATGTGCTTCGGTGACCTTGAGTTCTACTTTGATAGGAAGTTTAACGCCTATAATTTGCTCATCGAATGTCATTGCGGTTATGATTTCATTTTCTTTTAGAAATTTACCTTTATCACCCAAGAGCCCTTCTCCCAGTTTAAATCGGTCTGACGGATTACTGGGCTTTGAAAACCACCACTCTCCTTTATTGTTATATAGATATTTGATTTCTTCTGTGCTTATATCAGCTTCTTTCGCTTTTTCCGATACATGAAAAGATTTTTCCGTAACCTTGCCGGTGATTAGATTTTTGAGCTTGGTTGCATTCACGGGTTTTCTTTGTTGTTTGCGAAATACGTGAGATGTCAGCACCTCGTAAGGTGCGCCATCTAATATAATGCATTTTTTTTCTGTTATTTCATTGTATTCAAGCATAGTTGTTTTTATTTATTAGGAGGCTATGAAATCCTTAAAAGGAAAGGGCCACTCTGTGAGTGTCAGAAGTGGCCCGCCCGTTAGGGCTCCTCTAACCGTGGAGCAGTTTACTCCTAGACTATCCGTCCTGATTTCAGGTTGAAGAAGGCTGCGAAGCTCTCCACTCTTATTTTGGACTCTAGGACCCTTCCCCAAAAGGAAACAGGTTGTTGATGTGGAAGGACACATCCCCCCGCATCCTTTTACTGCCTCCTGTTCTAGCGAGGTGAAATTTCAAATACCTACTCAAAGGGAAGGTAGAATTTGTTGACATCCACTGCGGTTGAGTGGCTAGAGTATAAGGCAAAACCTACCAGATGGCAATACTAGCCAATTTTAGTTAGACACCATCCCTTCCTTGAGTTTAAGGCGTATTTCTTTTAATATATCCTCTCCCAATTTCTTGTCTTCCTTTAGAAATTGTCTTGTTGCGTCATATCCACGGCCGAGTTTAATATCTTTATATGAGTAGCTTGTACCAGATTTTTCTATAATTCCATACTTTTCTCCTAAAGCTATCATCTCTCCTTCACGTGATATTCCCTCATTGTACATAAGGTCAAATTCTGTCTGGCGGAATGGAGCGGCCACTTTATTTTTCACCACCTTTACTCGTACCCTTCCCCCCATTACCTCGTCACCTTTTTTTATTTGCGCTATTCTACGAATATCAAGACGAACAGATGTATAAAACTTCAAAGCTTTCCCCCCAGGGGTGGTTTCTGGGTTACCAAACATTACCCCTATCTGCATACGAATTTGGTTTATAAAAATAACTATTGTTTTTGATCTAGCGACGATTGCCGTAAGCTTCCTCAGGGCCTGAGACATAAGACGCGCCTGTTTGCCAACATGGTGCGCCCCCATATCTCCCTCAATCTCATCTTTTGGTGTGAGTGCGGCAACTGAATCAATGACAATCACGTCCATTTTTCCAGATCTGACAAGTGACTCAACAATCTCAAGTGCCTGCTCTCCTGTATCTGGTTGTGAAATAAGGAGATCATCGATATTTACTCCGAGGCGTTTTGTGTACTCAGGGTCCATGGCATGTTCCGCATCAATGAATGCGCAGATGCCACCAGATTTTTGTGCCTCGGCAATTACATGAAGTGAGAGGGTGGTTTTCCCAGAAGACTCTGGTCCGAAGATTTCAATAATCCTTCCACGAGGAAGTCCACCAACACCGAGCGCTGCATCCAGACCTATTGACCCAGTAGAGATAGCATCTATATCTACTCGGGGCTTTTCGCCGAGCTTCATAATAGATTCTTCTCCAAATTTAGTTTTTATTTGGCGTATTGTATCTTCAATGTTTGCTCCGGTTTCCTTGGGTGCTTTTTCTGGTTTTGTTTTTTTCATATCCTTTATATTATAGACTATTATCCTCACCCATTTCCTCTGCTTTTTCTGGTATGTCCCCTGTCTCACTTGGCCATATATCTGACAATAGGGGACCATCTTCTGGGTAATTTACCATGATAGTTTTTTCTTCTGTTTCTCCAAACTTATCTCGTGCTGAAAGTTTTATTACAGAATATCCATATGGCGCTATTAATGTTTCAGAAAAGTTTCCATTCTCATCAACAAAGATTTGATGATCATTTAGATTTATATATGCTATATTTCGCGCACTTCCAGTGACCTTAACAATTTTCTCTGTCAAAGTTGCTCCATTTTTTGGGCCTGTGATTGTTATAATTGGTCCTTGGAGTAAATTTTTTGATTGAAAAAGGGCGTATATTATGAGCAATATTCCCACGGCCATTCCAAGTCCAAATTTTAGTTTTTTGCGAGGATTACTCATAGCGCTAAATGTTTTTTATTAATTCATCTCTCCCTTGGCTCCGTCGTCTTCAGTCGAGTCGCCATTTATGAGAACGTCACGCGGTTTTGAGCCCGAGCCAGCACTGACCACGCCCCTTTCTTCTAGCATATCGATAAGTCTTGCTGCTCGGGCATATCCAACTCCAAGTTTCCTTTGTAGATATGATGTTGAGGCTTTTCCAGCCGAAATGACCGTTTCTCGCGCATCTTCATATAGCTCATCATCATCAGAATTTTCTTCAATCCCAGCGCTAAATATTGAGTTTTTTGAACCGCCTCCGGATGAGAAGTCTATTTCATTAGGTATTTCATTTTCATAATTTTCGGTTAGATAGTGTGCAAGTTTTTTAACCTCAGTTTCTGTAATGAAGGCAGACTGCATTCTTTCTGGTTTAGACATTTCTCCAGACATATAGAGCATGTCCCCAGCGCCAAGGAGCTTTTCAGCTCCGGCAGAGTCAAGAATAGTTCTAGAATCTACTTGAGAGGCCACTTGTAGGGCGATTCGAGAGGGGATATTGGCTTTAATGAGGCCAGTGATGACATTAACAGAGGGTCTTTGTGTTGAGAGTATAAGGTGGATACCAACCGCTCGACTCATTTGGGCAAGGCGAACGATAGCCGATTCAAGTTCCCTAGGGTATGCCTGCATAATGTCGGCCAATTCATCAATGACAATAATAATATATGGCATCGTTTCTGGAAGTTCTCCTTCCGTTCTGCTTTTCCCTTCAGATTTCTGTTTTTTGAGTTCTGGTTCTAGAATATTTTTATGATAGGAATCAACATCGCGGACGGAGCTTTCCTCCAATATGTCATAACGCCTATCCATCTCTTTTGCCGCCCACTTGAGCGCAAGTATTGCTTTTTTTGCGTCAGTTATAACTGGAGTTAAAAGGTGTGGAATTTTGTTGTAAAGAGTCAATTCTACACGCTTAGGGTCAATCATAATAAGCTTCATACTTTCTGGATGGTTGCGGAATAAGAGCGAAGCCATGATGGCATGGATAGTCACTGATTTTCCAGATCCAGTTGCTCCAGCAATTAGAAGGTGAGGCATTTTTGCCAAATTGGCGAAGTTTGATTTTCCAGAAATCCCTTTTCCTAGTGACACCAGTAGAGGTTTATCAGAATTTTCAAACTCTGGTTCTGACAGGAGCGTACCGAGCCCCACCGTTGTTTTGGTGCTGTTTGGGATTTCAATACCGACAAGAGATTTTCCTGGTATCGGTGCTTCTATGCGTACTGGGTGAGCGGCCAGCGCTAGTTCTAAATTATTTTGAAGACCCAATATTCGTGAAAGTTTCACACCCTCTGCTGGTTTCAGTGCGTACCGAGTAATAGATGGTCCGATTGACACCTCATCCATTTCTACAATAATGCCAAAGTTTTGCAGAGTTCGTTTGATAATATTGGCGTTAGCTTTAATGTCTCCAACTCCTGGTTTGCCACGATCTCGCTCAAGTAAAGAGAGTGGTGGGGGAGTGAATTCTTTCAGAGATATTCGACGGTTGGCGATTGGGACAAATTCTTCAGTATCATCTTTTTTCTTGGACAGCATGTTGCGCGCTCTTTCAAGTGGGGCTTCTCTTTCCGATGCTTTGTCTTCCAGCCCTTCTAATGGCTCATTATTTATAACTGGCATACCACTTATTTCTATCGTATCCTCTTTCTTTTTGAATAGATTGCGAATCTTTAAGAACAGCTCGCCATTTGGGACCGTATCAAATGTAATGAGGAAAGAAATTATAAGAAGGGCCAATAGAATGATACTCGTCGCATAAATATCAAAGAGTGATATTAGTGGTCGTGAGATCATGTTTCCAACGATACCCCCGCCCTGTTCAATGGTTATCGCTATTAACCCTAGACCAGAAAGAAAGAGAAGCAGGAAGCTCACGCCTTGTACTATGGAGAATCTTTTCTTCAAATCCTGCACATACGATGCACAGAGCATAAAGAAAAGTATAGGTATGAGGTAATACCCATATCCAAAAAGAAGTGAGAAAAATGAATACATCTTCTCACCCAAAAAGCCGGCTTTTTTGAAGGCAGCTAAAACAAAAAATAGGCCAATAACAAAAAAGATTACCGCCAAAACACCTCGGAGAGTTTCTTCTTGTAAGTGGTCTGAAATACGAAATTTCTCTTCTTTTTTTCTTCTGCCCATAAGGTATTAATAAGTTAAATATACTCGTTTAAAACATTATACCACAGGGCCCTGGGGTGTTTCAGATAGTTATCAAAAAAGCCTTTGTAAAGCACGGCTTTATAGGGCCGTGAAGTAAAAGAACCGCGGACATTCTTAAAAGACAGCTTGATTTATTCTAAAGGACATGATACAATTAAAAAGACATAAAAACATGTTTAGAAGTTCCCTTTATGAGTTAAAGGACAAATCACCATGGAAGAGCAAAATCAATCGGACAAAATAAAAGATGTTGCTAAAATTAATCCTGAATCTACTCAGGTTGCGAAGAGTTTTGACCCAATAATCTTTTTTAAAAAAGACAAAAAGTTTGTTTTCACTCATCAGAAGATTGAAAAACTTATTTCTGCTGTTTATCTAATAACAAATAGTTTCCAAGAATCAGAACCAGTTAAGTGGTCTCTTCGTGCACTGGGGGCAGAGCTTCTCCGTTTGAATATTGACCTTAAGGAAAGCTCTAATTCAGATATTGCCCTTATTGAAAATCGCATTAGAGAAAGAGTTTTGGAAATGGTTTCCCTTCTTGAGGTTACTTTTTTTGCTGGGCTTATTTCAGAAATGAATCTTTTGGTAATTAAGAGGGAATTTCACAATCTTTTAAATTATATAAACCTTATGTTAAGGGAGAAAAAGGAGGGTTCCTCTATCATTGGAAGCCAATTTTTTGATATTGAAGAATTGCCACAATCGGCCCCTTTTGTTGGTGATCTAAAGCCTGCTCATTTGCAAAAAATGTCCAATATTGATGACTCTGCTTATGTGACAACTAACTTATCTCAGAATGTGGTAAAAGACAAAAATCAAATAGAACGAAGGACAGAGCCCGCCCCAAGCAGAAATTTCGGTAACAAGTTGAAAGAATATGGTCCGGTGGCCGTCAAAAGAAGTAAGCGACAAAGCGCCATTATCAATCTGCTAAAGCGCAAAAAAGAGATTATGGTCCGTGATGTAGCTGAAGTAGTCCATGATTGTAGCGAAAAGACTCTTCAGAGAGAGCTTCTGACCCTTGTTTCTCAAGGGATTTTGAAAAAAGAGGGCGATCGAAGATGGAGTCGTTATAGCTTAATTTAAGGGCTTTGTTTCATTGACTAAACCGTGTATTTTAGCTATTGTATTTAGAACCCTTTCTTGTCGGTATGTGATGTGCTTGTGTGGTTATCCACACAGTGTCGTTTCACAGCATGGGGAAGAGGACATATAATAGGTCTAGGCGAGCAAAGATATTTTGTTTTTGTTTGCGCAGATTTTTTAGATCTTTGAAAACTTCATAGTTTAGTTTAGAAATTTTTTCTGAATCACAGAATGTACCTTACTGTCTGCATGTCCGTCGCTCTTCTTGTTTGGCTCAACTCTCTTCATCGGTTCGTGTCGATTTTATGCCCACCACTTTTGTCGGGGCTTCCTTGCAAAGGTGGTGAGCGTAAAAGCGAACCGTGGAGTTGATGAAATTTATTACCAAGTTTTATTTAGTAGAAGATCGTCTATGGGGTTAATCCCACAGACGATCAAAATCGGCCTTTGTCTTCCGCCATTTAATAATAATGGAAGCAAAAGTCGTTCAAAATTAATTATTATATGAAAAGATTTTACGTAGGCGCTCTCGCACTTGCATTTGCTTTCTCAGCGACTCCAGTTTTTGGAGCCACTATTGAGGAATTGCAGGCGATGATCGTACAATTACAAGCACAGCTTGCAACCCTCACAGGAGGAACTCCAACAGGAGGAGCTGTTCAGTTCAACACCAATTTGACTATTGGTAGTACTGGAGCAGATGTTACTGCACTTCAGCAGTACCTAGTTTCAAATGGATTCCTACAGATGCCAGTTAACGTTTCTTACGGTTACTTTGGTCCAATCACCACAGGAGCCGTAGCTAAGTGGCAGGCAGCTAATGGAATTGCTCCAGCAGTTGGATACTTCGGTCCTATCTCTCGTACAAAGATGAACTCTATGGCGGGAACAGGTACTGGAACAGGCACTGGAACTGGAACAGGCACTGGAACAGGCACTGGAACTTCAGCGACTCTACAAGGAGGATCTGGTTCTGTTGATACTTGGACACTAGTTTCTTCTCTAAACAATGAAGAGGTTGGTGAGGGACAAGAGGATGTAGAAGTTGCAGGTCTAGAAATCGAGACTGACGAAGGTTCTGATATTGAGATCACAGCAGTACGCCTTGATTTCAATAAGGGGGCAGGAGCAACTCGAGATCTTCACAGATATGCTGACGAAGTTTCTATCTGGCTCGATGGCGAGGAAGTAGCTCGCGTTGATGCAGATGAATTCGAAAAGAGTGATTATATTAAGACTATTTCTCTAAACCGAGGTGCGATAATTCGCGCTGGAGATACAGGAGAACTTACAGTGGCTCTTTCTGGAGTAAGTAATCTTGACTCTGCTGACGCTACTGATGAATGGAATGTAGACTTCACGCAGGTTAGATTTATAGATGCAACTGGAGCTTCTATTTCAGAAGACCCAGGAACATCTGCACGAACATTCTCATTTGAGGATTTTGCAAGTGCAACTGATGTAGAGCTTCGCGCTACTCTTGATAACTCAAGTCCAGACGCAGGAGTTGTTAACGTTCACGCTTCAAATGACACAAATGGCGTAGAGCTAATGGTGTTCACTCTTGAAGCAAGAGGAGATTCAGATATTCTTATCACTGACCTTCCTATTACCCTTGATTCAGTAGGAGCAAATCTTGACGTCATCGTTAAGACTTTGTACCTAACAATCGATGGTGAGAATTTCTCTGAAAGTGTAACAAGTGCTTCTCTTGCAGCTTCTATAACCTTTGACGACATTGACTTCACAATCAGTGCTGGAGACAAGGTTACAGTTGTAGTAAGCGCTGACATCAATGACCTTGAAAGCACATTCGATGCTGGAGATACTTTGACGGCTTCATACACTGCTTCAAACAGAGAAATGGCAGATGTTGATGATGAGAACGGAGATGCACTAGCTTCTGGAGACAGAACAGGTACTGCCCTCGGAGATGCAATGGCATTCTACGATGTAGGTATCATGGTGAACTTCGTTTCTGCAAGTCAATCAGTTAACTCTGGTAACGGTGCAAACGATGACACTGGAACATATGTAATCAAGTTTGACGTTGAGGCATTCGATGGAACAGTATATGTTTCTCGAACAGCTGAGGCTACTATTGCGACAACTATTCCAGATGCTACCGTTTTGACAAATGGTATTCGTTACCTTCTTGACCTTGGTGGAGTTGCTACAGTTGCAAGTCCAGCACCTTCTTCTATCGTGACTTATACGACAGGAAATGGCGCGTCAGACGGAGCTAACAGTACTATTGAGCTAGCAGACGGTGATTCTACACAGATTACCGTTACTGTAACTAGAACTAACAACTCAGCAGATGATGTTGGTCTATACAGAATGCTTCTCAAGGCCATTGGTTGGAACTTGGATGCTACAACAACATTCAATGTTTACGACTTTGACCTAGATGACTTCAAGACTGATCCTATCTCTCTTAACTAATTAGTTAGGTAAGAAAAGAAAAGTCTCTGGTCTGTACGCCTTAAAAAGTACAAACAAAAACCCGACGCTAAGCGTCGGGTTTTTGTTTTGCCTCTAATTTTGCTAGCATTGAACTTATGAAAAATACCAGTATAGGCATATTGACGGCCCTGTCCCTTTTTGTGCTGACCTTTGTAACATCTAGGCATCTTTTTTACGCCGCCGTGAATGCCAAGTTTTTCTTCTTCATTGGATTGGTGGCGGTACTGATGATTGTTTATGCTTATAAGATTTTTATAAATGCCCAGCCGTTGGCGAATCCATTTAAGCGTCCACTTTTTGTATTGAGTCTCCTATTACTTTTGTCGTACGTCCTATCTTCCTTTTTGGGAGTTTCCACAGGCCAATCTTTTTGGTCAGATATATTAAGATCTACTGGTGTATTTTTCTTAATTTTTACAGCAATATTTGCTTTCATTATTAGCGATTCTTTGACTGAAAAAGACTGGTCTTCTATTCGTAAATCTATAGCATTGTCTAGTGGTATATTTTCACTTTTCACTATTATCGGTGTTGAAGGATTTGGATTTACTGGAAGGTTCTTGTGGACAAATTTTGGCATCAATGGATTTACATTTGGTAATACGACATTTGCAGGAGTGTTTCTCGTACTGGCTTTAATTTTGACTGGTATAGAGTTTTTGAAAACACCAAAATATTCAAAATGGCGGGCTGTTTTAATCGGCGTATGTATTGTTAATATCTTGTCGCCACTACTTTTGAATACGGGTATTTTATTAGGGAAAACTTCGATTGGGGACGTATTTACAAGTCCGAGCCTTCTTTTGGGTAGTGCCAGAGCTTCAAGTGCCACCACCTTTCTAATGGCACTTTTCCTTTTGGGGAGATTTCTTATAAGAAAATATATTCCTGAAGTAAAGAGAAAATGGACTTTTTTTTCTTGGAACGGCCTTTGGATAGCCGGTGTTTTTGTTGGTGTGGGTCTTTTGTTTACCTCTGGTAGTTTCGTTCAAAATGCTTATACAGACCAGTCAACAGAAGCTCGAATTATTGTTTGGAATATTGGCTTAGAGGCATTCAAAGATAGGCCAGCCTTTGGTTGGGGACCACAAAACTTTGATCAGGCTTTTGAGAGGCATTTTGATAATCGTCTTTATTTAGACGAAAATCTTGGAGAAACTTGGTTTGATAGAGCTCACAATATTGTGGTTGATACATTAGTTGAAGTGGGCCTTGTTGGTATTTTAGTCAGCGTTATTTTAATTATATGGTTTTTAATTGTTATTAAAAAGGCGAAAGAGAAAGAGCTAATCCAAGACGGAGAATGGATACTTTTATCTATTTTTCCATTTGCGCATTTTCTTCAGCTTCAGACAGGATTTGACACCGTTGGCTCTTATGCACTCGTCGCCCTTTTCTTGGGTTACGGTTTGTGGCTTGAAAAGAAAATGCTGGGGGATAGTGTTTCTAAATCGGCGTTTATTCACAAGGGTCTGACGGTAATGTTTTTGCTTGTAGCTATATTTGGTTCGTACCAACTTGTTTTTAAAGAATATGGAAGACAGAGGGCTATTTTGACGCCATTTGTTACTCTTGATACGGCGAAACAAAAAGAGGGGATAGAAAAAGCTCTATCTAGGCCATCAAGCTTTGAGACACTCCGCCTATTGTCGGCCTCTTTTATAAAAGGCTCTCTTGAAGAGATAGCGAGCTCTGGCGGGACTCCTGAAGTGATACAGAAAACAATTGAGCAGTCTCATATCTATGAGGATGCATTCATTAAGTATTTGGAAATGAATCCAGAAAACTATCGCGCTCGTATGAACTATGCCTATCTCTTATTAATACAGACTGCCATTGGAGAAGACAAGATAGAGGTAGCTCAGTCGTTAGTCAGAGATTCCTACAGATTGTCTCCAAACAACCCACTTACTTTTGCGATGGATGCTTTGTCCCTGCTTTATCAAGGTAAGATAAAAGAATCAAAAGATATGGCCCAAAGGGGGATTGACCTTAACCCTGAGATTAAGTTTTCGCAGAGCATTTTTGCTCATATTGATGCTCAAGAAAAGAAATTCCCAACAATCTCAGTTCTCAGACTAGAAAACATTTAATACCACCTTTATAAAACCCATAGGGTAGTCCTATGGGTTTTATAAAGGTGGTATAATACATATTATGGAAAGAAAAACTGTTTTTTCTGTTGATGAGTACTACCATATTTATGACAGAGGTGTTGATAAAAGGATTATTTTTATTGATGATTATGACAGGGATAGGTTTGTGAAGCTTCTTTTTGTTTCCAATGGCACAAGGTCTTTTGTATATAGGGATATTCAAAACAGACCTTTGTCAGAGATTGATACTGGCCCCAGACTCGTTGTTATTGGGGCTTATTGCCTTATGCCTAATCATTTTCATTTTCTTGTTAGGGAGATTGTTGATGGGGGGATTTCTAAGTTTATGGGCAAATTACTCACCAGCTACTCATCTTATTTTAATAAGAGACACGGAAGGACGGGCCGTCTTTTTGAAGGGACATTTAAAGCAGAACATGTTTTTTATGATGGGTATTTAAAGTATCTTTTTTCTTACATACACCTGAATCCGATTAAGCTTATTCAAAAAGATTGGAAGGAAAAAGGGATTCGTAATAAAAGTGCAGCAGTTAAGTATTTAAATAATTATCAATATTCAAGCTATATAGAGTATTCAACTGGAAGTGTAGACGGATCACTTATTCTGTCAAAAAATGCTTTCCCGGAATACTTCACGGATATTGCAGATATGGAGACTGAGGTGGTGGAGTGGCTGGATACATGGGGTGTAAATACATAGGACTACCCTATGTAGGAGAAGATTAGTGGTCTGGGTGGGGATTGTCCTAGTTCCTTATTTTATGGTCGTGCTAGCATTGATATATGGGCCAGTATTTCGATAATACTTTTTTTCGTTTTCTTTTCGGTTTTTTGGCTATTATTTTTATTAGCTTAGCTTTGCTTTTTGTTACCAGATATTTTGAAGAGAATAGAAAGGAAAAGGAGATTGTTGATAGAAATCAGGCGGTAAATGAATTCCCCAACGTTAATTTCTAGTGTTTAAATGCATGTCTATTGTGGCTTTGGCGCAAACATATGAAATCAGTAATTAGATTTTCACTTTTTATATTTTTTGTAGCGCCATATTCTGTTTTGGCGCAGGTGATATTTACTGAGATTATGTACGACCCAGAGGGTACTGACGCTAATTCTGGTGGTGAGTGGGTGGAGTTTTTTAATTCTGGGACAGATGATATAAAGCTTTCTGACTTTAAGATTGCAGATAGGGCAACCTCTGGATCCTTTACAAATAGAACAGTCACTCATTTTTCTGGTCTAGAAATAATGGTTCCTGGTGAATACAGCATTGTCGCCAAAGACCCAGATGCATTCGTGCTATTTTTCCCATTCTATAGTGGGGGTCTTTTTAAAAGCGCTTTTTCTTTGACTGACGACGATGAATTGGAGATTCTAGATTCTAAGGGTGTGGAGGTTGACCAAGTTTCTTATACCTCAAGTATTGGTGGTAAGGGCGATGGAAACTCAATACAAAAAGATGGAGGTGTGTGGGTGAATGGCACTCCAACTCCCGGCACTTCTTTTTCTGGTGGTACTAAAGGTGGGGTAGAGGAGGAAGAAGAATCAACCCCCACACAACCAGCGCCTACCTCGTCGCATGCTGGGCCAACTCCCATAACCACATCTTCTCCGTCGAAACCGCTTTCTGTATATATTGGTAAAGATCGTATGACCTCTGTTGATAATCCACTTATATTTGAAGCGCAGACTAACAATATTTCAGAGTTAAATAGCGGAGTTACTTTTGTTTGGAATATGGGAGATGGCTTAGTGCGAAAAGGGAGACGTATTGAGCATTCCTACAAAAGGCCAGGCACTTATGCTGTTGTGCTGAACGCCTATGATAGAAATAAGCAAGCTACAGCTAGGGTTAAAGTCAGGGTGGAGGACGTTAATCTTGAAATAGAGGGACTTTCTGGCGGGGATATTGGAATAAAAAATAATCACAAAGAAGAGATAAATTTATATGATTGGGAACTAAGGGCGGGGAAAGAGTCTTTTATTTTTCCAATGGATACCATATTGCTCGGTGGGACATTTCTAGCTCTTTCTCCTGACATTTCAAAACTTAGAAATATTGACGGAATTTCTTTGGAGTTATTAAATCCAGAAAATAAGATTATCTCGAGGTGGCAAGATAGCACCTACTCGCCGACCCCTTTGTCTCAAAGTTCTTCTTTTGAAGATCAGACAATAGATGACTCTGTTATTTTATATGAAATAATACCGCCAAACTTTGCGCGTTCTTTACCTCCACCACCTCCACGAGCCACCAACCCCGCTTTCTCACAGAATATAGACAAAGAGGAGGAGCTTATTTCGGTTGAAAAAATAAATGAATCAGCTGGGATTTTTCAGGTAGCTGCTGTCAGTGAAGCTTTTAAAGTAGAGAAACCGCTTAGTGTATGGAAAAGGATTGGTGGTTTTATCAAGGGCCTATTTGATTGACAAAACTTGTACTTTCTATATTCTGTTTATCTGTAAGGCCAAAGACAGCAGGTGCCATTTTCTCTCAAGAACGAAAGTGATTGAATGAGAAAATGAGCATCCCGAGCTTTATGCTAGGGACGCTACGCTTAATTTCCTGCCGAGGCTTCGCTTAAAGCGAACGAATCTCCATTCGGCCTTATTATTGGTCGAATTATTTTTTTATCTAAACTTAAATATCGTGGCGATTACAAGAGAAAAAAAACAGGAAATTATGCAGAAACTAAAAGGTGCTTTGGATTCTTCCAAGTCTTTGGTTTTTGTTAATTTTCACGGCCTGACAGTTTCTGGTATCAATGAATTACGTAGAACGCTTCGTAGTGCGGGGGTTTCTTATTTTGTTGCTAAAAAGAATCTAGTAAAAAAAGTATTAGGAGAGGGAAGCGTTTCTGGCACTATGCCAGAGCTTCCAGGGGAATTAGCTTTGGCTTTCAGTGATGATTTGATTTCTCCAGCTCGTGAGATTTATGGATTTCAAAAAAAGACCCCAGACAATTTAAAAATTGTCGGCGGGATCTTTGATGGAAGATTTATGAATCAGATAGATATGATGGAGATTGCGATGATTCCGACTCTGCCAGTGCTTCATGGTAAGTTCGTTAATATTATTAATAGTCCAATACAGAGATTTGTTATTGGTCTAAATGAAATAGCTAAATTAAAAAATTAATTATGAGTGAAGAGACAAAAAAAGGTTTTGAAACTACAGAAGTATCAGACGCTACTAGTGTTACCTCAACAAAGACCGTTGTTAACAATGAACCGACTGTTATAAATGAAGAAGCGATGGTTCCATCCAAGTTTAAGAAAATTGTTGAGGAGATTGAATCATTATCTGTTCTTGATTTGAATGAGTTGGTAAAGGTGTTTGAGAATAAGTTTGGTGTTTCTGCGTCCGCTGTTGCAGTTGCTGGTCCAGCAGTTGGTGCTCCAGCTGAAGAGGTTAAGGACACAATGAATGTCGAGCTTACTGATGGCGGTGCTACAAAGATTGCCATCATCAAGATAGTAAAAGAAGTATTAGGATTAGGCCTTAAGGAGGCAAAGGATTTGGTTGACGCCGCTCCTTCTATGCTAAAGACTGATATGAAGAAAGAAGAAGCTGAAGGGCTTAAGAAAAAGATTGAGGAAGCCGGAGGCAAAGTAACTCTTAAGTAATCTTAAGAGTTACTAGTGCCGTAGGTCCTGAGGATATCAATCCGTAGGGCAGGGAGGCAAAGTAACTCTTAAGTAATCTTAAGAGTTACTAGTGCCGTAGGTCCTGAGGATATCAATCCGTAGGGCAGGGAGGCCAGAATAGTTTTAAGTAGATAGTAAACCAAAACCCACGCATTTGCGTGGGTTTTGGTTTACAGTACAAAACCGCCCTAGTACTTAGGGCGGTCGATGTGGGCGCTGATTTCTTCCTCCGAAAGAGGTCTGAGTTCGGCGTAGGGCTGGCCGTGCTTAAAGATGATGAAGCTCTCTTTTAGCAATAGCACCCGGTGAAGTATAGTTGGGAGTTCGGCTCTCAGTTTTGATGCGGAGATATCTCTGTTTTCGACTGTCGGCATTACTACCTCCACAGGACTGAGTCGTTCGTACAATCTGTCTATTAGTATCATAGCACATATTAAAGCGATATGTCAATACTATCCTCAAGAAAAGACAAAAGTGATAGAATATGCCTATATTAAGAGACCAACATGGATACCCTAATAAAGCTATTCGGCAATGCAACAAAGGTAAAGGTTATTAAACTTTTTGTTTTTAATCCCTCTGCTTCCTATGATGTATATCAAATAGCAGACAGAACAAAAGAGAGTATTTCAAAAGTGCGACGAGAAGTATTACTTCTTGAAAAGATGAAGTTAATTAGAAGGAAATCTTTTTATAAAACAATCACTAGGAAAGTTCGTGGAAGAAAACAGCAAGTTAAGAAAAAAACACAAGGCTGGGCTTTGAATGACACATTTGAATATCTTCAACCACTGCATAGTTTCTTGGTTAACTTGAATCATCTGAGCCCAAAGGATATTTCTAAGAAACTCCAAAAATGTGGAGCAATAAAGCTCATAATTGTTTCTGGCATTTTCATACAAAACTCTGAAAGCAGGGTCGACCTTCTAGTGGTAGGCGACCACCTAAAGAAAAATGTTATAGAGACAGCAATCAAAACTATTGAATCTGAAATCGGCAAAGAGATACGTTATGCAATATTTGAAACCGCTGATTTTAAGTATCGCTTGGGTCTATATGACAAACTTATTCGAGACATATTAGATTTTCCTCACGAGAAAGTGGTTAATAAATTGAGTGTTTTTTAGTTAATAAAAATAAATATGACAAATCCTGAAGGATATAGACTAGTGCCAGAAGAGGAACTTTTGGAAGAGAAGCGAAAGGTAAATGATCTGGAGGCCGAGATAACGGCACGCGAATTAAATGATTCTATACGAAAAATTCGTGATACAGAACTTGCAGAAGAATCACCACACACCCCGCTTACGTCCATGGATATATTACAAGCTCAAGCAAGTAATATTTCTCCAGAAAGTTTTGTCCAAGAAGAAGCTTCACTAGCTTCACATAGAATACTTTCTAAAGAATTTGAAAGGATTACGGGAGTTAAGTTGGGAAGCACCGTGCGAGTTTTGAGAACTTCTGGAGAATTGGAAGACGGCTGGAGACTTGGCGCCTTCAGATCTCCTGATATGTTGGTCAATAAGCAGTCTGAATCCAAGGAGCTTTTGCAGAAAGCAGTAAAAATTGAAGATCTGGCTCGATGGAATAGATAGTTTTTATCTCACTTCTCTCTAACAAGGGCTTATCCACAGCTCAAGAATCACTACTTTTTGCCTGTTAGTCTGGTGGTATAATAGTAATAGGGTACTTTCGATTGACCGCATTTATTAGTATTAATGTTGCTTTAGCAACACGTATCTTAAGTTAAGGTACAAAAACGCTTATGATGATACAAACATGGGGTGAGGCACTTCAGTTGTCTTTCCGTGATTTATGGGTAGGGGTGGCAACCTACCTTCCGGTTTTTATTGTTGCCATTATTATTTTTGTTCTGGGCTGGGTTGTAGGAACTATTGTCGGCCGTGGGATTGAACAGCTTTTTCGATCTATCCGGGTTGATGAAGCTCTCAAGAAAACAGGAGCTGACGAAGTTATGCACCGCGGTGGCTTGAACTTGAATTCCGGCGCATTTGTTGGCGGTTTGGTAAAGTGGTTTATTATTCTTGTTTTTCTCATCGCCTCATTTGATGTCTTGGGTTTGTATCAGGTCAACGAATTTCTTCAAGGAGTAGTGCTGTCATACCTTCCTAAGGTGATTGTCGCGGTACTTATTCTTCTAGTTGCTGGTGTTTTGGGTGATACAATGCAAAGAATTGTTTCCGCATCAGCCCGAGCTGCACATCTACGTTCTTCTGGAATGCTTGGCGCAGTTACTAAGTGGGTTATTTGGGTCTTCGCGTTTCTAGTGGCTCTTTCTCATCTAGGTATTGCGGCCCCATTCTTCCAGACACTGTTTACCGGTTTTGTGATCGCCCTTTCTCTAGGTTTCGGTCTCGCTTTTGGCCTCGGAGGTCAGCAGGCTGCTTCTGAGATGATTCAAAAGATGCGAAATGAAATGAATAGCAAGTAGTCGCATTGTCTATAGGTATTATAGAAAACACCCCAGTTTGCTTAAGCAAACTGGGGTGTTTTCTATCCATTTTTTCACAGTTTCAATATGGTTGACAGCAATTCGGTTTTGGGTATACTTACTCGTACTCTATGTTTTATATATTAAAGACCCGAAACAGGCGGATGTAAGTTGCTCGGACCTTTCGAGTTGACCAAAGACCGCCTGAATATAGGCGGTCTTTGTTTTATAGGCAATAGAGCGTTCTTTGACAACTTAATACCTGTCATATAGTCGTTTCTTTCTTGTCATCGACAGGAGGGGGTCTTCGATTATAGAGATGGGAGAGAAGTATGAATTCTTAAAAGATTTTATACTTCTCAAAACATGTAGGTTAAAAACAGAAAACTTGTTTTGTGATTCATTTCATAAAACAGGATGAAGAAATAGCCACAATCTGTCCATGCGGGGCAAGGTTGTGGTTGTGCGGTTTTTAAATTTCCTAATAGGAAATTTAAGGGCGTATGGTGGATGCCTAGACTCTAAAAGGCGATGAAGGACGTAGCATGGCTGCGATAAGCTTCGGGGAGGTGCCTAGCAACCTTTGATCCGGAGATCTCCGAATGGGGAAACCCTCCTGACTTTGTCAGGAATGCAGGACTAGACGCCTGTAAGCAGACCCAGGGAAGTAAAACATTTCATTACCTGGAGGAAAATAAACTAATAAGCATTTCCTTAGTAGCGGCGAGCGAAAAGGAAGAAGCCCAAACCCGTCTCCGTTCTTTGCTTCGCAAAGAACTTCGAACGGGCAAGCCTAGTATTTTTGCTGGGCCTGCCCGCCGAAGACTCCTTGAGTAGCAAGGATCGTAGGCGGGGGTTGTAAGGCAATAACTTCGCTTTTTTAAAGCGAAAGGAGTTACAAATCAATTCATTAACTGAATGTGCTGGAAAGCACAACCCAAGAGGGTAATAGTCCCGTAAGTGAAAATAAATTGACTCTTTTGTTATTGTTCTTGAGTACCTCGAGACACGAATGGCTCGGGGGAATCTGCCGGAACTAAC
>CAZMSV010000006.1:0-19190 GCA_964569075.1 uncultured Candidatus Saccharibacteria bacterium
TATCTGCTCCAGATGGCGAGGTTGAGGTGCTTGAAACATCTATTGGAGAATTTGATGAAAAAGATATTGTAAGATTAGAAGATAAATATGGCAGAAGCTAAACCAAAAAAAAGAAAGAGAAAAGTCGTTTCAAGCCGAAAAAAAAGCTCCGCATCTCTTCGGCGTGTAATTAAACCAAAAAAGAAGAAGGCGTCATCATTAGAGCTCCGTAAATTTATATCTAATCCAATTATAACTCCATCACCCAATTCATATTGGGAATCTACAGCCACTTTCAACCCAAGCGCGGTTTACGGTGATGGGAAAATACATATCATATATCGGGCTACAGGCGTCGGTGATATTTCTATGTTTGGTTATGCATCAAGTAAAGATGGGTTCACAATTGATAGTAGGGGTGATAGACCAGCGTATTTTCACAGACAGAAGAGAGACGAAACTTTGCCATATATACCATATTTATCTGGTGGCGGATGGTCTGGCGGATGCGAAGATCCTCATCTCACAAAGATGAATGACACCGTTTACATGCTTTATACCTCATTTGATGGTTGGGGGTCTATTCGCATAGCGCTAACTTCGATTGCATTTGAAGATTTCGCTAAACAAAGTTGGAAGTGGAAAAATCCTGTACTGATTTCTCCGTACGGAGAAATTCATAAAAACTGGATACTCTTTCCTGAAAAGATAAAGGGTAAATACGCAATTCTTCACAGCATAGTGCCGAAAATTCTCATTGAATATATAGACGACCTCGATGAATTTGATGGCAAAACCAAATTTATTAAAAGTGTACAGGGGAATAGAGTCCCTCCGAAAGATTGCAAGGGTTTGTGGCTACGTGGAGCTGGCCCCGCACCAATAAAGACTAAGTACGGATGGCTCGTATTAAATCATATTATGGATGTTCGTGATCCTAATAGATACAAAATCGGGGCCATGTTACTAGACCTGAAAGACCCGACCAAGATACTAGCCATGTCTTCTGAGCCAATCCTTGAGCCAGATGAATGGTATGAAAATAATGGCCACAAATCTGGCGTAGTCTACGCTTGTGGAGCAGTCGAAGTTAATGGGTGGCTATTTGCCTATTATGGCGGAGCTGACATAGTTACATGTGTGGCAGTAGCAGAAATGAAGCCTTTTCTAAAAGAATTACTTGCTTCAAAGACTCCGAAACTTAAGAATATTCGCATAAAAAAGAAATAAAACTATGTTTGTTGTAAGACGTTCAAAACACAATCCGATACTTCTACCAGACATCTCCCATAATTGGGAAGCTGCTGCGACTTTCAATCCATCGCCAATAAAATTAGGAAAGAAAACCCATCTCATATATCGCGCGCTATCGTCCATCGATCCACTAACCAAACCGAAACAAAGATCTACAATTGGAATTGCGGAAAGTACAGACGATATGCATTTTACAAAACATCAACCACTCATTACACCGAAGGAAGATTGGGAAAAATTTGGATGCGAAGACCCAAGAGTTACTTATTTTGAGGGAAACTACTATATCTTTTATACAGCTCTTTCAAAATATCCATTTGAAGCTTCTGGTATTAAAGTTGCTGTGGCCATTTCACCGGATCTTAAAAAAATTAAAGAGCGCCACTTAGTAACCCCATTCAACGCTAAAGCCATGGCACTTTTCCCAGAACGCATAAACGGCAAGGTCACCGCTATTGTCACAGTGCATACTGACGAACCTCCATCTAAAATAGTTATTGTCCAAGCAGACAACATAGAAGATTTTTGGAGAGAAGATATGTGGCAAAGTTTTGAGACAAAACTCAATGATTATGCAATTGATCCCAGACGGACTCCCAATGATCATGTGGAGGTAGGTGCTGTGCCAATAAAAACAAAATACGGTTGGCTCCTTATCTATTCACATATCCAAAATTATTTTCAAAATGGAGAAAGTGGAGAACGTATATTTGGGATTGAAGCTTTGCTTCTTGATATTAATGACCCGCGCAAGATTATTGGCAAAACCAAAGGGCCTCTCCTGGCTCCCGAAGAACCTTTTGAGCTCACTGGATATGTGAATAATGTAGTTTTTCCATCTGGCGCATTCCTTGATGGGGATACTTTACATATTTTTTATGGAGCGGCTGACACTACGGGATGTAGTGCCAGTGTAAACTTAGAAGATCTGATTTCGAGTATTTTTGTAGACACGGCTGATGATTGGCATCTCAAAAGGTCTCTAAAAAATCCAATTATTTCTCCCAATCCAGACAATCCATGGGAAGCTCAAGCCACACTTAACCCAGGAGCATTAAATATCGCCGAGTCCACTCATATTTTTTATAGGGCCATATCTCAAGACAATACATCTACTGTTGGGTACGCCATATCATCTGATGGTTTAACAATAGACCAGAAATTTTCTGAGCCAATTTATGTTCCTCGCGAGGAATTCGAAATGAAAAAAGTGAATAATGGAAATTCTGGTTGCGAAGACCCTCGTATAACCAAAATCGGTGATCGTATTTTTATGTGCTATACAGCTTATGATGGGGCGGGCCCTCCTCGAGTAGCTGCTACCTCTATCTTAGAAAAGGACCTACTGGCAGGTAAATTTAAATGGGATACGCCAGTCCTCATAAGTCCGGGTGGTATTGATGATAAAGATGCGTGCATTTTACCTGAAAAGATTGACGGAAAGTACTTAGTGCTTCATCGTATTGGTACTGACATTTGTGGTGACTATATGGATGCTCTAGATTTTAATAAAAATAAAATTAACCGATGCATTCGCATACTTGGTCCTCGTTCTGCATATTGGGATGCTCGTAAAATTGGCATAGCCGCTCCACCAATCAAGACCAAACATGGTTGGCTACTTCTCTATCACGGTATTTCAAAAACACATAACAGTTATCGCGTAGGAGCAGTCCTCCTAGACTTAAAAGACCCAACAGTGGTGCTGTCTCGATCTACGGATTCGATACTTGAGCCCGTAGAAGATTATGAAAAATTTGGTTTGGTAAATAATGTTGTCTTTCCTTGCGGTATGGTCACAAGAGAAGACCTCTTGTACGTATATTATGGTGGTGGAGACAAAGTCTGCGCTGTTGCCACAATGAAAATCAATATCCTAATCCAAGCATTAACTCGAGAAATATAAATCTTTATCAAAGTCGCCTTGTCATGTGAGACAGGGATACGAAAAACAAACACGTATATATGAGGAGAGTGAAGATGCCCAGGCAAGTTATTTTGTTGTGATTTAGGTAACTGAAAAGAGCAAGGTCCTCGGAAGTTCCTCAACCAAAGTACTATTTTAAATCTGGCTGTCAAATATTATCCGAATTAGGTAGATAGTTCGTAAATTTGGTATAATTGAAAATATGATTATTACGACCACGGATTTTGTGCCTGGCAAAGAGATAGGTGAAATATTGGGCGTTGCAAGGGGGAGCACGGTGCGTGCTCGAAATATTGGAAGAGATATAATTGCCGTCCTTAAAAGTATAATTGGCGGTGAGATTGAGGAATATACAAATCTTCAGGCTCAATCACGCGAACAGGCAATACAACGAATGACAGACGATGCGAAAAAGATGGAGGCAGACGCCATTGTTAATGTTCGAATGATGACTTCAATGGTAGCTCAGGGCGCAGCTGAAATATTGGCTTACGGTACTGCTGTTAAGTTTAAATAAAGACCATGGATATTTTCCCAATGTTAATTTTGGTGGCTGTTTTCATCTCATTGGTTTATTTTGCTATTAGGCGAGTGAAGATTAAAGCAAAAGAAGATTTTGAGAAGAGAGATAATTAGTTTTTATATGAGTGACGCCTTGATTTTAAAGATGCCTTTTGCTAAACGCCTGTTTGACGTCGTCTTTTCGGGGTTTGTGATTTTTATGGCCGCCCCTATTTGGATTTTTTTTCTTATTGGAATATTCATAGAGCATTTATTACGTGGGTACCCCCTAGACCCATTGTTTTATAAAGAGATACGCATATCACAAGGCAAGAGATTTTTTATTTATAAATTCAATATTTTTGATCAGCGTGAGATAGATAGAATGAGAAATTTAGGGGTCTTTATTCATACAAAAGAACTTGAACACAATGGTCGTCTAATTTTTCTAGGTAACTTATTACGACAGACATATTTAGATGAGTTACCACAGCTTTGGAATGTATTCAAAGGGGAAATGAGCATAGTAGGTCCACGCCCACTTAACGAAAAGGTATATGAAAGTCTCAAAGAAAAAGAGATTCCTGTTATTGATGTACTTAAGGGGGGACTTGCTGGACTTGTTCAAGCATCTAAGGGTGAGGGAAGTAAATCAACAGCTGAATTGGATGCTGACTATCTAGAACAGTACAGAGTCAGGGGTAGTGTAAGTATAGTCTTATACGATCTTAGAATTATTCTAAGAACAATCAGGGTAATGTTGGATGCAAAAGGAATTTGAGGCTCATAACGCCACCACATGGTGCAAGGTGGGCCTCTGTTTTATCCGAATATAAATATGTCAGGTAAGTTCGGTATCAAGAACACAAAATCACCCCATGAGGTGATTTTGTGTTGAAAGTGGTACAATTAGGGTGTTTAACTTCGTCGATATTTGCATTACTAGCTAATACATATATGCCTATGAAAATACCTATGAAAAAACTTTTACTCGTCTCGACAGTCGCCCTGTTCTTTATTGCAGGAACAGTAAGCGCTAATCACTCGTGGGGAAAATATCACTGGGACCTCTCGACTGTTCAGACCACTGCAAATCCCCTTGATCTCAGAAACAACTTAACAAACAACTGGCCAATGAATCTAGTCACCGCTTCGACTGATTGGAATGCTTCGGTGCTCAAAAACGAGGTGGTGATAGGAAACAGTAATGCTAACTGTGACCCTACTGCAGGTAGTGTCGAGGTGTGCAATGGTCAATATGGCAATAATGGGTGGCTAGGTATTGCATCAATTTGGGTGACGCGAGGAAAAGATAATCACATTACCCAAGGAGTGGTGAAGCTTAATGACACCTACTTCAATACACAGCCATATAACACAAGTGCGTGGAAGAATATGGTGATGTGCCAGGAAGTTGGCCACACATTCGGACTCGGTCATCAAGACGAGAATTTCTCCAACACTAATCTTGGTACCTGTATGGATTACACGAATGACCCAACAGGAACTCTGGGTACAAATGGAACACTGAACAATGAAAAGCCGAATCTACATGACTACGACATGATGACCGAAATATACGCCCACTTAAATTCAACGAGTGGTGGTGGAGGAACCCCAAGAAAGGGTAAGGGTAAACCTGCAAATGTTGGAGCAAACATTGACCTCAATAATCCGTCATCGTGGGGCAAAGCGATTAAACAAGACGCTCGAGGCAATAATTCGCTCTTTGAGCGAGATCTAGGAAATGGACAAGTACTTATTACTCACGTTATATGGATAAAATAAAATTTTTGAAGAAAATTTTATGTTCTCAAGTTGGCGGTGTCTAGCCGTACGGCTGTCAGATATATGGATGAGTTAGAGCGACAGGGAAAAGTAAAGCAGGTAGGTAAGGCGGGCCACACTGTCACTTATCGCTTAAAATAAGCCCATTTGAATACGCCAGGGGGTGGCGTATTCAAATTTTATGGCAATTTTAGGAATATCTAGCCCACTTGGACGTACCACGTCCAAGTGGGCGCTCAATAATTTTGTTTTTGGTCACATGATTTAGGGTGGGTCTTTGTAAATTGGTATGTGTTATAATATACTTATCATGAAAAGTTTAATCATTACAATTGTTGTCGTTCTTTTGGTTGGTATTGGGGCGTATTTTCTTATCCCAAGTTTACTTAATAAAGAAGGCAGTACAATTAAAGAGCCAAATGAAGAGCTGTCACAGTCTGGAAATGAAGAGCAGGTGGGCGAAGTTGATGATAGTAAAACAGTTCTTGGAAAATCTGTTGAGGGTCGTGACATCACAGCCTACCATTACGGCGTAGGAGACACAGAACTTCTGTTCGTTGGGGGTATACACGGTGGCTACTCGTGGAATACATCTCTTGTGGCTTTTGAAATGATGGACTACCTAGAAGAAAGCCCTGAGAGTATTCCTCAGAATATAAAGGTGACTGTTATTCCGGTATTAAATCCAGATGGACTAGATAAGGTTGTTGGTACTGATGGCCGTTTTACAAAAGCAGATGTGCCAACTTCACGAAATGATGTTGTTCCGGGTCGTTTTAATGCCAACAATGTAGATCTCAACCGTAACTTTGACTGTGATTGGCAAACTGACGCCATGTGGCAGAGCAGGTCTGTAAGTGGTGGTAGCGCAGCTTTTTCTGAACCAGAAAGTGAAGCAATAAAAAATTACGTAGAGGTCAAAAAACCAAGTGCTGTTGTTGTCTGGTATAGTTCGGCTGGAGGTGTATTTGCTTCAAGTTGTCACAATGGAGTCTTGCCTGAAACACTAGAAATCACCAATACGTATTCAAAAGCTTCCGGCTACCCAGCGTTTAGGGATTTTAATTTCTATGAAATAACTGGTGATATGGTGAACTGGCTTGCTAAGAAAAATATTCCAGCAATTAGTATTCTTCTGACCACCCATGAGGCCACAGAGTGGAGTAAAAATAAATTGGGGATCGAGGCGCTATTCGAGTATTACAGCGAATAATGCCCCCACTCTTTTCTAGAAATACAATAATAATTGTTTCCATACTTACTTTGCTTGGTATTGGATTGTTTATATTTATTAGCCTGGGCAAAAAACAACCAGAAGAACTACCTAAAGACTTACCTGAGCTGGGGATCCCAGAGTTAAATCGCAAACCAATAGGGTCGTCGGTGGGTGGGCGCAATATTGAGGCCTATACTTATGGAAATGGGGGGTCTCATCTCGTGTTTGTCGGCGGTATACATGGTGGCTATGAATGGAATAGTGTTATTTTGGCATATCAATTTGTAGATTATTTTAATGAAAATATTGAGGCAATCCCTGAAGATTTAACTATAACTATAATTCCGTCAGCCAATCCAGATGGGGTTTATGATGTAGTTGGAAAAGAAGGTCGCTTCCAAATCTCAGATATATCTGCAAATAAAGAAATTGCAGGGTTGGGACGGTTCAATGCGCGTGGAGTTGATCTCAATCGCAACTTTGATTGCAAATGGAAACCAAAAAGTATGTGGCGAGGGGAGGTAGTCAATGCTGGGCTGTCACCGTTTTCTGAACCAGAAGCTGTTGCTATTCGTGATTTTATTTTGGGGAATAGCCCAGAGGCGGTAATCTTCTGGCACAGTCAGGCCAATGCTGTTTATGCTTCGGAGTGTGAAAGTGGGATTTTGCCAAAGACACTCAGTCTTATGAAGACTTATTCCTTAGCTTCTGGATATCCAGCGGTTGAATCCTTTGATGCTTATGAGATTACGGGTGATGCGGAGGGATGGCTTGCGTCAATCAATATTCCAGCCATAACAGTAGAATTGCAAACCCATGAAACAATAGAGTGGGAAAGAAACTTAGCTGGGGTGAAGGCTCTGCTGGCTCTGTATTCAAATCTTGATTTATTATATTTTAGGAGGGAAGAAGGGGAGACATATTAAATTATTTAGTATATAGTTAATACATGGCAAAAAGAGCTAGCGTAAATACAAAAAATAAAACATCACGTTCTCGTAAGACAAAAAAAAGACTTGCGACCAAGAGGGCAAGGCTGGCGTTAAAAAAGAGGAAATAGTTTCTAGTTTCTAGTTTCTAGTTTCTAGTTTCTAGTTTCTAGGGCAATTCAGGCGCACTATGCGTTCTTATAATTAGTGTAAAAATCTGAATAGAGGGGTATGGCTTGGTAGGGATATTTTGTAGATACAGAAGTGGGACACCCCTGGAGCGCACCAAACAGATCCTAACGCTAAATAGAGGAATTAGAATTTAAAACCTAGTCCTTCAAGAAATGTTTTCAACTCTTCGCCTTGGAGTGGTCTGAAACTTCCCTCCGGAAGATCTCCCAATTTAACATTCATAATACGAATGCGTTTTAGTTCCCTGACTTCTTGGAATAGAGCAGAGCACATTCTTCTTATTTGATGTTTTTTGCCTTCTGTTAAGGTGACGAGGAATGTGTTTTCGTTTAAAACCTTAACCTTACAAGGTTTTGTGATGTATCCTTCGATTTTTACACCTCCTTCCATATTCTTTTTAAAACTTGAGCGCAATTTTTCTCCAACAGTAACTACGTATTCTTTTTCATGTTCAAATTCTGGATTCAAAAGACTGTCAGTTATCCGTCCGTCATTTGTGAGTACGAGAAGCCCACTTGAATTTCGATCCAGCCTTCCAACTGGGAAAGCGTCTCTTAGCGCAACTGAATGAGAGACATCTTGTTTAATGTCTTTTTCTCCACCTTGAGCTGAATGAGTTGTAACGCCTTTGGGTTTGTTATAGACAAAATAGACCAGCTTCTTTTCTTTGCCGGTGAATCTAACTTCAACAACATCTTTTTCAGTTATCTTATCTCCAAGCACTGCGAGTCGACCATTTATAAAAACTTTCTTCTTTGAGATCAATTCATCTCCTCCTTTGCGAGTAGAATGTTTCTTCCAAGCAAGATATCTGTTGATTCTCATTGGGAATAGGGGTTTTTCCATGGAGCGGAGTATAGCATTCAAACTGTAAATAAGACACTTAGGAGCGTGTTTGTCACAGGCTCAAAAGTAACAAGCACTGATGGGAATAAGTCACAAGACGCCGGAATCCCTCAGTAGTCTTGTGTTGGAATAGGTTGACTTACTTTATTTTTTATGTAGTTTTGGTGATAGAAGCTTATCTCACAATTTATCCGGAGGGCTCACAGAATGCGAGTTTTCGAGGATTTTTGGAAGATCAGCGGGGCAATGATTATCTATGACCCTGTGCGTAACCACGAGAAGTTGCCATTCTTGGTCAGAATTGGGCGTAAGCCTGGTGTCTGGCCAGACATGTTGCGTTTGCTCGAGACCGAGGATATCTATGCTTTTGGCAGGACATCGAGAGAGGCCATACAGAGGGTGATGGGGTGTAGCGCTCTCAATGGTGGGTCAATTGATGCAGCCTAAGGGGAAGGAATAAAAAACCTTCCCCTTTGTCATTCATATATAAATACCAAATTAGTAATGTGTGGTATAATACAGATATGAATATGAATATAAACATTGGATAGTTTCAGCTATAGCCATAGGAATATCAGCCTATATCATTCCTGGAGCTCAAGTTACTCTTTTGGGCGCAGTGGTTTTGGCTGTTGTGTTGGGTATTATTAACGCCTTTATTAAACCAGTTCTCACCTTACTCACCTTGCCACTTACTGTGGTTACTTTGGGTATATTTTCTCTAGTTCTTAACGCATTATTAATCATACTAGCTTCAAAAATAGTTCCTGGTTTCAGTATTGCTGGATTCTGGACAGCTTTCTTGTTTTCCATAGTTCTGTCTCTCGTTAATGCACTTTTTGGCACAAATAGAATTGAAAATTAATTTTTCGATATATGACACATTATCTTGCAAATATTGAAGAAGAAACACTGGGGAATGACGACTTCCGCAAGGTTATTTTCACGGGGGCAAATAGCCAACTTGTCTTGATGAGTCTTGCTACAGGTGAAGAGATTGGCGAAGAAGTTCATAAAAATGTAGATCAGTTTTTTCGTATTGAGGATGGTTTGGGCAAAGTGGTCATAGATGGAGAAGAATACCCAGTATGGTCTGACTTTGCTTTTGTTATACCCGCTGGGACAAAACACAATGTTATAAACACGGGAGATACGCCACTTAAACTTTATACTCTGTATTCTCCGGCAAATCACATAGATGGGAGGGTTCACAAGACAAAGGCGGAGGCTCTTGCCGATGTTGAAGATGAAAAATTTGGGCACGGGAATGATACAAAGTAATACCGCCGTATTTGGTGGTGGGTGTTTTTGGTGCACAGAGGCGGTATTCAAGTCTCTTCGTGGTGTAGAAGCTGTTTCTCCCGGATATGCTGGTGGGGATACTCTGAATCCTACTTATGAAAAAGTGTCGCGTGGAGATACTGGGCATGTTGAGGTGATTCGTATTGTCTATGATTCAAGGCAAATCTCATATAAAAATTTACTGACGGTATTTTTCGGTAGTCATGATCCAACGAGCAAAAACAAGCAGGGGAATGATGTTGGGACAGAATATAGATCTATTATTCTTTACACCACAGAAGAGCAAAAGAATATTACAGAAAATTTTATTAAGGAAATAAACGAATCTAATCAAAACGGCGCTCCGGTGGTTACAGAAGTCCTACCCCTCGGTGAATTTTACGAAGCAGAGGACTATCACAAAGATTATTTTGAGAAAAATAAAGACAATCAATACTGTGAACTTGTAATAAACCCAAAGCTTGAAAAAGTACAGAAGCAATTCGCAGAGCTATTGAAGGATGGTAAATAGGATGCTAGGGACGGTGAATATTACCAAAACAATTTGACAAAAAAACTATTCCTTGCTATTATATGAATAAGAGCAATCTCACTCGTTTTCGTTTTAGAAATAACTTTTTATTCACTTTTGAAACGGATAAGGATCAAGTCCACAAACGCGAGAGACTGATCTTTTTCTTGTATGTACAATCAATCATCAAATAAAGGAGGCCGATCTGGGCCTCGCAGGTCTTCCTCTAGTCCTAATCGTTCATTTTCGAGGCCGTCATTTGGAGGCTCAAGGCGCCCACCATCTCGTGGTGGTCGTCCTCAAAGTAGATACCATGGTGGCGGACGTGGCGGTCGTAGATTCGGCCAAATACTAGATGTAAATATGTTTATTAATAAGGCCGTAATTGTTGAAGAGACAGAACAGCGTTTTTTACCCGAACACGCCTTTTCTGATTTTGCTATCCACGAAAAGCTAAAAAATAACATATCCAAAAAAGGATATGTTGCTCCGACACCCATTCAAGACCGAGCTATACCGCACATTCTTCATGGAAAAGATATTGTAGGTATTGCTAATACTGGAACTGGTAAGACTGCGGCATTTCTTATACCACTAATAGACAAGATTTTAAATAATCCGAAAGAAAGGGTTCTAATCGTAGTACCTACAAGAGAGCTTGCTATTCAAATAGAACAGGAATTAAAAGGATTTACTCCAGTTATGGGAATCTTTTCTGTTGTTTGTGTTGGAGGAGCCAATATCATTCCACAGATTCGCGATCTTCGCAGATTTAATCAGTTCATAATTGGTACACCTGGACGCCTCAAAGACCTAATGGAGAGAAGGGCGTTGAATCTTGGGGATATAAATACTGTTGTATTAGATGAAGCAGACAGAATGCTTGATATGGGATTCATTGAAGATATGAGATTTCTAATGAGCAAAATGCCAAGCCCAAGACACACATTATTTTTCTCAGCAACAATGTCAAAAGACATTGAGCGACTTATAGGTGAATTTCTTCGTGATCCCGTATCTATTTCTGTGAAGACTAGAGATACTTCAAAAAATGTTGATCAGGATATTATTAAAATGAAAGCTGGTCAGGACAAAGTAGATGCACTTCACGAGCTTTTAAACCAATCTGGGTTCGACAAAGTCTTAATCTTTGGAAGGACAAAGCATGGCGTTTCGCGTTTAGCCACCGATCTAGCCAAAAGGGGCTTCAAGGCGGAATCTATTCACGGAAACAAAACCCATCCACAGCGTCAGAGGGCCCTCGGGTCTTTTAAGGAGGGTCGGGTACAGATTCTTGTTGCTACTGATGTTGCGGCTCGTGGCTTAGATATTCCAAATGTTAGTCATGTGATTAACTTCGATATTCCTGCAACATATGAAGATTATATCCACAGAATTGGTAGGACAGGCAGAGCCAACGCTACCGGTAAGGCCCTCACTTTTGTTGGATAACAAAATAAATTATTTTAGAAACAAAAAACTCGTCCCAATAATGTTGGGGGACGAGTTTTTTGTTTGATGTTGTATAATACCTTTATGAAAAGAAGAAATGCAATATTAACGATTGGTCTACTCCTGTCTTTTTTTGTTATTACCTTTTTATTCACTCGAAATCTTGGGGTGGTAGAAAAATCTGACACTGGAGGCATTGTTCTCCTGTCTCCGAAGTCAGAAAGCATTATTGCTAACCCCGTGTCTGTTTCTGGTCGTATTGATTCATCTTGGCTTGAAGATGGGATGCCTAATATCTTTTTAACAAATTGGGATGGTTTAATTATTAGTGAAATTGTCGCCAGGAAAGATGGACAAGTCGACGGCAAGGGATTTCAGTCATTTAAAGCTGACCTTCGTTATGAAAAACCAGAATATAATGAAAGGGGATTTTTAATTGTTCAGAGGGCGAATCCTACAAAAGATCCCAAAAAAGCAGAGGCACTAGAAATCGCTGTTTATTTCAAGTAAGTATTTAGATTTGAATGGTACTACCTAAAAAAATAAAAAAGAATAATTCTCCGTGGATATATCAACTCGATAAAACCAGAGTTTCTACTAAATTATTAAGTGATATTGAAACAGATGTTGCCATCGTGGGCGCTGGTATTGCTGGTGTCTCTACGGCTTTTTTTACTTTAAAAAACACAAACAAAAAAGTAATACTTTTAGATGGTAGAAAACTTGCTCACGGAGCAACGGGGCATAATGGTGGGCAGATTGTAAGTTATTTTGAACGTCCATTAGATGATATAGCCGAAGAATTTGGCTTGGATATGGCCAGAGATGGCCAGATGGCGATTGAGTCTGCTTGGGAGCTTATGGATGAGATATATACAACTGCTGGTTTAGATATGTCACTTTCTCGATTTTTGGGTCACGCGGGAATAATTGAGTTAGACGACGTTTTGCGCTATTTAAAAAGCAACCAAACCAGACTAAAAATGGGCTTAGTGCCGGAAGATTTTCTAGTAGCCGACGACGCTTCTTTTTTGTCGGACATACCAGAAGAGTTCAATGGTCTTTTTCGTATAGTTCCACACAATTTTATTCTTGAAAGATTAGACACAAAAGATAATAGATTCTACGCTTCCATTTCTTTTCAAAAAGGATGTATGAACTCCGCTCTTTTTTGTCAGGAAGTTGTGAGATATTTAGAAAAGACATACCAAGATAGATTCTCTCTTTTTGAACACACACATATTGGGAAGATTGTTTTGAAAGACGATCATGCGCTTTTAGACGCGGGAGATCATACTGTGACATCAACAAGGGTGGTTTTATGCACAAATGGATTTGAAAATTTCACTATCATAAACAAATCTGGACTGGACATAGATGCAAACTTTCACCACTCCGTGAGTGGCCTGGTTGGTTTTATGTCTGGGTTTTTGGAAGATTATGATAAACCACCATCGGCGATTGCTTATATTTCTAAAGGATATTCACCAATAGATGGAGAATATTATTATGTGACCCGTCGTGAATTTGATTCTGGCAAAGAAAAGAAAAATTTAATTTCCATAGGAGGCCCGGAATTAAAACTAGAAGATAGGGCAATCTATGCAAGTGATATTGATTATCCAGAAGAAGCAAAAGACGGTATTGGTCGTTTTGTAAGAAAAGTCCTTGGTAGAGGTGAAAATGGTGGGCGAACCAGGTATTTATTTGAGTGGCACGGACTTATGGGTTATACAAAAAATCTGATTAGACTGATTGGTCTTGAGCCAAAAAATCCAGTATTGCTTTATAATTTGGGATGCAACGGCGTGGGACTTTTACCATCAATATATGGAGGAAAAAGGATTTCTCGCATTTTATTAGGAGAATCCTTATCGCCATCCATTTTTGACCCAAAGTCCGAATAGGGGATAATAATATCGATTTGACGCTATACCTCTATTTGTGTTATCTTTTTTATGGAAGTTCACATTTCCCCAACCTACCCAAAAAGAAAGGTTCAATAATGCCATTTCGGTTTACTCGTCCGCAGTCTGTTGTTGACGGCGAACGACAGGATACCCCGACGGCACCGGAATCTTCCGGAGTCATCCTCACGGCGAGCAACCTCGTTGATCCGAAGGAGAGAAAGGATGATATTCCTCTCGTAGGAGGGGAAGTGAAGAGGAACAGGGATGGTGACGCTGGCGGTTACCCAATTTGGCCTCGCTGAGAAGTGGGCAAAATGCGGGCAGGCCCCGAGAGATTTCTCTCGGGGCCCTTATGTTATCTATTTACCTCATCTATTTTTGCTGCCAATATAAAGTCATTGTCAGAAAGTCCTTTTATGGCGTGTGTAGAGAGCCTTATTTTAACTTTATTCCATCCAAATAGACTTAGGTCAGGGTGATGTCCTTCTCTTTCTGCAATCTCACCAACCTTGTTTATAAAAGCCAATGCTTCTTTGAAATCTTTAAATAAAAAAGTTCTTTCTATGGCAGTATCTTCTATCAAGACCCACTGGTCTATTTCTTGTATAAACTCAATACTTTTTTCTTTTGCTAGTGGTGGGGTATCACCTTCACACGGTGTGCAATGTTTTTTTGAAAATGGAATCATTTATTCTTCTATGGGGTTTACACGGAGTCCTTTATATGGGACCGCCTCACGAACAGGTGCTTTTTTAATTATCTCCATTATTTCATCGTCATCATCTATCAAGGTAAATAAGGAAAGGTCCTCTTGTTCAATAGTTCCTCGTTCCAAAAGGTTATCTTTTAGATACTCAAGAGTTTTCCCCCAAAAGTCTTTTCCAACAAGGATCACGGGAACTTCTGGGATTTTTCTTGTTTGTAGGAGTGTAACCACTTCAAAAAATTCATCGAGAGTTCCATAACCGCCTGGGAAAAATATGAATGCTTCTGCGGAGTAAAGAAGGCAAACTTTTCTACTAAAGAAATAATAAAAATCAACATGATCAGTCATATGTCCGTTCATTACTTGTTCTTTAGGAAGCCGAATAGTTAGCCCCAAAGAATCTCCCCCAGTCTCTTTTGCCCCCCGATTAACAGCTTCCATTATTCCTGGGCCACCACCAGAGATTACGGAGTATTTAAGTTCCTTAACTATGCGTCCAGCCAGGTTTCTCGCCCTGTCATAATGTTCATCACCTTCTCGAAAACGAGTAGACCCGAAGAAAGTAACAGACCTAGGAAACTTTTCAAGAAATTTAAACCCCTGAGTAAACTCTCTGGCTATTTCATATATTCTATCTTGAGTCGCTTCACGCATTTCTCCAAGGGTCATGGGGCCGTGAACTACTCGCCTGTCTATCGGTGTTAGATTTCCTTCATCATTATTTTTAAGCATATACAGTAATACTAAAGCTCTTTGGCGTTGTTTACAATACCCGTTTACTTCTGTTGGCCATTGGAATATACTTAAAGGATATTGGCCAATAATTCGAGCACTATGAACAGAAATTCGTGGATTGCGGTTGCCGTAGGTATATTTATCATTGGTTTCGCTTTTTTTGGAGGAACACTTATGGATATGTTTAGCCCTCAACAAAACGAAGTTGTCGACAGCGCAGAACTTAATTTTATGAATCCAGATCAAAACACCGCTCCAGAATCTTTGGTTATTGAAGACGTTGTTGTTGGCGTAGGTGATGAGGCTACTGTCGGGTCTGTTGTTACTGTCCACTATATTGGAGTACTCCAAAGTGGTCAGAAATTTGATAGCTCCATTGATCGAGGGCAACCATTTCAATTTGTTTTGGGAGCAGGGCAAGTGATCGCTGGTTGGGATCAGGGGTTTGAGGGTATGAAGGTTGGAGGTAAAAGGATATTGGTAATTCCACCATCCTTGGGCTATGGTCCAAATCCAGTTGGTCCGATTCCAGCCAATTCCACACTTATTTTTGAAGTGGAACTTTTGGGAGTGGGACAGTAAGATAGTTTCAAGTCGTTAGTTTTGAGTTTCTAGATCAGAAGTTTCAGTTGGGATAAATAGTTAGCTTTTAGGTGTTAGTCCTGACGATTCTGTCGGGGCTTAAAACAAGCCAAACAACCCCGTCACTCACGAGTGACGGGGTTGTTTTGGTGGTATTTTAGTATCTTTCGGGTATTGTAATCGTGTATTGTAAGTTGTATGTCTAAATTTTCATTTTCTATAGAAAAGAAAAATTCTTCAGGCTTAGCGAGGGCGGGGATTATTACTACACCACACGGAGATATTCAAACTCCAGCTTTTGTTCCTGTCGGAACAAAAGCCACCATTAAGGCCGTAACCACAGATATGTTGAAGGATGTTGGGGCAGAGGTGCTTCTGGCAAATACATATCATCTCTATCTCCAGCCAGGAGATGAGCTTATTCATGAGGCGGGAGGAATTCACAAATTTATGAATTGGCATGGTCCAGCCATGACTGATTCTGGGGGATTCCAAGTTTTTTCACTAGGTGCTGCTTATGGTAAAGAGATTGGTAAAGTTGTGAAGATTACTGATCCGAGTTTTTTAATTTCTGAACGTTCAAAGGAAAGTGATGTACCGAAACTTGCAACCATAGGGGCCGATGGTGTTTCTTTTCGCTCCCACTTGGATGGGAGTCTTCACTACATAACGCCAGAACGATCTATTGAAATACAGCACAACATTGGTGCTGATATTATTTTTGCCTTTGACGAATGCACATCTCCTGCCGAAACAGACGCATATCAAGAAGAGGCGCTAAACAGAACCCATCGCTGGGCGAAACGCTCACTCGAGCATCATCAAAAACTTAAAGCTCTAAGCCAAAAGCAGGTAGCTTTATTTGGCATTGTGCAAGGTGGAAGAAATGAAGAATTGAGAAAAAGAAGTGCCAAGGAAATATCTGAAATGAGAGACACTTCTACGATGGAGGGTTTTGATGGTTTTGGTATAGGGGGGTCTTTTGCAAAAGAAGACATGTCTACAGTAGTGAAGTGGGTAAATGGAATATTACCAGAAGACAAACCCCGTCACCTTTTGGGAATAGGGGAACCAGAGGATTTATTTATGGGTGTAGAAAATGGTGTGGATCTTTTTGACTGCGTCCTTCCTACAAGACTTGGCAGAAATGGAACTATTTTTACGAAACATGGCAAGATACATATCACCAATGCAAAGTTCACAAAAGATTTTTCTCCTATTGATGAAGACTGCCCTTGCTATGCTTGTAAGAATTATTCCAAGGCCTATATATCGTATCTCTTTAAGGCCAAAGAGATGATAGCGGGCACACTGGCCTCAACTCATAATCTGTACTTTATTGTTAATTTAGTAAAAAAAATGCGTCAAGCTATTTTGGATGGAAATTTTGAAAAGTTTAAAAAGGAATTTTTGTCCCGATACAGGGCTTAAATTGGGTGTATTTTGAATATTGACTTTTAAATCAAAAGGTGCTATAATTAATAAAGAGGTTTATGTTGATGCGGTTTTCTGATGGCGTAGTTCAACCTTCTCAAGGAGGTCCGGATGTTCCGTTATTCGTGGCTGTTTCTCGTCATGCTGGTCGGAGCTTGCTCCACCGGCGTGATGGAGCCGATGCCGTTCTCCATGCGGAGAAGGAGGGCACAGCTCGGGCGGAGTTCGTTTTGAAGGCGGACTGAAACATCAAGTCCACCCTCACGGTTACCGTCGGCCAGTTCAATAAGGGCTAGGCGGAACCAGGCAGGAGCGATACACAGAGGGCTTCCGAAAGGGAGCCCTCTTATTTTTGTTCTTTCTGTTTGGGTGGTAGTATCAAATATCAATATGGCGGACAATAAATTTAAAATTAAATCTGAATATAAACCAGCGGGAGATCAGCCTAAGGCCATTAAGTCGCTAATAGAGGGCCTTAAAAAGGACCTGACGCATCAAACTCTTTTGGGTGTGACTGGTTCTGGTAAGACATTTACTGTTGCTAATGTTGTTGAAAAGATAAATAAGCCAACTCTAGTTATTGCTCACAACAAGACTCTTGCTGCACAGCTGGCTCAAGAATATAAAGAATTTTTTCCAAATAACGCCGTTCACTATTTTGTTTCTTACTATGACTATTATCAGCCGGAAGCATATATGCCTGTTACTGATACATACATAGAGAAAGAGGCCCAGATAAATGAGGAAATAGACAGACTCCGTCATGCCTCAACCCAGGCGCTTTTGACTAGAAAAGATGTCATTATCGTCGCCTCTGTTTCGTGTATTTATGGTTTAGGTAGTCCTATTGAATATGAAAAAGTTAATCTCAAAGTTGTGAAGGGCGACGCCATATCTCGCGGTGAATTTTTAAGGAAACTCATAAGTATTCATTTTAAGCGCACTAATGCTGATCTTACACCTGGAACATTTCGCGCCCTCGGTAATGCTATTGAGATAATGCCCGTATCAGAGAAGGTTGTTTTTAGGATTGAAATACAAAAAGATGAAATAGAAAAAATAGAAAAAATAGATGCCGTATCGCGGACTGTACTTGAAGACATCTCTGTATTTTTTCTTTTCCCTGCAAAACATTTTATTACTGAAAAAAAAGAAATAGACAGAGCTTTTAATGATATAAGCAAAGAGCTAGAGGTCAGACTGAAGGAACTGGACAAAGAAGGCAAGATATTAGAAGCAGAGAGACTCAGGCGTAGGACGAAATATGACTTAGCCCTTATCAGGGAGGTTGGTTATTGCACAGGTATTGAAAACTATTCAAGGCATTTTGCTGGAAAACTTGTTGGTGAAGCTCCTGACACCCTTCTTTCATATTTTCCTCATAAGGCCGATGGGGCTCCCGATTTTTTGACTATAATTGACGAGTCCCATGTCACGGTCCCGCAAATTGGCGGAATGTACAATGGAGACCAGGCCAGAAAACAGACTCTTGTAGAGCACGGGTTTCGTTTACCGTCCGCAAAGGACAATCGTCCGCTCAAATTTTCCGAATTTGAAGAGCGCGTGGGTCAAATTATTTATACATCTGCCACTCCGGGAAAGTATGAAACAGAAAAGGCAGAGCAGGTTGTGGAGCAAGTCATTCGCCCTACTGGGCTCATAGATCCAGAAGTTTTAGTTCGACCAATACAAAATAGAGCCTCTTATGGTGGGCAGATTACTGATTTTATTACAGAAACTGAAAAAGCGATAAAGAAAGGCGGTAGGGTTATTGCCACTACTCTCACAAAAAAAATGGCAGAAGACTTGTCTGAATTTCTAAAAGAGAAAAAAATAAAGGCAGAGTATTTACATAGTGATATAAAGACAATGGAGAGAATTGAAATTTTAACAAGCAAAGAATCTCACTTGATATCGAGGCTGAGG
>CAZMSV010000006.1:19200-23601 GCA_964569075.1 uncultured Candidatus Saccharibacteria bacterium
CGTGAATCTTTTGAGAGAGGGCTTGGATCTTCCAGAGGTTACATTTATAGGTATTTTAGATGCCGATAAAGAAGGGTTCCTTCGTTCTGAGACCTCTCTCATTCAAATTATTGGTCGTGCCGCTAGAAATATAGAGGGCAGAGTGATTCTCTATGCTGATAGAGTTACTGGTTCAATGGAAAGAGCGATGAATGAGACCAATAGAAGGCGTACTATTCAGATTGCATACAATAAAAAGCACAACATCACTCCGAAAACCATCATTAAAAAGATTCACGATATTACTGAAGGATTAAGTAGGGAACACAGGCAAGTTGTGGAGAGTCAGTTAGCTTTGGAAGAAAAACCATTCTTAAAAAATCCGCGTAAATTTATTCGTAAAAAAGAAATACAAATGAATTCCGCGGTAAAGATTCTAGATTTTGAAACAGCTGCAATTTTAAGAGATGAAATAGTGGCCCTTGAAGGGAAGTTAAAAAATTTAGGCAAAGGATAGTTAATACTATATTTGCATCTGTACGATATATCGTACAAAAAAAAGAGCGCTGTTTCGTTTGTCCCGAAGGGACACGAAACAGCGCTCTTGAACAAGGTGGCCCTATGACGTCACTTTGCCAGCTTTTGGCAACTTGCCGTTCCAGTTCGGATCGAAGTATGGATGCCAGTCTTCCGCCGTCAGATTAAATTTCTTGGCGATGTCAAACATGGAGCCAAACTCCTCTCGCGACTTGGAGATATGTCGGTCGCTCGGAGAAACGCTTTGTATATGGGCAATACCCTGAGCCTTGACCTTCAGATGATTGGTGACTCTTTCATATAAATCATTGCGATCTGCGTATCCAACTCTCGGCCAATCAAAACGCTCGCTAAGTATCTTGCAGTCGCGGGTGAAGTAATTCCAAGCCCAGGGTCTAAAGATGATTCCAAACGTAAAGAAAAAGAAGGAACTGAAACCGATCAAGAGCGCCAAAATTTCTATCAGTGTTTTCGCTTCTCCGTCCGCAATTTTGAACATCATCCAAGAGACTGGAAGTCCGAAGGCAACAAGGGTTAAGTTGAGAATGTACGAACCCTTCATATGCTCCACCATGTCGTTCTGCGGTTTGCCTTTTTCGTCAAAATCTGACCAGAGACTTAGAAGGGTTGGAGAAACATACCCTGAGAGAAACGCCTTGCGAAGTGTCATCATGGTACACCCCTTATTCCCATTCGGCTTATGGAGGCGTCAGTGCCTCGTTCAAGACTGGTTTCCGGCCAGTGTTGAACACTTCATTTGCCACCGAGGGATTCGGTTTGTTCCATCGTGACTATATTAGAGATACACACAGTTGTCAATATTTTAAAATAAAAATAAACAAGTAAGTAAATTCTTGAATTATACAAATCTGTACGATATATCGTACAAAAATAGAAGAAGCTTTTTATCTGTGGTTTTTCTTTAATCATTTTTATTTTGAGGTGTTTGTGTTAATATAATTTTTGTATCTACCCCTAGGGACAAACCCTGGGCAATTTGCCTTTATATCAAAATGAAAGAGGAAAAATCAAAAAACAAAGGAAGAGAGGACAAGCTTATAGTCAAAGGGGCTCGTACCCACAATCTCAAGAATATAACGGTTGAGATGCCTCGTAATAAGATGATAGTTTTCACCGGTCTTTCGGGGTCTGGGAAGTCCTCTTTGGCATTTGACACTATTTTTGCTGAGGGACAACGCCGGTATGTGGAGTCACTTTCGTCATATGCTCGACAGTTTTTGAAACAAATGCAGAAACCAGATGTGGATGAAATCATCGGACTATCTCCCGCCATTTCTATAGACCAAAAATCTAGGTCTAATAATCCTCGATCTACCGTAGCTACTATTACTGAAATATACGACTATTTGCGTATTCTTTTTGCGCGTATTGGGCACCCCCACTGTCTTGTATGTGGAGAAGAGATTAAAAAACTTTCAAACGAAGAGATAAAAAATTTTATTATTGAAAAAATAGAAGGTAAACTTTCAAATCTTGCTAAAGCAAAGACATCCCTAGATTTTCCTATTTATGTAGAGCTATTTTCCCCAGTTGTTCGAGGCAGGAAGGGGGAATACTATCAATTGCTCTATGATTTATTGGGGAAAGGATATTCCGAAGTAATGATAGATGGAATTCGCAAGAAGCTTCGTGATCAGATTGTTCTTTCAAAAACAAAAAGACACGATATTGACGTGTTGGTGGACCAGGTAAATATTAAAGATTTTAAAGAAAACAGAAAATCTGCCGAAGAGAGACTCTCAGAGTCTTTGGAAAAAGCACTTGAAGAGTCTGAGGGGCTAGTGAAAATCAGTTTTCAAGATGTAAAAAATAAAAAGCAAGCAGTAGCCAGTAAGAAAAAAAGTGATGATGAGGGCGCGGAAGAATCATTCATAATGTCTTCAAAACTTTCCTGCCCGAATGATGGGTACTCATATCCAGAAGTTGAACCGAGACTTTTCTCTTTTAACTCTCCGTATGGGGCTTGTCCAGAATGTAATGGCTTGGGCACTAAACACTTTTTTGGTGATGAACCATGTCCAGTATGTAATGGTGCACGCCTTCGGTCAGAAGCTCTGCATGTATTAATCGGTGGCAAGAATATAGTTGAAGTAGTAAGTCTTTCCATCCATAATGCAAACGAATATTTCAAAAAACTTAAATTAACTGCTCGTGAGAAGGGGATTTCTAATGTTGTACTTCGAGAGGTAGAGTCCCGCCTAGAGTTCATGTTAAATGTTGGTATAGAGTATCTCTCGCTCGACAGGCGAGCGCATACGCTTTCTGGCGGTGAAGCACAGCGCATTAGACTTGCCTCTCAGCTCGGTTCGGGACTTGTGGGGGCTCTTTATGTTCTTGATGAGCCCACCATAGGGCTTCACTCTAGGGACAATAATCGTCTTATCAAAACGCTTTTGAATCTGCGAGATTTAGGCAATACTATATTAATAGTAGAACATGACGAAGACACCATTTTTGCCTCTGATTATATTGTAGACATTGGTCCGGGGGCTGGTATTCATGGTGGTGAAGTTGTTATTGCTGATTATTTAGAACCACTCCTTACTGCAAAAAAAAATAATTCGGGATCAAAAACACTTTCCTATCTTCGCGGTGAAGAAATGATACCCATACCACCTATTCGTAGACAAGATGAAAAAGGGGTTTTATCAATCCGTGGCGGAAATATTTTCAATATAAAAGGTATGGACATTGATATTCCCTTAGGACGGCTAATTTGTGTGACCGGAGTTTCTGGGTCTGGGAAATCTTCTTTTGTATATGAGATTTTACATAAAAACCTTCGTGCTCGTTTTGATCGTAGATATCGTTCCCCAGAGACATATAATGCAAAGAGTTTTAGTGGTAGTGAATATTTAGGAAGGTCAATCCTCATAGATCAATCACCAATCGGTAGAACACCAAGATCAAACCCGGCTACATATACTGGAGCTTTCACTTTCATTCGAGACCTATTTGCAGAAACTTCTGAAGCTCGTGTTCGTGGTTGGAGAGCCAATAGATTCTCTTTTAATGTTAAAGGTGGTAGGTGTGAGACCTGTCAGGGTAACGGTGAGATAGAAGTAGAAATGCACTTTCTACCGACTGTTTACGTACCTTGCGATGTCTGCAATGGTAAGCGTTTTATGAAGGAGACACTAGAGGTTAAATATAAAAAGAAAAGTATTTATGATGTACTAAAGATGACGGTCGAAGAAGCGTTGGGATTTTTTGAAGATATTCCAGCTATATACGACAGACTAAATACGATGAATGAGGTCGGGCTTGGTTATCTTGAGCTTGGACAGTCGGCCACTACTTTATCAGGTGGAGAAGCACAGAGGGTAAAGATATCTTCAGAACTTTATCGCCCACACATGCAGAAAACGATTTATCTTTTAGATGAACCGACCATTGGCCTTCATTATGAAGATGTAAAGAAACTTATAGAGATACTTCAGAAGTTGGCAGACAAAGGAAATACGGTGGTGGTAATAGAGCACAATATGGATTTAATAAAAAGCGCTGATTATGTAATAGACATAGGTCCTGAGGGTGGAGATGGTGGTGGTATGGTTCTTGGTGCCGGTACCCCGGAGTATATCGCTAATCTTGCTGGCTCTCATACGGGTTCTTATCTCAAGAGAGTATTAAAAGCCAAGCGACTTGTCTAGTCTAAAATTTGTGTTATATTAAAAAAAGTTGTTCCCTGTTCCCACTGTCCTGGTTATCAATAGGAGGTATCGTGAATCGTAGTTCCTCTATTAGTCGCGAATGTATTCCATCGGTTTTTTGGAGCTATCGCAGGCGACCGGAAGTTTATCGAGCCATTGTAAGGTACCCCATTCTTAAGACAACAATTCCAGTAATTAAATACATTCTAGC
>CAZMSV010000007.1:0-440 GCA_964569075.1 uncultured Candidatus Saccharibacteria bacterium
AACTAACTACCCTCGTCGGGCTTGGCCACTGCGACGATCGCCGTCACGGCGATCATTCGAGCCAATCCGACGGTCTTCCTCACCGTCACGCCGACCAAATCCGGTCTGGCCATAGGAAGAACGGCGACGTTCCCCTTCGCCTCTCCGCCGACCATAGGTCGGGGCGACAGCGCGGGGCATGGGCGTAACCAGTGGAACTCGTGGAGCAGGTGGTGCAGGTACGGGCGGAGCTGGCGGAGTTGAGAGTGGCCATGGCCTGTCAAATAGCCCAAACAACCACCTCGTCAAGCCAAATAGAACCGCCAAACCAACAGCCAAAGCCAGCAGAGCCGCGAGGATCCACAAAAACAACTTGAAGATTCCCAAAATGCCCTTTCCAACCGAAGCCCAGAAATCAGAAGTCTCGGACGAATCCACTGCACTTCTGGCATCTGACACTC
>CAZMSV010000007.1:450-22830 GCA_964569075.1 uncultured Candidatus Saccharibacteria bacterium
CTGACACTCCGGACGGATCTGCCGCGCCTGCGCCGCCGGCCACCCCGCCCTGCCCGACAATGCTTCCAGGAACTCCCGGACCTACCGGGCTCACCATGATAAAGCATCGCGGACACCGAGTAATCTCCACAAGGAGGTTGCCACAATCCTCCTTATAGCGAGGAGTGCCCACAGAGTCCACGAGAACGATGGTACCTACCGGCAAGGTGTCGAGAGAAACCCTCTTCACCTGACGATAGTAGTTGAGCCCGATCCAAGGCTCGGTCAGGGCCATTGGCCGAAGACCGAGTCGAGCCATCTCCTTGATGGAAAGTTGGCCCGGCTGGATCGGAAATGCACCGAGATCGCCGAGAGGATCAAAATCCTTAATCTCGACGAAATTGGTTACCACCTGCACCGGAGCCTGAGCCGCCGGCGGATATGCTCCGCAAGCAGCCAAGAACAGGGCAAACATCAAGTAAACGTAGCGCATTGTGCCTCCATTGTCAGAATGAAACTGCCAAAAACCGAAGAAACGACACAACACAACAAGAACAACAAGTTGGAAACGAACTTCTTGGTATATTATAGCAAATAATTGCTTTTTTGTCAAGAAAATAGTCTAACTTGCAAAAAACGCCCATTTGAGGCCCTATCCCTCCACCCTCACACAACCGAACCTATAGGTTCGGTTGTGTGGGGGTGGTCTCCTTGTTGCTTATAATTTTTACCCTTCCTCCCCATTACAAACTTAAGAAGTTTTCTAAATCTTCTTCTGAAACTCTATCCTGTTCACCTGTATCTCTGTTTCTAACAGTTACTCCTTTTCCTTCTAGGGTTTCAAAATCTATTGTTACGCAAAATGGCGTTCCGATTTCATCTTGCCTGCGATACCTTTTCCCAATATTACCGTTGTCATCAAAAACTATTCTGCCAGATTTTTTCTTCAGTGTTGAGTACACTTCACGAGCTTTTTCAACTAATTCTGGTTTATTTTTAACAAGCGGAAACACGGCACAAAGAACTGGTGCAATATGATTTGAAAGTTTCAAATAGGTTCGCACTTCACCGTTCATTTCATCTTCGGTGTACGCTTCGAGAAGTGTAAAAAGAAACGCCCTGTCTACGCCACCAGAAAATTCTATATCCCATGGAATAAATCTTTCTTTTGTCTCTTCATCAAAATACGAAAGGTTGGTATTAGAATATTCAGTGTGCCTTCTCAAATCCCAATCCCCCCTGTGGTGAATACCACAGGCCTCTTTCCATCCAACGTCAGGCATATTAAATTCAATGTCCCACGCATCTTTGGCATAGTGAGCACGCTCGTCTGCCGCATGTTGTCTTAACCGCAAACTTTCTTTTCTAAACCCAAGCCCATAATACCAATCAAGCGCGAACTGTTTCCAATATTCAAACTGTTTATCTGCCTCTTTGTCGTCTGGCTTCACATAGTACTGAAGTTCCATTTGTTCAAACTCTCGTTGTCGAAAAAGAAAATCCCGTGGAGTAATCTCATTGCGAAACGCCTTCCCTATCTGACCAATGCCAAATGGCAACTTAGGATGCATTGAGTCCATCACATTTTTAAAGTTCACGTGTACTCCTTGAGTGATTTCTCCACGGAGATACACATGTGATGCTGTGTCAGGGGAAGCACCAAGCTTAGTTTCAACCAAAAGATTAAAAACTTTTGGTTCTGACCATTCTACTTTTTCTTTTTTATGTATAGATTCATGTTCTAGAATAGCCTCCGTCTGGTCAGCTCGTACTCTAGCGTGACAAGTTTTGCATTCAATCAGTGGATCAGTAAAAAGTTCTGTATGCCCACTAGCTTGCCATACACTTGCGGGCATTAGGATTGCCGCTGACACAGCGTACACATCATCTCTATCTTTAATAAATTTGTCCCAAAAATACTGTTTAATATTGTGACGAAGCTCCACTCCGAGTGGGCCATAATCATAAATACCAGCAAGGCCACCATAGATCTCTGAACCAGGGTAAATAAAACCCCTACGCTTCGCGAGCGATACAATTTTTTCCATTTTGGTAAGTTCTTGCGACATACGGGTATCCTATACTTTTGGCATTTATTTCACAACTGACTGAGATCCCTCCACAAAAGCCGGGTCACTCGAAATCCGAGTATTCACGCTTGATCGATTAAGTTCAAGCTGAGTGTTTGTAAACGTATCGTTGCCGGTGGCCTTAATATCGCCAATGAGCAACGGGTCTGTTCCCACCTGACCCAAGCTTGGTAAAAATGTTACCTGAAAAGCAACTTCGCGGGGAGATGCCCCAAAACCAGTACCAGCCCTAATGGTTCCAGCATTCCAGGTTACGGTTCTATTCACCGGGTCATAAACGACTGATTCGCTAGATGGAGAGGAGAGTCCGTTCCATTCAACATATGGCGGTAACGAGGCACTTATTTTTGCATTACTTATATCATTTAAAGAATTGGTTGCTGTCCACATTGCAGTATAGGTGGTTTCTTGTTCTGCTCGAGGGGGTATCGGTCCAGAATTTTCAAATGGGCCAATACTCCTAACTAGCCGGGCTGAAAGACCCCACTCTGTTTCAAGCTTAACTGTTTTTTTTGTAGAAACAAAAATACGCTGTGGAACATTGTTTGGAAGGATTTGATTACCGGTAAATGAAACATCTATGTCTATACTTTGATTTCTAGCTAAGGAAGAAAGAGACTGGAGGATAGAAAAAGATACCGATACCGCACCACGTTCCCCTGGTTCTAGATCGGCAAAAAGCGGACTAACATTTTTATCCCAAAAAATAGTATTGTCCGATGAGCGATAGAAACCACCAGAGTTAGGTAGGACCATATTACGATCCAAGGATTCTCCAGAAAGCCTAACCTCAATACGGGCATCTAAAATCCTAGTTGGTAAATTATTGGCCCAAACGATAGTAACTGGCACTCTTCCACCTCGCCGACTAACATGATCTTCACCAGAACCACCTGAAATAGCGACATCGAGAGAAACCAGAGGTTTGTTTATAGACATCGTCTCTGTCAAAGTGACGAGCTTGGCTCCAATCACTCGGTCATTTGTCTCACTTGCAATTCCTGCAGAAAAACGAAAGGTCCTCTCTTCATTATTTTGCCCCAAGAGAATCCCTTTAATGGAAATTAAACGACGATCTCCTGTTTCCAGGTCGCCAATTTTCCAAACATTGTTCTGGGCAAATGGCTCTGGCGTAGAACTAGTGAAAGTAAAGCCGAAAGGAAATTCCGCTTCCACCAAGACATCCCTTAGTAGCTCGCTTGTATTTGAAGTGAGATCTAAAATAATTTCGAACTCTTGATTAGCATTTACTTCGGCTGGATATCTCGAAGTAACAATTATCGGTGAAGATTTAATACCAATATCGTAGTTCTTATCTTTAAAGAATAGGGCGCTTGATCCTTCAATGCGATACTCCAGTGTTATTTTTATATTCTTTATTGAATCTTTTTCCCCAAAAAGAACTGAATTGACTGTCTTTCTAACTTCTCCGCGAGAAGGTATAGATCCAATGGGCTCTCTCTGGCGAGTGAGCTCCGTCGTCAAATCCCCAGCCACACGAGCTCCTTCAGGATATTCAATAAGAATGGCCACATTTTGGAGATTGGCGTTGTTTTTATTCTTAACTAAAATCTCTAAAGAGAGCTCTTCGCCACCAGCAACTGAGGTAGGGGCAGAGATAGAGATATCAATATTATCTGCCGAGACCATATTAGAACCACGGAAAAATAAAAGGGAAGCTACGCCAAGAGCGATAAGAAAAAATAAAATAGATCCAATTAGAATCCTCTTTACAACCCGACCGTGCGCGTGATCTTGTTCATCGCGAGTTTTTTGTATAAGATCTTCTATTTTATCTCCACCTTCCCATTCACCACCAACAACAACCTCGGGGTTTGAGAGGACGGCTCTTTCATCTCTATATTGGAAAGGGTGTGCTCTTGAATTGAGTTTCTTCTCAAGCTTGTTGATTGCTTCATTTCTATCAGGATTCATAAGTACCCCTAACTATATCACTTTCTCTTTTCTATCGCCCGCTTGAGTGAAAATGAAAAATCACGACAGCTGGCTCGCCTCAAGCGCGGTGCGTATTTCTTCTCGCATCTGGGCAATAAAAGGCAAAGCATCATTCAAAAGTAGAGTACTCCAAGCTGTTGTCTCGACAAAGGAAGAGAAGACTTCCCCTCTTCTTCCATACCCAAGTAGTGACAGCATTCTTAAAACAACAATATACTCAAATGTACGCAACTCTTCACTCCCCCCTTGAAAAGATTTGAGAAAAGAGAAAGAATCAATCAGTAAATTAAAAAGTTCTATATTCTCTTCTTCACCAGTTACCAACTTTTGTGCAACATTCAACACACGAACCACCAAAGATCTCTTCTCGGGGCTTTCTCTATAACCACGAAAGATATTTTCTTTTTCCCTAACTCCAGTAATCTTCCAAAACTCTCTTCCTCGAATAAAAGAAAACTCTCCTAAGGAGTAGTCCTCAAGACCAAAACGTAACTTTGATTCTAGCTTCCTAACACTTTTTGCAGAGGCAACAACAAGACCCAACTCTTTAGTGAAAATATAATAATATTTGTCAGCTTCTTTGAGTGGCAAACCTTGAAGAACAATACCTTCGGTTGTATATAAATGATATGACATTTAAAACTCTACAGAAAACCACGACTCATCAGCTTCAGATGAAGGTACAACTTTCAAATCCGAGATGCCACAAGTTTTAACAATCTCACCTTTAAAAGATACGACAACGTCTCTACCCCACTCATTCACAAATACACTGACGACAATTAAATCTTTTGGAAAAAGTCCTTTCTCTTTTCTTTTTTCTTGAATAGTACGAATAAGTTCGCGCGCGCCTCCCTCTTTTTTAAGTTCTTCGGTAATCTCTGTTTGTAAAAATACTTCCTCAGAAAGGTCTGAATCAAAAATTACATCCTTCACATTAACTTCCTCTTTAATTAGAAAAATGTACTCATCTGCTCCGCGCAGAATATCACTTTTAATCTTGAGGGTAGAGAGTGGCTGTCGCACCTTGATCCCCGCACGAGCCCTAGCCTCAAGGCCCAAACTAACAAGACGCCTGACCTCTTTCATGAATGATAACGGTATCACTTCACCCACTGATGAGGTATCAACCTCAGGCCACGAAACAAGGTGAACACTGACAGGAGATTCAGCCATACGAAGCTTTTGATATAAATCTTCAGCAAGAAAAGGCATAAACGGAGCCAAAACAAGAGAGAGTCTCTCTAAAACGAACCCTAATGTATTTGTTGCATTTTTTCTGTCCTCTGAATCGTCACCCTTGAAGCGATCGCGAGATCGTCTAACGTACCACTGGGAAAGATCAGCGATGAAATCTCTTATAAGCCGAGCTGCAGTAAATATGTCAAAAGAGTCTAGAGAGTTTGTAACTTTGAGGGTTACGTCATCAAGATAAAATAAAATCCATTGGTCTAAAACATTTGAACTATCTGATCGTGAAAATTCTGTTCTATTCTCTGCGTATAATTCATAAAATGAACGAACATTCAAAAGAAGGTTAAAAACTTTTTTAACTACCTCGTCCACCGTTCTTTCATCAAAGTTTTTTGAATCACCTGGTTGATTTACTGAGTACATCCAAAATCGAAGAGCATCTACTCCATATTTGTCTATCATCTCCCACGGATTAACAACATTACCTTTTGACTTAGACATTTTCTGACCCTTGTCATCCAAAATATGCCCGAGGCAGATAACATTTTTATAAGCCTTGCCACGGCCCAAAAGTACTCCAATCGCATGAAGGGTGTAAAACCACCCACGAGTCTGATCTATTGCTTCGGAAATATAATCCGCCGGATATGGCAATTTATTATTGTCGGCGCCCTTACCATCTCCAAATGCAAACGGGTAGTGGTACTGAGAAAATGGCATCGTACCAGAATCAAGCCACACATCCATAACCTCCTTAACTCTTTTAAGCTCTTTGCCAGAGTCACCGATTAAGACCACTTCATCAATATACGGACGGTGTAGATCTAATTCGTAGTTTTCATTGTGTGGTAATGGCACAAACTTGAATTCAAGTATGGAGCCGTTTTTAAATTCTAGAGTATCTATAATTTCCTTTGAGCGATTCATATTCGCCCCCTCCACAATCGCCGAGACAACTTCCCCGCCAATACCGTGAGTCACAACTGCAATGGTTTCTCCTTTATGCTTTGTATCAATATCATAGATAAAATCCCCAAATCTTTTTTTGGCGTCCAGATAACTTTCCCCACCGAGAATGGCCGTATCATAAGCATCCATATGTTTCGCTTCATATGCTAAATATTCTGCAAAAGGCTTACCACTGAAGTCACCGAAGTTGTATTCCATAATCCTTTCGTCTTCAATAACTTTAGAAATAGACAATACATCTGCAATTATATTGGCAGTCTGTTTTGTCCTAAGAAAGGGAGATGAGTAAACGGCTGAAACTTTCTTTTCTAACAGTTGTTTAACAATCTCCTCCGATTGTTTTTTTCCTTTTTCTGTAAGACCGTATTTAGAGTCTGGATCTGAGGTTGCGATATTTTGAGCATTTGATTCTGCCTCTCCGTGACGAATAAAGAGGAAAGTATTTCCATTTGTCTTTGTCTTGGCTTTCAAGGTACTCAAAGAGTCAATAGCCAACACCTCACTACCGTCCTCCGAACTCCATATAGGAAGTGGTGTACCCCAATATCTCTCGCGTGAGATTGCCCAATCTTTAACATCCTTGAGCCATTCCCCAAACCGACCGTCTCTAATGTTTTCTGGCTCCCAATTAATACTCTTATTTTCTTCTATCAAAGCATCGCGAACCTCTGACATCTTTATGTACCAAGAATCGCGCGCATAATATATAAGCGGAGTATCACACCTCCAACAATGCGGATATGGATGTTCATATTTTTCTTTTTTAAACAAAAGACCCCTATGAGCCAAATCTTTTATAATATCCACCGCCACGTCCTCGTCTTTTACAAACCTACCTTGGAATATTCCCGTGCCTTTGAGGAATTTCCCATCTTCGCCCACCAAATGTTGTTTAGGAAGGCCAATTTTAGTACCCAATTCAAAGTCGTCTTGTCCATACATTACTGCGGTATGAACAACACCAGTACCATCCTCTGTGGTAACAAAACTGGCAGAATAAACCTTGAAAGCTTTCCCTAGCTTGTCTTTTTCCTTTTCCGAGATATTTTCTTTTAAGTAGTGGTAAAGTGGTTCATATTTAAACCCAATAAGATCCCTGCCCTTCATCTCACGAACGATTTTGTATTCTTCAGATATAATAGACAACCTATTTTTGGCTAGAATAAATTTCTCATTGCTAGCAACACTCACTTCTACATAATCAATATCTTCTCCTACTGCCAATGCAACATTTCCTGGAAGGGTCCACGGTGTTGTGGTCCAAGCTAAGATAAATGTGTTTGCTTGTCCTGAGCTTGTCGAAGGGCTGTCTTCTAAAAGTTTAAATTTAGCAATGACTGACAAATCTTTTACATCAATATATGCTCCCGGTTGAGCGAGCTCGTGAGAAGAAAGTCCCGTACCACACCTGGGACACCAAGGGACTACTTTATAATCTTTGTACAAAAGATTTTTCTTCCAAATTTCTGAAATAATATTCCAAACTGACTCAATATATTCTGGGTAATATGTAACATAGGGATTATCCATATCCACCCAATAGCCCATTCTCTCTGTGAATTCTTTCCATTCATCTACATATTTCCAAACACTTTTCTTACATTCTTCATTGAAACGGGCAATACCATATTCTTCAATCTCTTTTTTTGAAGTGAGTTTAAGCTGTTTTTCCACTTCAAGCTCTACGGGAAGCCCGTGTGTATCCCAACCAGCTTTTCTTTCCACGCGAAATCCCTGCATTGTCTTATAGCGTGGGATAACATCCTTAAACGCACGCGCCTCAAGATGGTGAATACCTGGACGACCATTGGCCGTCGGTGGCCCCTCATAAAAAATGAAATCCCCCTTGGGTGCCAACTTTTCCAAGCTTTTTTTAAAAATGGAATTATCTTTCCAAAACTGCAAAGTCTTTTCTTCATTTTCTGCTATAGGGCTTTTCTTCATTCTTTCTACCATTGTTCTATTATAGTAGCTCGTAGAGGGCTTAAATTCAAAGTTTTTTAATAAATCCCCACGCCAACACCGCCTCAACTTGGACGTATACGTCCAAGTTGGGATGTCTTATTTATTACATCCTTTCAGGGGCTTGAATTCCAAGAACAGAAAGTCCGTTTTGAATTACTTGTCCGACAGCTTTAGCAATGGCCAATCTATGTTCTGAGACATTCTTTTCAGAAGAATTAACAATTTGGTTATTGGCATAAAATGCATTAAAAAGACCTGATATTTGTATAAGATATGTAGCAATAGCGTGTGGGGCCGTATTTTCATATGCTTCTGATATAATTTCTGGAAAACGAGCGAGCATTTTTTCTAAATCAGAAATTTTTTGGTTTTTCTCAATATTAGGTTTCAAACCAAGATCTTTACCTTTTTCTAAAAGAGAATTGATTCTTGCTTTTGTATATTGAAGATAAGGACCCGAATCACCTTCAAAAGAAACGGCCGAGTCAAAATCAAAAATTACATCGCGCCCCGGCGCTTGTCTTAGAATTGAATATTTTATAGCACCAACGGCAATTTGAGATACGAACATTTCATCTCCTGACAAATCTTTTTCGGATGTCTTCATTTTTTCTCTCACCCTTTGGCTTACTGCCTCTATAAGAGACTCCGCTGTGACAACATCTCCTGTGCGAGACGACATCTTGCCTGTGGGAAGACGCATCATTCCATGGCCAATGTGTCGTGTCTTTTTTGCCAGTTCAGGAAAGATGAGAGACAAAGCAGACATCAAGACTCTGAAATAATCATTTACTTCATTTCCAGTAATAACTACCGATATGTCATATGGATATGTATCATATTTTATTTTTGCAAGACCAAGTTCTTTGGCTTCATACGTGGGTATTCCATCCTTGTTTATAAAAACACGAGTATGAAGCTTGGGGTCTCTTTTTTCTCCCTTAAACACCACTGCTCCTTCACTTTCTTCAAAAACACCCGGGGTATGCTTACGAACTAGTGCCTTACCAAATTCACCAGTTGTTGATTCAAAAAAATTAAAATCAAATTTAGTACCAAGAATTTTATACATTGTCTCAAAATATTCCAAAGTCAAAGTTCTTCCAATCATATAAATTTGGTTTATTTCACCATCCGTCTCATCATATATCTTTTTATTTACCTCTACGACAAACTCCTTGAAATTTTCATCAGACTCATAGAGCTTGGACCCTTCTGCATAAGAAAGAGCCACAGCTTTAGCTGACTTCCACTCCACCCCTGTTTTAATCTTATGAGCGACAGCACGGGCTACATGAATACCCTTGTCTCCCTGATAACATGCCCTTTTCACCTCAGCACCGTTCCATTCTGTTATTCGAGCAATTGACTCACCTATGGCATTGCTCATCGTGTGCCCAATATGAAACTCCTTAAATGGGTTTGGATCTGTATATTCAACGATTATTTTTTGACTAGAAAGGTTTTTGTTTTTCCCATATTCATCCCCCTCATCCAGTATCCCTTCCAAAGCTTCAATGAAAACGAAATCTTTCAGTTTTATATTTATAAACCCAGGACCGGCAACGGATAGACTTTCTATAAAGTCTGGTTTATTTTTAACTAAAAGTTCTACGATTTTTTCTGCTAACTCTTTAGGATTCTTATTGGTCTCTTTTGCCAAGACGAGAGCCATATTGGTCGCATAGTCACCAAACTCCATTTGGGCAGGGTGCTCAATTACAAAATCGACTTGCGGTAAGGCAAGTTCCTTGAGTGTGCTTTTTATAAAATTCTGAATCTTACTCAAAACCATTTCTTGTATCATAACACTAAGTAAATAACAGAAGAATACCAGCTCAAAAATAGTCAAGAATTGACAAAAAGACACAACGGAATACTCTAAATGAAGAACCGCTCTTCACAGCTCACAAGGAGCAGACAGTGCGTCAATATTTGGAACTTTTGCGCCACATCCGTCGAAACGGACAGTACAAAGGTGACCGCACCGGGACTGGAACTTTTTCTGTTTTTGGCTGGCAATCTCGCTACGATCTTTTAGAGGGATTTCCACTTGTTACAACAAAAAAGCTCAATCTCAAATCAATCATCCACGAACTTCTGTGGTTCTTGCGGGGAGAGACGAATGTGCGTTCTCTCCAAAACGCAGGAGTCAAAATTTGGGATGAGTGGGCAGACCCACAAGGAGAGCTCGGACCAGTTTATGGCAAGCAGTGGCGTTCGTGGCCAACGCCAGACGGAAGAACAATCGACCAGATTGAAGAAGTCGTCAAACAGATCCGAACAAACCCTGATTCAAGGAGAATCATAGTCAACGCTTGGAACGTCGCCGACTTGCCCCTAATGGCTCTGTCTCCATGCCATTGTCTATTCCAGTTCTATGTCTTAGATGGCAAACTCTCCTGCCAGCTCTACCAGAGAAGTGCCGATATTTTCCTCGGAGTGCCATTCAACATTGCGTCTTATGCACTGCTCACAATGATGATGGCTCAGGTTACTGGACTGGTCCCGGGGGAGTTCATTCACACATTCGGCGATGTCCATTTGTACAAAAACCACCTTGAGCAAGCTGACCTACAACTGTCTCGTAGCCCCAGTCCAATGCCGAGCATGACTCTCAATCCAGAAGTTAGAGAGATTGATGACTTCCGGTTTGAAGATTTTCGGCTCGAGGGCTACAGTCCGCATCCACACATCTCTGCTCCCGTGGCGGTATAGAAGTTAGACCGCTACCTATCCCCGCCACGCTGTTCGTGGCGGGGACTTGTTTTTATCAAAACAATGAACCCGCCGGAGATCAGACCGTCTGGCACTTCCACCTTCACGTCTTTCCACGATGGATCGGAAAGGATTTAGACTTAAATAATCATTCTGATCGTTATACTCAGTATGAAGAAAGAGGACCCCATGCCAACAAACTCAGGCAATACTTCAGCTCGAAACAATAAAGAATCACTATCAATCATTTGAATTATTGTTGATAGTAGAGTATAAAAATTTTATGCCCCCCACCGAACTGTCCCCACTTCTCAAGGCGCTTTACCGGCACTGGAATGCACATACGATCCCTACAAAGGGTAATCTTTATTCTGAAGAGATATTTAGGGATAATAAACTTTTCGAGAGAATCGATTGGTTCATCAAGGAAAGGATGAATATATGGAACAAAAAAACCAACGAGGAAAAACCACCCCTTACAGAAGATCCCGTAATGTCAGCATATAAATTCTGTAATATATTCCGAGAACTCGATCGACAAACAATAGTATTTCATTCCCTTCTCAACCCCCTACGTGATGATTTCCCCATATGGCTCCTCAATATGTTTTATTGCAGAATGGTGGCGCGACCAGAGACCATAGAATATACCGGACTTCTTTCTTTTGATATTAGACACAACGAAGATGTATATGAGCGTTTGATGGGTTCTCCTCGCCCACGATACGGCACGCCATACGTATTCCCCATAAGCACCATCCAAAGAGGCCCTAACCCCACTCGAGAGCTTTTTATAGCTAGACATTTACCCAAAGTAATGCAAGAAGTAGCAAAAGAAATAAAAAGCTGGAAGGGACTGTCTGTCTACGATGGTGTCAAGAAAATTTTGCCAATTTTCAAGTATGAATTACGCTTCCATTGGACAGAAATACTCATAGATACAGCCTATCAATTTCCTGAGTTTATAGACCTATTCGCCCGATTTCCTACTGGACCAGGAGCTATTCCTACCCTAAACCGGATCAACCCGACCAAGGACCCTTCAATTCTCGCCGTTGATCTTTCTAGGCTCGATATAGATGCCAGATTAAGATACGAAGGAAAAGTAGTAAGGCTGTCAGCAGAAAACTGGGAAGGTATCGCGTGTGAGTTTAGAAAATACACCAATCTTTCTAATGGCACCGGAAGAAGAAGGCTGTACAAGAACGGGAATTTTCCGCCTCCTCAAACAAACACTCTCTTTTAATCTCTGGGGCTGATATAATCTGCACATGGCACTATCTGATAAAAAAATTTTAGAGGAAATGGAAGCTGGAGATATCATCATTGCACCTTTCAAAAAAGAAAATCTATCTACTTCAAGCTATGACGTGACGCTGGGTGAATATTACTTTAGAGAACAGCCTCCAAAATATCACCACAACCTCTACAATATTTACAGCAAAGAGCACACTGATGAGGTCTGGGGAATAAAGGCTCTCAAAGCCAGAAAAGCTCAAGAAATTTTTGATAAATTTAGATTTGAATACAAGGGAATAAAACCTGACGACAAGGTAATTTTGCTTGAACCAGGAGAAACCATATTAGCTCACACAAATGAATTTATAGGTGGCAAAAATCACATCACTACAATGATGAAGGCCCGATCTTCAATGGGAAGAAACTTTATAGAAGTATGCAAATGTGCTGGTTGGGGCGATGTTGGATATACAAACAGGTGGACTATGGAAATAACAAATAACTCAAGCCACTACGCTATTCCCCTTGTTGTTGGAAGGCGAATCGCTCAAATAATATTTTTTGAAACGGGAGAGATACTTAGAAAAGATTACTCGCATTCTGGCAAATACCAGAGCGAGCAGTCTTTGACTCAACTTAAAAAAGATTGGAAGCCTACAGATATGTTGCCGAAGCTTTTCAAAGACAGGTGAGCGAGGATGTCGTCCCGAACGCCACTTACGCTTGAGATATTACAAAAAACCAATACGCCAGATTCTGGCGGATTGGTTTTTTGTATATTTTTAACTAACTACTACCTACTTTATATCAACCCCCATAGAACGAGCTGTCCCAGCAATAATTCTCTTGGCACCCTCAATATCATTGGCATTCAGATCAACCATTTTCTTTTCAGCAATTTGTGTAAGTTGCTCTTTTGAAAGTTTGCCAACCTTACTTGTATTTGGCTTCCCAGAACCTTTTTCCACACCAAGAGCTTTTAATATCAAACTTGACGCTGGGGGAGTTTTTAAAATAAAGGTGAAACTTCTGTCCTCATAGACAGTAATTTCTGCCGGCACAGATTCGCCTACCATTTCACGAGTAGCATCGTTATATTGCTTTACAAATTCTCCAATATTAATACCCGCTTGTCCCAAAATAGGTCCAATCGGCGGAGCTGGGGTGGCCTTTCCTGCTGAAAGGACGACCTTTAGTACTTTTGTAATTTTCTTAGCCATAATATTGAAATTAGAGAGTACCTTATATTTTTTTAACTTGCAAGAAATCCAATTCAACTGGAGTTTCCCGACCAAACATAGATACCAGAACTTTAACTTTACCCCGATCATTATCTACCTCCTTAACCTTACCTTCAAGGTCCTTGAATGGTCCGTCAACGATCATAACCGACTCATCAATAGACAGATCTACCATATGAACAGCCTTGCCAGCATTCATTCTGGCAAATAAAGTATCCACCTCTTTTTTGTCTATCGGAACTGGGAAAACCCCAGAACCCACGAAACCTGTAACTCTAGGAGTATTGCGCACAACATACCAAGAATCGTCGGTAACAATCATATCCACCAGAATATAGCCGGGGTATATTTTCTCTTCTTCCTCCACTCTCTTTCCAGCTTTTATCTTTATTTTTTTCTCTGTTGGTACAACAACATCAAAAATCCGATCTTCCATACCTAAAGACTCAATGCGTTGCTTGAGGTTTCTCTGTACAGCATTTTCGTAACCAGCATAGGTGTGAATCACGTACCAATTTCTTCCTTCTTCAATTTTTTGTTTTGACATAATAATAAAAAGATCAAAATGATTAAAGAATTATCTGCTCAAGAATGAAGGAGAACACAAAATCAAAGAGCCCCAAATAAAAAGCCACGACTATAGATATGGCTATTGTTAATAAAGTGAAAGCGATAGATTGTTTTCGCGTTGGCCAAGACACGTGTTTAAGCTCTGATTTGGTGTCCTTAATATAATTAATAAGAGACATAGTTTTTAAAAATTTTAAATTAAATAAAGCTGAAAATTTTGAACCGAAAAGACTTCTTTTCTACTAAAAAACGCCCCGTGGGCGTATACCCACTAATAGTACACCTTTTACCACAGGTGTCAAAAGCTTGAATAAGCCCCTCCTAATTTAACACCTACCTTATTTCGTATGTAATAGTTACTTGAGAAACTACCTTATTCTCTCCAATAGGAAGATTCGGCTCTGCTTTTGAATCAGCCGCTCCTTGATTTAAGGCTTCAGTCCTAAAATAGACCGGTGGGTATCCGCCGTCATTTTCAGAAAAATTCACAATTCTAACCAAATCAACGTCAAGATCGTCTGCTAGTTGCTCCGCCTTTTCAACAGCTTTTTCTATGGCCATCTTGCGGGCCTCGCGAGCAAGTGCATCTTCATCATCAATCGTGAAAGACAGACCACTTACATTAGTAACACCAGTTTCTCCCAAAGAACCTAGGATAGTCCCAGCATTTTCTACATCACGAACCTTAACCGAAATTGTTTGATTTACCTCATAGCCAACAAGTTTTTGATTAGATGGTCCGCATCTAAAATCCACACAGATTCCTTGTTCATATTCATATTTTGGGTAAACACTATAATCTATTGTTTTTATATCTTTTTCATCAACCCCAAGCTCTTTGAGTTTCTCTATAGCTTTGTTTATAACTCCAGTTGATTGCTCTTGAGCAAGAGCGACCGTACTAGCGCTTGCTTGAGAACTGAAAGAAAGAGAAGCAATATCTGCTTTAGCAAATACCTCTCCTTCACCAGAAACACTAATTACATTTGATGGGATATTTTCTCCACCAATATAGCGATATTCCTTTAGGGCACCAATAGTTTGGACGATAAGAAACGCAGAAAGTGCTATAGCTACTGCAGGAACATACTTAAAAATATTTTGTTGCATATTTATTTAATTATTAGTTTGACAATACTTCAGACGATTATACCACCCATTTTATTACAAAGCATCTGTTTCGCAGGCATCCAATAAATTCTCAAATAAAGAGAGGACTGTCATAGGACCAACGCCCCCAGGAACTGGAGTTATGGCCCCAACTTGGTTCACGACCTCTTCGTATAAAACATCTCCCAGTAACTTCCCGTCTTCCCCTCGATTGATTCCTACATCTATTACAACCTGGCCAGGTGATACAAAATCACTTGTTATAATTCTCGGCTTGCCAATTGCAGAAATTAAAATATCAGCTCTCTTGGTTTTATCTTTAAGATTGAGAGTTTTACTATGACATATTTCAACAGTTGCATTCCTATTTAAAAATGCGAGAGCTGTGGGCTTACCAACAAGCTCTGAACGACCAATGATACAAACGTTCTTGCCTGCAATTGGAATACTATAGAAATCAAGAAGTTCTATAATACCTCTAGTCGTGGCTGGAACAAAACCCTTTCTATTAGCAAGGAGAGCTTTCAAATTGGCCCCCGAAAAACCATCTACATCTTTCTTTGGGTCAACAGATTGCGAAATCTTAAATGTGTCTATTTGTGGTGGCAAACCAAGTTGAATAATTATCCCATTGACCTTGTCGTCCTCATTTTGGATTTTGATTTTCTCTAAGAGATCTTCTGTTGAAATATTATCTGGACAAATTTCTCTGTTCACTATCACACCTATAAAGGCGCCGAAAATTTCTTTTTGCCTTATATAAGTATCAGATGCTCTACTATTACCAACTTGGAAAATGGCGAGTTGCGGAGAAAAACCCAACTTATTTACCCTGCCTGAAAGCTCATTCCTTCTTTCATCTCTTATTCTTTTCCCATCAAGAATGATTGGCTTGTGATTCATGTATTTTTTCATAAATAAGGCCCCACAATGCAACCCAAAATACCCCAAGAGCAAACCCAGCTACAACATCAGTAAACCAATGAACCCCAAGATGTATACGACTAAGGCCTATAACAAAAAGAAAAAGAAGTGAGATGAGCGTCCAAGCAAACGCAATCCTATAATTACTAATTGTTTTCTTCAAAGCGTACAGAATAGAGAAGAAAAAAATTGCAACAGCTGTGGCATGCCCACTAGGAAAACTCCAACCTGTTTCAGGGATAAACATAATCTCTGGACGAGACAGGGCAAATATATCTTTGAGAAGGAGCATTGAAAGCATGCCAAACCCCATTGTCACAAGAAAAAAGATGGCCCATTTCTTTTGCTTTCGAAATAAAAGAATAAGTGCTAAAGCTATGGAAAATAAGATAAACATCTCTGGAGAAAAACTATTACTTATCACCAAAAAGAAAGTGGTGGCTTGTGTCGGATATAGATACAAAGAGGAAAAAATTTGCTTATCAAAAGATGCTAGAAAGCCGTCACGGAAAAATGAGCTAAACAAAAAAATAAAGGTGGAGGAAAATAGTAGCACTGAAAGACCTTGGTGTTTTTTAAAAAAATCCATAATACTTCTATGCTATCAGATATTTATCAATCACAGACCCACCTCATTCTGAGTATTCAAAATACCAGCTGGATCTTCTAGATTAGGGGCGCGCTCAAAATCAACTTGCAATATTGCTTTTGCATTGTTAAACAACTCTAGGGCTGTAAGTGAATCGTCAGCAAGAAGGGCGGTTTTTGCTTCAAATAAAAGTTTCTCAGCAACTAAAATATGACCCCACTCTTGAATAATGGACCTTTTGTCCTTGCTTTCTTTTCTAATTTTTCTAAAACTTTGTTTTTGTATTTCAACTACATAAAGAAGGTCGTCTATATCTGAGATAAGTATATCTACCGAGCCAATCAAACTATCTGGACTGTCTGGAAAAACATCTTCATCTGGCAATGCTGACATCATAAAGGAAGACTCGGCAGGAATCTCTTCTAACTCAAGAGACAGGTCGACTGGAGTTTTCAAAAAACCACGAGATGGTTGGAAGCTATAATTTTCAATTATATTTCCCACACTTTCACCTAGAGCTTGTTCAGTATGAAATTCCACTTCAGCAGAAAGAGAATCTTGAAGATCGATTGGTAATTTGCTACGCCCCGAAAGGGTTCCTATTTCGGAAAGACGACGTTCAGCAAGAGAAAGCTGCCACTCTGCTCGTTCATCGGTAGAATTTGCAAACCAGCCCATTATCTTTTCGTTAACGTCCTTTTTTATTACATAAAAAATATCTCCCGGTAGCGCTTGTTCGGCCAAAAGAGAGCTCCCACCACCAAAAATAAATAGGAGAGCAAAGGATGCGACGATGGTGTGTTCACGAACAATCATAAACCACGCATATGGAGAAATAGTGGTTTTTTGTTGAAATGGATTTTTTCTCATTATGACCTCTAAATTTCCACGCAAGGTATTTTGCTCTCTTTTAGTAAGAGATTCTCTTTTTAGGTTATTAAAAATTTGTTCAATATTTTTTTTCATATCTTATTTCTTATTGGGAAAAGTATTTCTGCATCTTTTTTACTAAACGGTGTAGACGTACTGATATCGCATTTTCAGTCTCTCCCAAAACCTTTGCTATGTGCTTTACAGGAAGTCCGTCTATATAGCGCATAACGACAACGGCCCGATCTGACTCTTCAAATTTTTCTAAATATTTCATAACCTGCTCTTTTTCAGATACCGCTATAATCTCTTCACTACCGCTAACTACCGGGTCAAAACCATTCTCAGCAAGACCATCCAGAGAAATTGACTTCTTTTTTCTATAAAAATCAATAATCAAATTATTCAAGACATGATAAAGGTAAGCTTGAAAGTTCTCAATAACTTCCCCCCTTGTAATCTGAATCCATGTCTTTGTATAAGCATCCTGAACAAGGTCTATAGCAACCTGCCTATTAGAAACGCGAAATATCGCATGACGGAATAGGGCGTCAGAATATTGCTCAAAAGACTCACTGAATCTTTGCTTTTGATTTATTTGCTTCTCCATGTGAGACGAAAAAATTCAACCTTTCTTACACGGCCCAAAACCAGAATACTAAGAAAAAAGAGGGCCCCAACCTGAAACAGGCGGGGCCCACGCGCGCGCTTACTAAAAACTGGTGCTTGGTTACCTCCTGGGCCGCTTCGCTCGGACCAAAAGGGTGGTGCCCCTAGCTATTCGTCTTGCTTCGTCTTTTGCTTTTTCGTCCTCAGTCTTGGCCCTCCGTGCCAAACGACAAAGGACAAAAGATTTCGGTTGACGGCCACCAAGTATCCCATCGATCTCCTGATCAGAGAAACGATAATTCGCCTTGATGGCCTTGACGAGGTCAGACCTCGCAACGCCGACGCCAGCATCGTCTCGCTCAATCATCCCAAGGATGATCAAGATATGCCCCAAAACAGTTTTGGGGCATCCCATACCCTCGAAATTGAGCCTTGTGAGGCCTTCCTTCCGGATGGGGCGAGACACATCAACTGCAACAACATGGTTCATAATTTCTTCCTTCTCTTAAGAGTAAAGAAACCTGTGATCAGCAACGCGTAGAAATTATGTTACGCTACTTTTTAAATGTTGTAAAGCTCTAACCACAAACTAGTGATACAAAAAAAATTAAAGAGCAATGAATAAAGCACCCACAATTATAACCAATGATGCGAGCATTTTTCTGAAAAGATTCTTCTCATGAAACAGCTCACCGCCAACTAATGTTGTCAGTAGTGTAGAGGATCGTTTAATGGCCGAGACCAGTCCTACAGCTACTAATTGAATAGCCTCCATTTGAAAGAACCTATACCCTACGGTAAAAATGGATGCGAAAAATACGTCAGGACCTGAAGAACGCAAAATCTTTATCATTCCATGTACTGAACCACGAAAGAGAAAACTAATTGGAAGATAGAGAATGGAAACAAATAGATGAATAAAAAATATGTAAGTAACTACAGGGATTTCAAAAATATGAAGTATCGCCCTATCAAGTACGGCGCCAATAGAATACAAAAACAACGAGAAGAAAACGAAGTGAATATATTTTGATTTAAAAAAGAATTTTATTGGCTCAAAAATACCTCGACCAGAATCCATTGCCAAAATATAGGAACCAACAATCATAGAAAGTATTCCTATGATGTGTTGGGTATCAAGCGATTCCCCCAAAACAAAAAAGGCGAGAAGTGATGTTGTGCCAGGAGAAAGGGCTAGAAGTGGAGAAACGGTGGAGATTTCTAGGTGACGAACCGCCTTGGCGACCAAATAAAAAGCCACCGAAGCGAAGATGGCAGTAATAAAGATGAGAAGCAGAGCTATTGGTGTTACGGAAGAAAAGTCAATAAAAAAAAGAAACGGTATTGAAATAAATAAATTTACAACTGCCAAGGTGGCAGAGTAGTCTATCGCGTGCGCCGTACGAAGAACCCTCTTTTCTATTAGAGACGCGGCAGAGAGAAAAACTGCGCATAAAAGTGCGTATACAAACCAGGACATATATTTACTAAATTATACCTCAGAAAAAAGAAAATATTTTATTTGATAGATAGTGAAGATTGGCCCACAAACACACAAACAACAAGACGGGGTTGCCCGTCTTGTTGTTTGTGTATTTTTCCCCACTTATTCTATGACAACCAAATCATCACCTTCTATCTTAAATTGATATACCATTGGGAGAGTCGGCTCAGCAGTCATTGCTTCTCCGTCCCCTCGCTCCAAAACGCTAATCGATATCACCCCATTATCAATAGAAATCTCTTTAATCCTGATACGATCACCTATAAAAACAGTATCGGTGGCTAACCAAGAACCAGCTTTTGAAAGAACGGCGGCAGTATAATAAAAAATGCCAGTTCCGCCAGTTTCATCTCTAAGAAGAACCACCGCATCTTTCACGCCGTCACCGTCTACGTCTGCAAACGCTGGGCCTTCAAGAAGTTTTGTTTTATACACCGCACTCGAACCATTAACCGCTGATTCGAAAGATCCATCAACTAATGGAATCCTTCTGTCATCAATGGTGTATACAGTGTTGCCAAGGTCTATATCTGTAGCCGCGTAGTCAGAGGACATCCTTCCTTCTATCGCTCGTTCAATCTCTTCTGGAATTTCTTGGGGAGCAGTGGTATTACGAGAGCCGAATAAAAAAACCGCAAGCGCCACTACGATTATAGCCCCGATACCTATCATTGTTTCTTTTTTTTGCATCATATTTTCTCTCATTTAACACTTAATACTCAATAATTACGAATTATACCAGATGACCAAAAAACTACATAATTAGGCATTTTTTGAGGTTAAAATGCCTAAATCGAGACATTTTCTACAAGTGGACGACTCTGCTCATATGAAACTGTAAAATTAATCCGTCCAACAACTTGCCCCCTAGAATTAGTCACATTTACCCTCCATTTACCAGGAAAAATGTTTGTCTTTACAGAATAACCACGATACCCACCATCAGCTCCGCCAATAATTGGAAAGCTTATAGTCCCATAAGTGTTCCATCTTGCCGCCTTCTCATCGAAATGTTGCCACTCATGCAAAATATTTACTTTCAAATCAGTTGGTGCGAAAACAGAACTAAATACATAAACTGGCTCACCGTTAGAAATACGAACCTTTTGAGATGCCCTAAATCTGTCAAAAAAATGTTTTTCTTCTGAAAGTAGGAAGTATCCATCTTGCGTGCGAATAACTTGATGATATACACCGACTTCTTTTAAAGAAAGCGGTATTGGGGGCAAAATATTGGCAAAGTAAAAAACAAAAATTATTAAGAATATAGACGAAACCCTAAAAAATAAAGGTTTCTTATACGGTAGGAAAAAATCTGGAGCAATCCTAAGAAGAAGACGATAGAAATAATAAAACACCACCAAAGAAAGAACGCCACTTAGGACAAAGACCCACCAATCCATAATTCCCATAAGGATTGGCAAAGAAAAAATTAGATAAGAAAACAGGGCCGTAAATAAAATACTAAATTGATAATTTATCTTTGTGTAAAATCCCTTGATGAGTTCACCTGTGATGAGAATGCCAACTAAAATAAGAAGGAATGGCCAAGAGGTTAGAAGCGCCGCACTTCTAGAATAGAAAACAACGAAACCACTAAATAACCCTCCAAAAGCAAACTGAATAATAACCGGAAAAAGAAAAATTACTTTTTCTAGAAAATTGAACCGTAAAACCCCAGCGCGGTGCAAATTAAATATTGTTATACCTATAGCAGAAATGGCCAGATACGAAAGTAAAATGACATTCTCAAAAAGCAGGTCGATCCTTTGGAGAGTGAGACTATCAACAATAAAGCCAATGACCAAAGAAGCCGATGATACATGTCTTTCATATTTTGAAAACCAATTTTTTATTTTTATAGAAAAAGTAGACATTATGCTCAATACTCAGCAAACCATTGATTTATTATATATCTTTAAAACAGAATGCCCCCGCCATCACAATTGTGAAAGCGAGGACATTAGACCCCACTGGACCCCTCTCCCAGAAGCTTTTGTGCGTAGTCGGTGGCGAGATAGAAACCACATGAGCAGTCACTATCGGCTCCCACCGCGCAACCGAAGCTGTGCCTCTTATTGAGAGCAACTGCACACAGCTTGGCTGAAGCAATAAGTCTGTCACGAATCGAGGAGTCTTCGCTATTGGCGACAGAAAGGTACTCTTCGACCCTTGCTCGGGCAGCTTCTGCATTCAGATGCACGAACTTTTCTTGCTCTGGTGTGGTCACAACAGCCTCCTTGTAAAGGCTTTTCTATCAAGGATAGTAGTACATAAACACAAATAAGTCAATATTATAAATAGAGATCTGAGAAACACAAAAAAGAAACTTCTCAAAGTAACCCCCAAAAATTAGAGCTGGAGCAACAACCCCTAAAGCCACATTTGGGTGCCCCCATGCGGGCACACTCCAAAAATATATTCGCTAGTGGTACACCTCGTCCTACTCGGTACACTCCAATTTTCAATCGCAAAATCCAGACCCAGTCTGGATTGAGCGAGAAAATTGGGTGCCTATCGGGAATCGAACCCGAATCGAGAGTTCCACAAACTCCAGTGTTAACCTTTACACCATAGGCACCATCTCAAAGACGGTAAGCATTTTATCGTCTTCTTGTGCCGTAATCATACACTTTGCTCGAACTTTTTTCGAGGGGAAACTGAACGAATGAACCAGCCCCGCCACCCGCCGAGTACGGCGGACACCAAAGAAAAATGTTCCTTGCTTTTCGGATTTGCGCGCGACTTTGTTTTCTTATGAGCGAAGCGAATTAGAAAACATGAAGTACTCTTGTGGTGCGACCAATTTTTTCTTCTAAAAAGGAAAGGACATTTTTCTTTGGTGTTCCTTCT
>CAZMSV010000008.1:0-22744 GCA_964569075.1 uncultured Candidatus Saccharibacteria bacterium
GAATATTCCAACTCCCGTATTTCAGTAGGGCAGAGCACTACTTCTGGATTTATCTCTATTGCGGACATTTCTGTATTTGAAAGCCAAGACGAAGCCGCGCAGTCTTTTGAGGAATTTGTATTAGATCAGGCGAGACTTTCCTGTACAGGTCCGGTAGGGGTCGTTATTTCTTGCGTTGAAATTGACGGATTAAGGCCATTTGTCAGTAGCTCAGGAGAGGAAGGACAAAAATTCTTCCTTATCGGAGAAACCGGCACTTCGGCTAATGGACCCACTAAAGATATCAGTTATGGTCCGTACTATACCTTCAATCTATCCAAAAGAACTCCTAATAGAATGAGCTTTATTATGATTAATAACCCATTATCCACGCCAATTGATACGGCAGATACAAAAACCTTGGATACGATAGCTTTAAGTCTAGGAATATAGACATATTTGTTTGTAAGGTGGAAAAAGGTCAATGTATTTATATAGCCCAGATATGATATTCTAAGTACTAATATGGAAGGACCCTTGTCTTCTCTTGAAAATCAGCAATTAAGAACTCCTGAAGAGGAGCGTGATTTTTTGCGAGAATTGCTGTCAGCTAAAGAGAAGGAAATTGAAGGCATAAAAGGAGGTAAAAACCTTGATGCTACAAAAGAAATCATTTCCGAGTATAAAACTGTTCCGTCAGAAAAAGTTCTTCATGAATCATATCAATTACCAGAAGAAACTCTTAAGAAATTTCAACTAGACCTTTCTCCAGAAGAACACGATGGACAGATTTTTAAACTAGCCACACTGGTTGAAACACACGGTATTAAAAATGCGCTAGAGGTCGCCATTGGTATGAACAGTCCGCATCTTTTAGATGATTTTGAGAGATTTTTGGTTCAGTATCTAAAAACACACAGCAATGCTCAAAAAGGTTTGGAGAAAATGCCAGAGTTTAAGGCGCTCAATATGACGCTCTTTGAAATAACGTTTCCCGAGAAAGCAGATGATGGGCAATCTAGGCCACTCAAAGAAATAATTTCCTCAATGGAGCAATTTTATTCCGGAATGATGTCGGTTGATGATTCAATGCTAGGGGGGTATTTCACAATTGAACTCTCAGTTTCTAATTCAAAAGATGACTTCGTCTTTTATGTAGCTGTCCATGATAAGAAAAAATCTTTATTTGAAAAGATGCTTCTATCGGTTTTTCACAATGCCAAAATAGTAGAGAAAAAAGACGACTACAACATATTTAATCCGACAGGAGTCACTGTGGGGTCTTATCTTAGTTTGGCAAAAAATCCAGTCTGGCCAATAAAAACATATGATCAGTTTGATTTTGATCCGCTGAATCTGGTTTTGAATAGCTTTTCAAAGATAAAGACAGAAGGGGAGGGTGCATCTATACAGATTGTTATTCGACCCGAAGGCGACAAGCATACAAAAAGATTTAAAAAGATTCTAGATGAGTATATGAAGGGAGAGAAAATTGAAAATGCTATTTCAAATAACGCCTTGGGGGCGGGGAAATATGTCGGCTCTCTTTTGGGAGGTCTCAGCTCTTTGGTGACATCACAAAAAGATAAAGATAGGCGGGACGAGAAGAAAAAGGAGCGCGCAGGGCAGTTAGATCAGACAGTCATTGAAACAATCAAGCAGAAAATTGCAGTGCCAACAGTTGCAACCAATATTCGCGTTGTGGTTTCAGCCGAGAACGAAGATACGGCGAATCAGATCCTAGCAGACATAGAGGCGGCCTTTAATCAATTTGATAATACACAGGGAAATGATGTTTCTTTTGAACGAATGTCTGGCAAAGCGCTCAAGGATCTTTTGTACGGGTTCACCTTTAGAACCTATTCCGAAAAGCGTCGACTCCTGCTTAACCTCAAAGAGCTTTCTTCTCTTGTGCATTTTCCGTCGCACGTCATTAAATCAGCCCCTCATCTCAAGGTCTCTCGTGCTAGTACGGCACCAGCACCCTTGGACCTTCCTAAAAATGGGGTTTTGCTCGGCGTGAACTCTGATAGAAATGTAGAAACAAAAATACATATGTCTCCCGAAGATCGCTTACGGCACCTTTATACAATCGGGCAAACTGGCACCGGTAAGACGACAATGCTCAAGAATATGATTGTGCAAGATATTTTGAATGGAGACGGGGTTTGCATGATTGACCCACACGGATCAGATATTCAGGACATATTGGCATCTATTCCACAGGAGCGCTACAAAGATGTTATTTATTTTGATCCAGCATATACAGCGCGACCAATGGCTTTAAATATGCTCGAATATGACGTGCGTTTTCCTGAACAGAAAACATTTGTGGTGAATGAAATGCTTTCCATCTTCAATAAGCTTTTTGATATGAAAACAGCAGGTGGGCCCATGTTTGAGCAATATTTTAGGAATGCGACCATGCTCGTCGTCGAAGATCCTGAGTCTGGTAACACACTACTTGAAGTATCTAGAGTTTTATCAAACAAAGAGTTTCGTGAACTTAAACTTTCTAAGTGCAAAAATCCGATTGTCGTTCAGTTTTGGAAAGAAGTTGCCGACAAAGCTCAAGGAGAAGCATCTCTAGCGAATATTGTGCCTTATATCACCAGTAAGTTTGATGTCTTTCTTTCTAACGACATCATAAGACCCATAATTGGTCAGGAAAAGTCCGTTCTCAATTTCCGTGAGATTATGGATGAGAAAAAAATTCTTCTGGTTAATCTTTCCAAGGGTCGCTTGGGTGACATTAATGCAAATCTTATTGGCCTTATCATCGTTGGCAAGATTCTCATGGCTGCCTTGTCGCGGGTTGATTCACTAGGCAAGGACCTACCGCCCTTCTATCTGTATATTGATGAGTTTCAAAATATTACGACTGACTCCATATCAACAATACTTTCAGAGGCTCGCAAGTACAAATTATCTTTAAATATTGCACATCAGTTTATAGCTCAGCTAGAAGACGATATACGTGATGCGGTTTTCGGTAATGTCGGCTCAATTGTGGCGTATCGCGTTGGTTCGGAGGATGCCGAGTTTTTGGAGAAACAATTTGCTCCGGTTTTTACCGCGAGAGACCTTATGACGGTTGAAAATTTTCACGCTTATGTGAAGATGCTTGCTAATGGAAGTCCGACGAGGCCGTTTAGTCTGAGGGCTGCCGCCCCTCCACAGGGAGATAGAAGTAAGATTGACGCCCTGAAGGAGCTTTCTTATATGACTTATGGCAAAGATCGAGAGGAGGTAGAAAAGAATGTTATGGATAAGTTCCTAGCGATGAAGGCCCCTCTAAAAGAAGAGCCAAAAAGGCCACTTATTTAAAATTTGGTAGTGATTATTGCGATTTGTGCTCCTGTGGGGAGGTGCTAAAATTAAATAGTTAAATAAATTATAAAATATGACATCAGAATCACCAGATTTAGCGGCTCTCTTGGCGCAGGCCGAGGAAAAGCTTAGAGCAAAGGGCATGGAGGAAGAAGCGCGCAAGGCGGCAACTGTGGAAGGTAATTTACAGGAGCGTGAAAGCGCAATAGCAAAATTAAAAAGTAGTGCAAGTGAAAGCGAAGCAATTTTAGGGCAAGTGGCGGAAGCAAAAGAAAAAGTTGCATTTGGACAGCAAGAGATTGCAGCCATACAGGCTAAGGAAAAGATTTTAATGGCGGCCGGAATGGTGACAGAACTTTTAGCTCTCTATGACGTAAAGAATGCAGAATTGGCGACTCGCCGGCAAGAACTTGCTGACAGAGAAGCTCAACTTTCTGATTCAGAGGAACAGCTGTCCAAAGCGAGCGAGACTAGTGACGCTATCGTACCCCCAACAATGGCGGAAACGGTAACTCCTGAACAAAAAACTGCGAGGGAAGCATTGGAAGGTCAAGCTCACACAGAAGAAACCATCCGAGAAGGTGAAAAAGTATATGATGAAGCAAAAGAAGAAAACAAACTTCGACATGATAAGGAGATGGTTGCATTAATTGATAAACTTGACACCATGCTATCTGGATTACGGAACAATATTCCTCAAGAAGAATTAGAAAGAAGTGGTGTAAATATAAATGATTTATCGGCTATTCGCAGTGCATTGAATCACAGTAACGATATTGATGGGGTAAAAAGCCACCTTATTGAACAAAAGGAGAAATATGGCACCCCTGAATGGTTAGGAAAAGAACTTGAAGACAAGGGCTTTTTCAAGTTGCCATATATCGCAGATATTATTAAAATAAGAAGAGAAATGTGGGAAAAAAGTACTGGACGTAAACATGTGGAAGAATAAAGTGGAGATGGGCAGGTTTCCAAGGTTTTGCATGACTTGCTAAGTTAAAAAGAGGATACTTGAGACCTAGACAAACCGTGGCCAAGATATTGGGCTATTTGCCCGATTTGACAAAAAATGTGTATTTGCTATAATTAAGAGATGTAGGTGTTCTCCCAGTTCTCCTTCGGGTGCCGTTTGGTTTCCATAGAAGAAGCAAGAGAGTTCTCGCCGCCTTACATATTAGTAATTAGTTGGCGAGAGAAATTTAGAATGGCAAAGAAGTTGTATGTTGGAGGTATTCCTTACACTAGTACGGATGCCGATCTCCGCGATGCGTTTGCACAAGCTGGAGAGGTTACATCAGCGACCATTATTATGGACCGTATGAGTGGCCGATCAAAAGGATTCGGATTTGTCGAAATGACAAATGACGATGACGCAGCAAAGGCGATCGATTTGTGGAACGGAAAAGACTTTCAAGGACGAAAGCTTACCGTCAACGAAGCACGACCAATGGAACCCCGAGCACCACGCGAAGGAGGAAATAATAATTGGTAATTTAAACAAAAACCCCGCGCTTGTCGCGGGGTTTTTGTTATTATGTAACGTATGAATAGAGATACAATTTTTATTGTTTTAGTTTTGTTTTCTATTGTAACAACTTTTTGGTATCTGAAGACCACTAATACACCGTTACTTTCTCAACCTTTCTTTGAAGTAACAAATGAAGTTGTTGTAATGCCTCTTTCTTATGAAGTGATGGGTGAGATTGCGGAGATTCCTCTTTTTTTGGCAATTGCAGACACATATCCCGAGCGAGTTCAAGGACTGTCAGGTCAAAAAAGTCTCCCTTCCGAGCATGGACTACTTTTCTTATTTGAAAGTGAGGGATTGCATTCTATTTGGATGAAAGACATGCTCTTTCCTATTGATGTATTATGGTTTGATCAAAATAAAAGAGTAATTTTTGTATATGAAAATTTTTCTCCAGAGTCTTTCCCAACTTCTGTTGGGTCTCCAACACCATCTATTATGGTTCTTGAGCTTCCAGCGGGTTTTGTTCAGAAGCATGGCATTAAAATCGGCGACAGCATCTCCTTTTAGGAGATTATTCCAAGCTTCTTCGTTCTTTTATAAAAAGTGAAGACTATAGCACCAATATTTTCTAATCAAGGATCTGTTTTTTGTAAAAAAAGAGTCAGCACAACTAGCCCTTTAGCCGTCTCTCACCCTTTGTCTTTACAGCCCTATTTTTTTGTTTCGTATGGTGATTCTTACTGTGTTATCCACAGAAGTTTAGAGAATTTTTTTCTACAATGAAGTAACAAATTTCGTATTTCTTTAAGAAATTTAGTATTTTTTGTAAAAAAACGCCTATTTTTTACAAAAAATACTAAAAAACTTAAATAATACAAGAGGTCACTTAATTATTAATTCTAGTAACTTTATTATTCTATGAGTCTTCATATCACTAAGCGCGACGGCACAAAGGAGGTTTTCAATGCAGATAGAATAAACAAGTCAATTGAAAGGGCCTGCGCTGGAATTCCGAATCCAATCGCAATGGTGACTCAGATCGCCACTGATACCAGGCTCACTTTGTACGATGGAATCACTACAATAGAAATGGACCAAGCGACAATCAATGCCGCTGTTCAAAATATAAAAGATGACCCAGCTCACGACAAGATTGCTACAAGAATTTTTTTGAAAGTTATCTATAGCCAAGTTGTTGGAGACTACGAGCATGACACAGAGCTTCTCACTAAGCTCCACGCTGATGCCTTCGTGAGTTTTATACCACAAGGCATTGAAACGGGCCGGCTTGATGCGCGTATGAAAGAACTTTTTGATTTGAAAAAACTTTCTCAAGCGCTCGATCTAAATCGTGATGAGCTTTTTCAGTACACGGGGCTATCCACTCTTTCCGGATTATATTTGTTGAAAGATCAGAAGCAAGATTATCTTGAAACCCCCCAGATGTTTTGGATGAGAGTAGCGATGGGACTCTCGTATAACGAAGAAGATCCAACCGCATGGGCAATTCGTTTTTACGATAAAATTTCTAAAATGGAATACATACCAGGAACTTCAACTAATCTGGGTTCTGGTACAGCTCGTCCGGCCTTGTCCAACTGCTTTCTTCTTGAGATGCATGATGACATGGAGCATATCGCTAAAACTGTCGCAGATGTGATGCTTATATCTAAAGCAACTGGCGGGCTCGGTGTATCGCTAACAAAACTTCGCGCCTCAGGCTCCCCACTTAAAAGTAACAATGGCGCATCTTCTGGTCCCACTCCTTTTGCCAAGATTATTGATACGGCAATAAGGGCGATCATGAGGGCGGGCAAGAGAAGGGGTGCGCTATGTTTTTATATGGAAAACTGGCATTTAGATTTTCCAGAGTTTCTTGATTGGAAACACAATGCAGGGGATGACCATATGAGAATGCGTACGGCCAATACGGCAGCTTTTATTTCTGATGAGTTTATGAAGAGGGTTAATACCGGAGATATGTGGTATATGTTCGATCCAGCGGAAACACCCGATTTAAATGAACTTTATGGCAAGGCCTTTTCGGAGCGTTATCAAGAATATGTTGAAATGGCACTAAAGGGAGAAATGCGCACATTTAAAAAGATTGTTGCCCATGAACTGTTTCGCAAAATGCTAGTTTCTCTCCAAACAACATCACATCCATGGCTTGTTTGGAAAGATACCATAAATGTACGGGCACTTAACAACAATACTGGCACGATTCATATGTCAAACCTCTGTACCGAGATATGTCTTCCTCAGGACAGAGACAATATTGCTGTTTGTAACCTGGCGTCACTTAACCTAGCTCCCCACATTCATAACAAAGAAATTAATTGGGGCAAACTTGAAGATACGGTTCGCGTAGCTATTCGTCAGCTAGACAACCTAATAGACATTAATCAGCTTCCAATTGCTGAGGCTGTTAAGTCGGATAAAGAGAATCGTGCAATCGGCCTCGGTGTTATGGGACTTGCTGATGTTTTAGAACAGCTTGGTATGGCATATGACTCTTCTCATGCTTGGGATTTTACGGACAGGATTTTTGAATTTATTTCATATATGGCAATTGATGAAAGTGCCAACTTGGCCGCTGTCCGTGGTTCATATTCAAATTTTGCTGGCTCCGGTTGGTCTAAGGGAAGGGTGCCTATAGACACACTAGATCTTCTCGAGCAAGAGCGCGGAGTAAAATTGGCAGTTCCAAAAGAATCAAAACACAAAGGACTCGATTGGGATATCTTGCGAGCCAAGGTTAAAAAGGGAATGAGGAATGCGACACTCATGGCAGTGGCGCCAAATGCTACCATTGGACTAGTGGGAGGAACTGTTCCCGGTATTGATGCTAGATTCGCCCAGGTGTTTTCTAGAAATACACAAAATGGTAAGTATCTGGACATTAATCGTAACTTGGTAAAAGATCTGACAAATCTTGGTATTTGGGACAAGGTAAAAGGCGACATCATAGAACATCAAGGTGATATTTCAAATATTCCAGAAATCCCGGACCATCTAAAAGATGTTTATAAAACAGCTTTTACAACTTCTCCCTATGCTTATGTTGAAGTTGCTGCTCGTGCACAGAAGTGGATTGATCAAGCACTTTCACGCAACATGTATCTAGAAACTCGCGATATTGATGAAGCAATGAGAGTTTATCAAAGCGCGTGGGACAGGGGTGTGAAAACAACCTACTACCTTCACATGAAGCCTAGACATACTGCCGAACAAAGCACCACCGCAGTTAATAAGGCTCATAAAATAGGCAAACTAGGATTTGCAGCCATGGGTAGGGGGGCCGTGGTTTCGGAAGTGTCACCACAACCATTTGCATCCCCACTTCAAAAGACCCTTGAGGCCCCTAAGGAGGAAACACTTGCTGTGAAAAAGGAAATGCCTTCCCAAGAATCCTTACAAACCGAAGCGGGACCTGAACCAGCACCAGAAATCAAAACGAATTCTGTTGCTACAAAGTCACGCGGTTTTATGTCTCTTGAGGCTCTTAAGGAATCAGTGCCAGTTGGACAAAAGAGCTTACAAAACAATCATGGACCAGAAGACCCTGCGGACTTGAATATATGTATTAGTTGTCAGTAGAGGTAGTTCTAATTAATAGGTTTAATTAACAACAAAAATATGTTGCTCGGAAAAGCCTCGCCAGAAGATATGAGTTTACATCCCATTCGTTATCAATGGGCGTATGATTTGTACAATCAGGCGGTTAGAAATACATGGTTTCCTCACGAGATCGCGCTAAAGGAAGACTTGGAGGATTGGGAGAAGATGACTGACGATGAAAGGCATGCAGTTAAGTTTCTTATGGCTTTTTTTAATCCAGCAGAGCTTATTGTCAATCGTTCAATTGCCCTTGGGATTTATCCGTATCTTAAATCTCCAGAGTGTCACCTGTATCTTGCCAAGCAGATGTGGGAAGAGGCCAATCACTGTGTGGCTTTTGAGTATGTTCTTGAAACCTTCCCCTTTGATAGAGAGACGGTTTTTAATATTCACCTTGAAGTGTCTTCAATGGTGGCCAAAGAGGCGTATATAAATAAATACATGAAGCGAATGACAGAAGATACGCTAGATATCACAACCCTTGATGGAAAAAAAGATTTCATTAGAAATCTGGTGGCGACTAATATTGTCATGGAGGGTATCTGGTTTTATTCTGGGTTTATGGTGGCGCTTTCATTTCGCCAGAGAAATCAGCTTCGTAATTTTGGTTCTATGATTAATTGGGTTCTTCGTGATGAATCTCTTCATTTGAAGTTTGGTATTAACTTGATTCATAATATTTTAGAGGAGAACCCAGAGCTTCTTACAGAAGATTTCGCAGATGAGATTAGAAACATTGTTATCGAAGGGGTAGATCTTGAAAATGCTTATAACAAAGACTTATTTCCTAATGGTATCTTGGGTCTTAATGCAGACTATGTGAATCAATATGTTCAGTATGTTGCAGATAGGCGCCTTGAAGAGCTTGGCCTTCCGAAGGCCTATAATGTGACAAATCCAGCCAAGTGGATGAGTACAGCGACTGATGTATTTGAACTAGTGAACTTTTTTGAAGCCCAGAATACTAACTATGAGGTTGATGTTAGGGCGCATTCAGAGAAAAAGGAAGAGAAGATGACTTAATAATTTTGTATAAAAGAAAACCCCGACACGCCCTCCAGTATGTCGGAGCTTTCGTGTTGGGGTTTTTTCGCCTAATCCGCCGTAGCGGCGGACTGGCGGGGGTGCCCTCCGTCGTAGTATTCACGGAAGACTCCGAAGTGGTTCTCCTCGCTGGAGTCGAATTCCTTGGACAGCCTGGTCCAAAGTCCCCAGCATGATCCGTCCACTTGCTTGTCGAGCAAGTAAGATGGGTAGATCTGGAACTTGCGCCCGTTGACCACCACGGGCTTTCCTCTGCGCATCTCACCATCTCCGCAGAGGTCGACCCACAGGTCTTTCTGCACGAACCCCGCCCGGTGGAGCGCTTTCATATTACCCCGGGTCATGAAGCACATGTAGCGCTCCCCATCCCGGTCGAATACCATGAGGTGGACGTACCGGTTACCGAAGGACCCCTTGAGGTCCTCTTGGGCGTAAACGCCCCCAGTTACCTCTATCATTCTTGAGGTGTCGAGTGTCGGATAGACCACCTCTGGCTCTACTGCCGTGACTTGAACCTTGTTGCTTGGTGTTATTGCTAACACCACACACAACATCAACATACCGCTGATGATACCGATGATTACCATATCCACTTGGCACCGCCCTTTTGGGAGTGAAACTGCAAAAAAACTGCTTGATACTGCACTGCTACCTTAATTATATCATATACAGATTAAAAGTCAATCCTGTCGTTCGCGAACGATGGGGTCAATACGTAAACATACGCCCTAGGTTGGGCATGAAATTGGCACAAAGAACCATAACTAGAGAACTTCTATGATTACAGTGGGAATAGGTTTGGATAAGTTTTTGCTATAATAAAGTGACTTAATACTTATTAAATTTTACTATGCAGAAAGTTAGAGTAGCTATAAATGGTGGCGGGAGAATCGGTAGGGCATTTTTGAAAATTGCTCACCAGAGAAAGGAGATAGAAGTAGTCGCTATAAATGATTTGGGAGATGCACACAATATTGCATACCTTTTGAAGTACGATTCTGTTTATGGCAAAGCGCCTTTTGAAATCTCTGTTAAAGAAGATGGTAAGGCGATTATTATTGATGGCAAGGAAGTATTAATGCTTTCTGAGAAAGAGCCAGTAAATTTGCCATGGAAAGAGCTAGATATTGATGTGGTCGTAGAGTCCACTGGATTTTTCACAAGTTTTGAAAAAGCTAAAGCACACATCGATGCAGGAGCAAAAAAAGTTGTGGTCACTGCACCGATGAAAGATGACCCAAGTCCAGAAATTCCAGGGGCGACCATTCTTATGGGTGTGAATGAGGAGAAACTTTCAACTTGCTCTATTACTTCCAATGCTTCATGTACTACAAATTCTGCCAGTCCCCTAATTGCAATCCTTGATGAGGCCATTGGTATTGAAAAGGCGATCCTGAATACTGTTCATGCTTACACCGCCACACAGTCTCTTGTAGACGGACCTGCCAAAAAAGGATTTAGAGAAGGCAGAGCTGCAGCTCAAAATATTGTTCCATCTTCAACTGGTGCGGCGATTGCTGTTACAAAAGCATTTCCAAAACTTACGGGACTTTTTGATGGCGTAGCGATGAGGGTACCCGTCATTGCTGGTTCTATTGTGGATGTTACTTTCATTGCTAAAAAAGACACTACCGTAGAAGAGATAAATGAAGCATTGAAAAAAGCATCTACAGAAGATAGATGGAAGGGGATATTCACTGTCACCGAAGAGGAGTTGGTTTCCAGTGATATTTTAGGGAGTCCTTATGGATCAATCGCTGACTTGGCATTGACCAGAGTTGTTGGGGGAAATCTTGTGAAGGTTTGTGCCTGGTACGACAATGAAATGGGGTATACATATACGCTAGTTGATCATGTTATTAAAAGTGGCTTAAGCCTATGATGAGACAAGGTGTATACTTTGGTAATAAGTTTAGAACGATGATTAAATTAGTGTGTGGGTATACATATACATTAGTTGATCACGGCGTTAAGAACGGAAAAGTTATAATATAAATAATATATGATCAAAGTTTTTAGTGGCGGAATATTGATATTCCTTGGTTTCATCGGCCTTGTTGTGGGTCTTTATGGTGCTAGTGATGCAACAAATGGATTGGCAGATCCAAGAATCTGGTCTGTATTGGGCCTTGGAATTTTTTTGTTTGTATGGGGTTTTGTGGTCATTCTAAAAAGAGACTCAAACGATTTGCTAAGCGGTCCTAAACCAACTTTCGAGAAACAGATAATTCGAGGCACTGCAAAGGCAGTCATAATTTTTGTAGTAACGATTATAGCTATATATATCCAGAATCAATTTAATAGTTTGATAGAGGGTTCACTTCCAGATTTGGGCTTTAACAGATTATTTTTATTACAGCTTTTTGCACCTCCATTGTATCTTTTTAGTATTTTCATTTTGGTTGAAAAACACAATCAAGGATATTCAAAAGCTAAGGTTTTCTTGGTTTTTCTAACAATTATGGTCGTTTTTAATATTTTGGGCTTTCTATTCTTGACATAAGTTTGTTTTTCTAGCCGTAACCATAGGTCTCCTTTTATATGTGATAGGTTCTCTTATCTTTAGTTATTGATAAGATAAGTTGATTATCAGGTAGCATAAGCGTGACAGAAAAAATGAGTAAAACAAAAAAGATTACACTGTTGTTTATTTCGTTTTTAATTGTATTGGGTGTTTTTTACGCCGTTAATCTATATAAGATATCAAATTTAACTGCAGAAAATTGTTTACATCGCGGTGGAGAAATTGTCACACTGAAAGACCAAATAAATAGTCCAATTGTGGGCGAAATTCTCGGTAACATTAAGGGTACACAGGACGGGAGTCTCTGCGTTAGGGGAAAGGGTGTATAATATGAGCGTAATCCGATCATAGATTTTATTTTTGTTAGTATGAAAATATTTATAGGTAGTGACCACGCCGGTATGGCACAAAAAGAGAGAATTATAGAATCACTCCGTGGTTCTGGATACGAGGTGGTTGATTTTGGTGCCAATGAATATGATGAAGCAGATGATTATCCTGACTTTATTGCCCCAGTTGCACGAGAGGTTTCTAAAAATCCCGAAGGAGTGAGGGGTATTATATTGGGTGGTTCTGGGCAAGGCGAAGCAATGGTGGCGAATCGTTTTAAACATGTTCGGGCGGCAGTTTTTTATGGAATGAAAAGCTCACTTACGGGGCCCATAACCAATCTAGAACTTACTCGTCAGCACAATAATTCAAATGTTCTCGCTCTCGGTTCTCGTTTCATAACAGATGGGGAGGCGGCAGAAGCTGTAGAGTTGTGGCTTGAAACTCCTTTTTCAAACGTGGAGAGACATAAGAGAAGAATTAATAAAATTGAAAGGGCTCATGACTGAAATTATCCCCGCGATAATTCCAAAAAGTTTTGAAGATTTGGAAAATAAACTTTCTCTAATGTCTGGAGTTGTATCAATGGTGCAAATAGACATTCTTGATGGAAAATTTACCAGCGATGGTTCTTGGCCGTATTTGCGAACTCCAGATCCTGATTTTGTGAAAATTATTAAAGAGGAAGAAGGATTTCCATTTTGGGAAGATTTAGATTTTGAAGTGGATTTGATGGTTTTAAATCCCGAGGCCTCTATACAAGAATGGATATCTGCTGGAGCAAAAAGGGTTATTGTTCACTACGAATCTTTTCCCAGTAAAGAAAAAGCACTAACTTTTGCGCGCTCTTTTAGTGAGCAATTTGGTAAAAATGGTCCATTCGTTGCAACTGAGCTCGGATTCGCTTTAAATATTGATACTGATATTGGTGTATTAGAAGAAATTGTTGAATATATAGATTTTATACAATGTATGGGTATTGCAGTTATTGGTAGGCAGGGGGAGCCATTTGATGAAAGGGTTTTACAAAAAATATCTGGTATTAGGTCAAAATATCCTGACGTAATTATTAGTATTGATGGTGGTGTAAATCTGGATTCTGCTCAAGGCCTTATAGAGGCAGGAGCTAGTAGATTGGTTGCGGGCTCAGCTATATTTGGAAGCGATGATATTGTTGGTACAATAGAAGAACTGGAAAACCTATAAACCAATGGCTCAAAACTTGGACGATAAAAAAATAAAAGAGTTGGAACTTAAGGCGAATGATATTCGCCAGTCTATTATAGAGATGCTACTTGAAGCTAAAAGTGGCCATACTGCTGGGCCATTGGGTATGGCTGATGTTTTCACCCTTCTATATTTCCATCAATTGCAACACGACCCAAAGAATCCTTCTTGGGAAGATCGTGACAGAGTGGTCCTTTCCAATGGGCATATCTGTCCAGTCCTCTATGCGACAATGGCACACGCTGGATATTTTGATATTTCTGAACTTAAAACCTTAAGAAAATTCGGCAGTATTTTACAGGGACACCCACACAGAGAATTTCTTCCTTCTCTTGAAACATCTTCTGGCCCTTTGGCGTCTGGGCTTTCTCAGGCCGTTGGTATGGCTTTGGCGGACAGGATTGACAATGGAGTTGAATCTCAAAAAAGAATATTTTGTTTAATGTCTGATGGGGAACAGGAGTCTGGGCAAATCTGGGAAGCTGGTATGCTTGCCGGCAAAGAGAAGTTGCGAAATCTCGTCGGCATTATTGATCGCAATAATATCCAGATAGACGGATATACTGAAAATATTATGCCACTTGAGCCGTTGGCAGATAAATGGAAGGCGTGGAACTGGCATGTTATTGAAGTTGATGGTCACAATTTTGAAGAATTAAATGACGCCATAGAACAAGCTCGGGCTGTATTTGAAAAGCCCACTATGATTATTGCCCGCACCATTCCAGGTAAGGGGGTTAAGGAATTTGAAAGAAAATATGAATGGCATGGTAAACCACCAAATAAAGAAGAAGCTGAAATGGCCCTAAAAGAACTTCGTAGTCTAGGTGGGCAAATATCTGGATACCATAATGATTAAATTAAATCCAAAAATTTTTGATGAAGACGTAGAGCAAGTTCCAATTCGTAAAGGATTTGGCGAGGGACTTTTGATTGCGGGGGAGAGCGACTCACAAGTTGTGGGGCTTTGCGCTGACTTAACTGAGTCCACCCAAATGCATTTATTTAGAAATAAATTTCCAGAAAGGTTCATTCAGGTTGGTGTTGCCGAACAAAATCTAGCGAGCGTTGCAAGTGGTATGGCGGCTATGGGTAAAATTCCTTTCATTACTTCCTATGCAATGTTTTCTCCTGGTAGAAACTGGGAACAGATTCGCACTACTATCGCTTATAATGACAGGCCAGTTAAGATTGCAGGCAGTCATGCGGGAATTTCTGTAGGGCTTGATGGTGGGACGCACCAAGCGGTAGAAGACATTGCCATAACTCGTGTGATACCTAATATGGTGGTTATTTCTCCATGTGATGCCCTAGAAGCCAAGAAAGCAACAATTGCTTCGGCTAAAACCAACACACCTGTTTACATACGACTTGCTAGAGAAAAAACTCCGATTGTTACTACAGAAGACACCCCCTTTGAAATAGGCAAGGCGCAAGTTTTTTGGGAAGGTGAAAATCCTCAAGTGGGCATTATCGCCACTGGTGCTCTCATTCATAGGGCACTAAAAGTTGCCAATATGCTTGGCAAAGAAGGTGTTGGTGTAAAAGTTTTAAATCTGGCAACAATTAAACCACTAGATGAAGATGCGATTATTTCTCTTGCCAAAGAGACAGGTGCCATTGTGACAGTAGAGGAGCATCAAATAGCTGGAGGTATGGGTTCAGCAGTGGCGGAATGTCTCTCAAGAAACTTTCCTGTCCCACAAGAGTTTATAGGTGTCCACGACAAATTTGGTCAATCGGGAACCCAAGAAGAACTCATCAAACATTACAAAATGGATGAAGGTAGTATTATTTTGGCAGTTAAAAAAGTTTTAACCAGAAAATAAGATAATGAAATCAGAAGATCAATTTAAAAATATAAATCCGGACATAAGGGATTTTTCAGATCAAGTTGAGAAATTTTTGAAGACAAGAGAATTAGCCAAATTTAGAGTCAGCTTCATAGAGAAGATGACAATTCTTATCATTTCGGCTTTCGGTCTTATTGCAGCCCTTGCTTGGGATGAGGCATTGAAGGAATTGTTTCGCGTGATTTTTAAAAATTTGTCAGCAATGCAGGAAAAATTTCTCTACGCAGTGATAATCACAATACTTGCTATCACACTTTCAATTATTCTTAGCAAATTAATTCTTAAAAAAGAAAGTACTAACTAGCCCAACCTATTCTTCCCACAGTCTCGGTTTGTAATTTTTAGGTGCTTCTTCAAGAAACCGTTCAAGCTTTTCTCGTATTAGAAGGCCCCTTTGTGCACCAATGTCTTGGACTACGGACATTGAGTTTATTGGTCCCCACGATAGGGCCTGTGGGATACTCATACCAAGGGCGAGCGCAGAGGTGAATGTGGAAGCAAAGGCATCTCCAGCGCCGGTTCGCTCAAGAGGGGCCTTTGGATCTGGATATGTTGGCATAAACCATATCTCAATGCCGTCGTAGGCATAGGCACCCTTAGGGCCATCGGTAATGACTGTAATTTTCGGTCCCAAGGCAGACATTTTCATAATTAGATCTCTGATAGATAAATCACCCTGAATACCAAGGATTCTTTTAGCCTCTGCCACATTACAGAAGAAGACTTCTGTAAGTTGATAGAGTCCTGCAAGCCTCTCTTTTCCAAGTTTCATTTGAAATGTACCCGGCTGGAAGGCAAGCTTAACAGTTGGATGTAGTTTTAAATATTTTATGATTTCTTCATGGTATGGCATAGAGTTTTCTGCAAGAGAAGATAAATAAAGCCATTTTGGCGTTCCTATGTTTGGAAGGGAGTAGTCATATTCTTGATGCTTTACAAGTATTGTTCTTTCGTCTTCATACCAAAGAACATAGTGGTAGTTTGTTTCTTTATCACTATGTGTTTTTATAAACTCTGTCGCGACCTTTTCTTTTTCCAATGTCGCTATACATTCTTCACCATTCAAATCTTTACCAACATTGGCAACAAGGGCAGAAGAAAGTCCGAGGCGTGACGCTGATACGGCAGCATTGGCACTATTGCCAACGGCGCGAATGACATCGACTGATTCATACGGGACCTTATCTCCGAAGCTCATACATAGTTGGCAGTTTTCTTTGTTTATATCGCAGTGGACACTCGCATCTTTCAGGCGAATAAAGGCATCGGTCACAATGTCTCCTATAGCAATGAAGTCATAATTTTTCATTTTGATATTTTATCACAGAGAAAGTCCCTATGATATAATATTTAGTATGTTAACTTTACGCGAATCTATTATTGAGGCAGAAAAAAACGGAGTGGCTATTGGTCACTTTAATATTTCAAACCTTGAAGGAGCTTGGGCTGTTGCCCGTGCTGCCAAAGCACTGGGGGTTCCTGTAATTATAGGAGTGTCTGAAGGTGAGAGAGATTTTATTGGAACTAGTCAGGCTCGAGCTATTGTCACTAGTATTCGAGATGAACTTGATCACCCAATTTTTCTTAATGCTGATCACACATATTCTGTAGATAGAGTAAAAGAAGCAATAGATCTAGGGTTCGATTCTGTTATTTTTGACGGGGTTAAACTTTCTTTTGAGGAAAATATGAAGCTGACAAAAGAATGTGTAGATTATGCGCGTTCTAAAAATAGGGAGGTTATAGTAGAAGCAGAGCTCGGATACATTGGACAGTCTTCAAAAATTCTTGACGAAATTCCGGAAGGAGTGAGTTTGGATTCAGAAACTTTAACAAGCCCAGAGCAGGCAAAAGAATTTGTAAAAGAAACAGGAATTGATCTGTTTGCTCCAGCCGTTGGAAATATACACGGCATGCTTAAGGGGGGTGTTGACCCGCGTCTAGATATTGCCCGCATAGCTTCTATTCGAGAATCTGCTGGCGTACCGCTTGTTCTTCATGGCGGGTCTGGTAACTCAAAAGAAGATTTTCTAAAAGCAATAGAGTCGGGGGTTACAATTGTTCATATAAATACAGAACTGCGTGTCACATTTCGTGACGCACTAAGAAAAGAGCTACAGGAAAATCCAGACGAAGTGGCACCATACAAATTTATGAAACCATCTCTTATTGCTATGCAAAAATTCGTAGAAGGTAAACTTTCGCTTTTTAATAAAAAATAAAAATGTTTGAAGGACTAGAGAAAGAGATAGAGGGAGAACTACTTACTGATGACGATACTTTAAAAAAGTATAGCCACGATGCCTCTCTTTTTGATGTTCGTCCGCAGGCGGTCCTTCATCCAAAAAACAGTGATGATGTAAAGAAGGCCGTGCGTTTTATATCTCAAAATAAAAAGAGTGACCCAATGCTTTCTATAACAGCCCGTTCAGCGGGTACCTGTATGGCGGGAGGGTCTATAAATGAGTCTTTAATTCTTGATTTCACGACCTATATGGGAGGCATTATGGGTTTTGACGACAGAGTTGCAACGGTCTTGCCAGGGACATTTTATCGTGATTTTGAAAAGGAGACACTGTCTCGTGGAATGATATTGCCTTGTTTTCCTGCCTCAAAGAACCTCTGTGCCTTGGGAGGTATGATAGGGAATAACTGCGCTGGTGAGAAAACTCTTCGCTATGGGAAAATGGAAAGATATATTGAAAGTTTAAAGGTTGTATTTTCTGATGGCAACGAATACGAAGTTAAGCTACTTTCAAAGACAGAATTAGAAAATAAAATTTCTCAAAATGATTTTGAGGGCTCTTTGTATAAAGGGGTATGGGATTTAATTGAAAAAAATAAAGATGAGATTGAGAATGCTAGGCCAAATGTTTCCAAAAACTCTGCTGGGTACTATCTTTGGAATGTTTGGGATGGTAAGACTTTTGATCTGAATAAACTTATTGTCGGTTCACAGGGAACCCTAGGTATTGTTACTGAAGCAAAGATCCGTTTGATAAAAGTTAAAGAGAAGTCCAAGCTTTTTGTAATTTTTCTTCGTGATTTATCTCACTTAAGTGAATTAGTTAATGAGATACTGCCCCTGGATCCAGAAAGTATTGAATCTTATGATGATCAGACGATGAAGCTGGCCGTGAAGTTTTTCCCAGAAATGTTAAAGACGATGAAGTCGGGGTTCTTTAAATTAATATGGAGTTTCTTGCCAGAAGCTGGAATGATGCTTACTGGAGGGATACCGAAGCTCATAATTCTTGTAGAATTTGTAGAAGATACTGAAGAAGAGATAGATGAGAAGATTTTAAAACTCCAAGAAAAAATAGAACACTTTAAGTTTAAGACCCACGTAGCCCACTCAAAAGAGGAAGCAGAAAAATATTGGACCATAAGGCGTGAGAGCTTTAACTTATTGCGTAAGCACGTGAAGGGCAAAAGAACAGCGCCGTTTGTAGACGATGTGATTGTCCGCCCAGAGTATTTGCCAGAATTTTTACCAAAGATGAGAAAGATTTTGGATGAATACGACCTTCTATACACAATCGCTGGGCATGCAGGTAATGGAAATTTTCACATCATTCCCCTTATGGATATGAAAGACAAAACAAATGTTCAAAAAATAATTGAAGTATCAGATAAGGTATATGATTTAGTGGCAGAGTATGATGGGTCAATTACAGCTGAGCACAATGACGGTATTGTTAGAACTCCGTATTTGGGGAAAATCTTTAATCCCAAAGTTCTTGAGCTTTTCAAGGATGTGAAAAATATATTTGATCCAGAAAACATTTTAAATCCAGGGAAAAAGGTGGGTGGAACTGTGGAATATATGAAAAATCATATGGTGAAAGAATAGGGGAGAATTTTCTAGAGAATATAGGAGGAAAACTCTGGAATATAACCCAAAAAACCGCTCAACGGGGCGGTTTTTTGGTGTGTGAACAAAGAAAACACAAAAATGCTTGACAAACCCTGTGTATTTGCTATAATTTATATACCAGGTTATCGCCGACCGCAAGGAGGCGAAATCACCCAACGGGTGCGACCTGGTACGTGCAGTACAGTTATGTTTGTACGGTGTCCCGCAAGAGGCGTTTTCCCGGCCCAGAGGACATCGTGATTGACACAGGGAATGCCGGGTTCGAGGTGGAACTTGTTTCCGCCTAGCCCGGATGGATCCGTTGCCGCCAGCGATGGTGGCGACGCCCGAGCAGTTCAGTTATAAGTATCGTTGTACGGTGTCTCTGAGAGGCGTTTTCCCGGCCCAGAGGACATCGTGATTGACACAGGGGGTTCTGGGTTCGTGTACCAACCGATATCTTTCGGTTGGTACAAGCCCAGGTGCCGGACGAGCAAGTTCCGGCCAGAGGGGTGCTTCGGGCGCTTAAGTTTAGGTGAAAGACATAGCCTATACTTGCCGGGCACAGAAATGAGCGTATCCCATGGCGCTCCAGAAATCGCAAGATTTCTGAAAAAAGCCCCCGCGCCGAAGACAAGGCGCAATGCTTCCGATGGCGATAATCATCGGGGAAGAGTGTCAAGACATTTCTCTTCCGGGGGCACGCCCTTTTCAGGCCTAGGCCTGTGATAGTTTGAGACCCGCGCTTCGGCCGGGTCTCTATTTTTTTACACAAATTTTCATATTTTCATAATAGGAATTAAAAAATTACACCACATTTATAAAACCCATAGGGTAGTCCTATGTATTTTAAATATAAAGTTTCTTAACATTGATTTATATAAATCCCCGTGTATAATGCTCTGATATGTTGGAATTAAAGGTACAAAAGAGAGAAAAGAAGGGGAATCTAGAAAAGCTTCGAAAAGAAGGGCTTATGCCGGCTGTTTTTTATGGCAAAAAAGAAGAGTCTACTCCTATTTCTATATCACAAACAGCTTTCTTAAAAGTTTTTAAAGAGGCGGGTGAATCTACTGTTGTTAGTTTAAATCATGGAGAAGGAACAGTAGAGGCCCTAATTCAGGCTGTGGACCTTGATCCAGTGACTGAAATCCCTAGACACGCCGACTTTTACGTCTTTGAAAAGGGCCATAAACTTGAAGTAGATGTTCCTCTGGAGTTTATTGGTGTTGCTCCTGGAGTGAAAGATCTAGGTGGTCTGTTAGTTAAGGTTATGTATGAGCTAAAAATTGAAGCCCTACCTACGAATCTTCCACATCAGATTGAAGTAGACATATCGTCTCTATTAGAAATAGGAAGTCAATTTTTAGTCAAAGATTTAAAGTTACCGGAAGGGGTGTCTCTTGTTGATGATGAGGATGAAGTTGTAGTTTTGGTGGCAGCTCCAAAGGAAGAAGAGGAAGAAGAGCCAGAGGCTGTAGACCTGTCTGCTATTGAAGTAGAAAAGAAAGGAAAGGAGAAAAATGCTGAAGAGGGAGAAGAAGGAGAAGATACTGCTGGAGAAGAGAAAGAATAATATAAAAAATATTAGTAATAGTAACAAAAGACGGCCACGGCCGTCTTTTGTTATATAGGATGTCTTTTTGGTTCCTATGCGATAGAATGTATATTACAAATCAATGACTTTTTTACTTTCTCGACGGAAGTTTTTATTTGCGTTTCCTTTCTTACTCTCCTTTTTGGGGGTTGGATTCTTTGCGTTAAATGTCTCAGCACAGCTATCTGAAAAAGAAATACAAATCCAAGAAGCAAAACTTCAGGCAGAATATGATGAATTACAAAAAGACATTGTCAAATGGGAGGGGATTTTGAGAGACACACAGTCAAAGGCCAATACTATTCAGGGTGACATTACACATTTAAATGCCAAGATTAAAGAAGCGGAGCTTACTATCCGCGCCAAAACCATTGCCATAGGCCAATTCTCTAAGGACATAAATTCAAAGGTACGGAAGATAGGAGAGCTTGAGGAAAAGATAGGTAAGGGAAAAGAGTCTTTGGCACAATTACTTAGGAAAACTAATGAAATTGATGCCTATACACTAGCAGAGGTTGTATTTGGTAACAGAGATTTGTCAGAGTTTTTTAGTGATCTAGACAGCTTTACTTCTATAAAGAGAGCGATGCAGGAACATTTCATGATAGTAAGAGAAGCAAAAGCAACTACAGAAGTAGAAAGACAGCAGTTAGATAAAAAGAAAGATGCAGAGGCGGATGCAAAGTATGTAGTAGAGACACGTAAAAAGACAATTGCACAAAGTGAGGCGGAACAGAAAAAACTTTTGGCTGTTACTAAGGCCGAAGAGAAAACTTATGCGCAAGTTCTTGCTGAGCGACAAGCGCGGGCAGCACAGATAAGGGCGGCGCTTTTTAGACTTAGAGATACTGAGGGTATTAGTTTCGGTCAGGCTCTTGAGTATGCAAACCTTGCTTCGAAAAGAACGGGTATGAGGCCCGCTCTTTTGCTCGCCATTCTCACCCAAGAGTCAGACCTTGGTAAGAATCTGGGGTCGTGCCTTGTTACAGATCTAGCTACAGGGAATGGCATTGGTAAAAATACAGGTACTCCCTTTGAGCAGATTATGAAAGCCCCTAGAGATACGGTGCCATTTGGTGACATTATGAGTAGGCAAGGGAGAAGCTATAGTAGTACTCCAGTATCTTGCCCACCAGCACACACTTATGTTGTTGGCAGGGGTTTTGGTGGCGGAATGGGTCCATCACAATTTATTCCATCTACTTGGGAGCTTTTCAAGGGTCGCATTGGCGCCGCGCTTGGTGTGAGCGCAGATCAGGCTAACCCATGGAATCCAGAGCATGCTTTTACCGCTACGGCGATATATATGTCTGATCTTGGCGCAAGTGGTGGTGGGTATTCTGCAGAAAGGGATGCTGCCTGTAGGTATTATTCAGGCGCATCTTGTACACCAGGAAGGGTGCCATCCAATGTTTTCTATGGTGATCAAGTGATGCAAAAGGCGCAGTCTATACAGGAGAACATCGATTTCTTGAAGGGAGTTTAGGGCAGTTTTTAGTAGTCAGTTTTTAGAGAAAGTGGGGTTAAAGGGCCAAAGATTTGCAAAAAAATAAAAGTCTGTTATTCTAACGAGATGAAATCTGAAATCCACCCAGAGTATTTCCCAAAGGCAAGCGTGACTTGTGCTTGCGGAAATAAGTTCCATATTGGTTCCACCAAAGAAAAAATTGAGGTGGAAATTTGTTCTGCTTGCCACCCTTTTTATACCGGGAATGAAAAAATTCTTGACTCTGCTGGCCGTGTTGAAAAGTTTAAGAATAAGAGAGCCGCAGCTAAGAAGAAATAAATTTTTAATAGAAAAAGACCCTAAAGAAGCATTTCTGGGGTCTTTTTCTATTCTATAATAGAGTAAAAGAAAAATATGGACTTAATCAAGTACAAGGAAAACAAAAAGACGAGCTTTCTATCAGAG
>CAZMSV010000009.1:0-8873 GCA_964569075.1 uncultured Candidatus Saccharibacteria bacterium
AGCAGGTCGAATGTGTAGGCTCCCGATTTCTTAGTTTCGCAGAAACTTTAGAAATCGCAGTGCCGAGAGTGAAACGAACGGCAGTCCGCAACGAGCAGAGTTTAAATAGTGAAGTTTGTTTTTAGCTCAGAGTTTTAAGTGGGTAGTGATCTACTAAAAACTTGAAACTTAAAACTTGTTTAATTTTTGCGGGATCGTCTAATGGTAGGACAATAGATTCTGGATCTATTTATCTTGGTTCGAGCCCAAGTCCCGCAGCCGCCATTTTTTAAAGAACGAAGCGACTATAAAATTTCAGCTTCCCGAACGTACGTGAGGGAAAGTTTGAAACAGAGCCTTCGGTCTGAGGTAATTCGTGATAGGACGTTCGTCTCCAAAGGAGTTTACGACGAGGGGCAAAAGGGTCTGCGACCAAATGAATAAAAACGAGAAGGTCTCGACAAGTTCGAAGAGTTATCGCACTCGAGATGCTTGAGGGACAGGAAGAAAGCTAATTCCCCATCTCTTTTTTGAGACGGTCAATTTCAGATAAAATATTATTTACTGTCTGGTTCGCTCCTCCATACAAAGTATCTTCTATAGGACCACTTAAGGTTATGGCCGTGTCTCTTACAATATCCAAGATTTGTTCAGTTGATAAACCAAGAACTTCATCAACATTCTTTTTTCGTGCAGATTCGAACGCTCTAATTATACTGGGCTGATCTACGCCAATGGATAATTCCTTCTCAATAACTGAGCTCAATTTCTCCCTAGGTGTTGCCTCCTGTTTACCAAAAAGTTTTTCAAACATAATGTATTTGAAATAATAACTAATAGATGTTAATTATACCACGCATTTAAAAACATGCTCATGTTACGTCGTTTGGGTAGTGTAGAATGTAGCTAATTCCGTCCCGACTTTGCTGAAGCTACGAACGGGCAAGCAAGCAGGACAAGGCCCTCCACGGTTCTAGCTCGAAACGCGTCGCTTAGCATATTTGTTATATGCGATATAATTTAAACTATCTCAGTGAAAGAAAAGAGGACTAATACGATAAAGATTGCTCAAACATCACAAGGCGAGGTAGAAACTCTAGCTAGTTTTAGAGTATTTAAATTAGAACTAAGCAGACTTCATAAATTGTATGACAATTCTATAAATGCCTACCAGATTGCTCGTGAAGTCATCTATGCCAAAATAAAATCTGGAGAGCTTAGACCTGATGAGGAGATGAATTTTGAAAGTTATGATGGAACTAAATTTAGGATAGCTAGAGCACAAAGTTCAGCACACAATTTAAGAATTCAATACCCACGATTTTTAAGGGAGCTCATTTTTGTTAGATTAATTTCTGCTTTAGAAATTTTCCTAGTGGATTCAATAAAAGAATCGTTCTTAATAAATAAAAAGCTATTAAAGCCAGAAAATGACGACTTATTAAAAGTTTCTGAGAATGAGTTTCTTTCTTATTCATCTATTGATGAAGCTCTAGAAAAGTATATAGAGAGAAAATGTCGTAATTTGCATGGTCAAGGATACGAGGAGTTAAGAAAGTTTTATTTTAAGAATTTAAACATTGATTTTGCAAAGTCAAAGTTAGGTGTATCCAAAATAACAATGTATCATGATCAGCGTCACTTATTGGTCCATAATTTAGGAAGAACAGATACTCAATATAAGCACAAGTATTCAACTGAAAGTAAGTTAATAAAAATAGAAGAGAGTTATTTTCTGGAAGTTTCAAAAGACTTGAATATCCTAGCCTTCTTCATTAATCAAAAGCTGATTGAATTAATAAAAAAAATTTAATTCAGACATCTTACTAAAATGCTTAGCGCTCGAGTTGCGTCGATTAAGATGCTAAAATTAAGCTAATTCCGTCAAGCAGGGCTTGGTTTGTCAGGGTTCGAGCTCGAGACGGCCAGCTGGCTGAAAATCTTAGCGCCCTTCGGGGCGCTTTGGATTTTTGCCATCCCGAGCTAAGGCGAGGGGCAAAAGGATCTGCGACAAAATAAAAAGAGAAGAAGTCCCTGAGGAGTTCTGGCGACGAAGGGTGTATTATATATTTTGATGTCTTTCTTCGTCTATATTTTAGAATGTACTGATAAATCTCTTTATGTGGGTTGCACTAATAATCTTGAAAAAAGATTGAGACAACATAACGAATCAAAGTGGGGAGCACATTACACAAAAATCAGACGACCTGTTATTTTAAAATATTCAGAAAATTTTGAAACATTAAAAAGGGCCCGCGCTCGAGAGGCCGAAATAAAGGGATGGAAGAGACCTAAAAAGATCTCACTAATTGAAGGAAAGAAATAATTTCACGATTACCTCACCTAGGTACTGAGGTCAGCAGACCGAATGTGCCGAACTCAAAAAACGGAATAGGAGTAAAAAAATCACATTAATTGAAAGAAAAAGATAACCTTAAGATACCTCTAGGTACTGAGGTCAGCAGACCGAACGTACAGAAATAAAGGGATGGAAGAGAAAAGAAATTCAAACTAATTAACAACTCGTGATAGGACATCCGTCTCCGAAAGACTCAGTTCATCGAATCTGAAGATTCTTCAGAATCTGGACGATCTCGATGAGTTCGACGAGTTGTCGCACTCGTTTGGGGCTTATTTTATAGTATAGAACCCAGTACTTGTCAGAGATCGCAGAATTTTTGTTATACTTTATTTCTATGCAAGAACGCCTAGACACAAAAAGAGAATTTCTACTTGTTAGGAGGGCAAAAAGTTTTTCACACGCGGGCCGAGGTATTTGGATATTTATTAAGACCACACACAATGCGTGGATACATATTAGTATTTTTGTGGCGGTTATAACCCTTGGTGTGTATTTACAAATTACTACCGTTGAGTGGATGATTTTGCTGTTGGCCAGTGGATTTGTTCTCGCCGCCGAGGCATTTAATACAGCGATTGAGATAGACATAGATCTAACATCTCCTGAATACCATCCCTACGCCAAAGATACAAAAGATGTTGCTGCTGGGGCCGTTCTTATTTCAGCTGTTACGGCGCTAATTATTGGGGCGCTTATTTTCGGGCACTATTTAGTATAAAGAGGGAGTAGGACACAAGGTCCCACCCCCTCTTTCATTACCGATATTACCGACCGATAGTGAATGTAATCGCTTGACGTACTAATTGTCGGACAGCTTGCCCGCGAATGCGGGCCGGCTTGAAGGTCGCCTTTTCGACAGCTTCACGTGCCGGAGCCTCGAACTGGGCGTTGGTACTGCTTAGGATCTTGACTGACCCTCTCTCAACACGACCAGTGGTGTCCACCACGTACTCGAGCATTACTTTGCCCGAGATGCCCGCCTGTTGCAAGACAGGTGGGTAGCGCGGTTGGGGTCGGTTGATCTCCACAACTGGATCGTCCACCTGGCTGTCCAAAAACGTCTCTCCGGTCACGGTTTCTGTTGTTGGCACTACCCCTGTTCCCCCTATTACTCCAGTGGCGATGCCACCTTCGACACCCTTACCGCTGAAGTCACGAGCGTCAAATCTCTCTGAGAGATTGACGGGTGGGATAGTGGTAGGGATCTCAGTTGGTGGCATCACCGTCTGGAATCCCTGCGGTGGCGGGGTAGTAGTCACCACTACCGTGGGTGGCGGTGGAGGCGGAGGAGTCAAGAACATTATGGTGGTGTCCTGAAAGATTCCTTGCACCACAGATGCAGCGCCTTGAGTAACTTGAATCGCACCATATATTAGGGTGATATGGACCACTACTGAGGTGACAGTTTGTCCGATAGAGCCATGCTTTTTTGCATTTGACTCCAATAGGGTGTCAAACATTGTACCCCCTGGTCGAGGTGTCGGTTCAGTTAACGGGGCGTTTTTTTAATAAGTATAGTCTAAAAGGAAATTAGTACAAATGTTTTCAATATGACAGATCTTATTAGTCTGGATCTTCCTCACAATTCACTTGAAGGGGCCTTGCAGTCTGAAGTTGGGCATTTAGAAAATCTAGAGATTTTAAACTTATCAAACAACCTATTGATGGTGCTTTCTTATGAGCTTGGTAATTTATCTAATTTAAAATTGCTTGATGTATCCGGTAATAGCTATTCAGAGGCAGATTTAAATAGAATAAGATCAAGCTTGCCGACTTCTGCAGTAATAAAGACGGAATAGTTTGGTATTCTAGGAAGGCTTAACAGAGCCATTTCAATACGCCACCCCATGGCGCATTGAAATGGCTCTGTTAATTTGATGGTGATATAATGTAGGGGTAAAAAATAGGTTTTTATGGATGCTTATTAATTAACCAATTATTTTTTATGAGAAATTGGAATAAAATTGTATATGTGAAACTTCGCATCGTAATGGGGCTCATTTTTCTTTGGGCCTTTTTTGATAAATTACTGGGCCTTGGTTTTGCTACAAAAACAGAAAGTGCATGGATAAATGGTGGATCGCCCACTTATGGATTTTTAACTCACGGGACAAAGGGTCCATTTGCTGAATTCTTTCAAAGCTTGGCCGGTATTGCTGTTGTTGATTGGCTTTTCATGCTGGGGCTTCTTGGGGTTGGTGTGGCCCTCGTATTTAATAGATATGTAAAGTGGGGAGCACTTGCGGGGAGTGTGATGCTATTTCTAATGTATGTTGCCACTTTTCCGCCGACGAATAATCCTCTTCTAGATGATCACCTTGTTTATATTCTTGTTCTCGCCGCTCTGGCCCTAAGAAGTAAAGATAGTTAGTTTTTTATACAGAACCCCCCGCAAGGCTATCCACCCCGCGGTGGGCTTTGTATCACGCCTGCAAGACTGCTAAAGTTAGCCTATGAAAAAAGCCCTCAATATATTTTTTGTTTCTTTGGGTGTATTGTTTCTCGTGATTCTTTTGGCTGTTGGGTATATCTATATAACTGACACATATGGCATCAGGTCTTTACTAAATAACTCTAATGCTACTGATGTAGTAAACGAAGGCGAGGTTCAGGTTTCTGATGATAATCCACTTATTTCTGATTCTCAAGAGGTTGTTTTAAAAAAGGTGGGTATAGATCCAGCAAAATTACCGAGTAATATAACAGCAGAAATGGAAGTGTGCTTTGAGGACAAACTTGGAGCTGATAGAGCACAGCAGATAAAAGATGGAGATTCCCCAACTGCTACCGATTTTTTCAAAACTCAGGATTGTTTTTAGTAATTTTGTCACTTCGCTATTCAGATTTGTGATGAATTCTCTCTGATATAATATTTCTTATGAAATGGTATTCTTTTTCGTCTGAAAAAGTACTTGAAAAATTAAATACTAGTCGACGTGGCCTTACAGACAAAGGCGCAGAAAAACTCTTGGCTATACATGGACCAAATGAGTTACCAAAAGCCAAACCAGACCCTGTTGCTCTTATTTTTCTTAGACAGTTCCAAGGTCCACTCATTTATATCCTTCTTATTGCTACGGTTATTGTCTATATAATGGGCGATGTAGTAGACGCACTCATTATTTTTGCTGTTCTTTTTATTAATGCCATCATTGGGGCTTTTCAAGAAGGGAAGGCCCAAAACACACTTCGTGCGCTTAGAGACTTTGCTACAACAGAAGCAACGGTCGTCCGTAATAGAAATGAAAAAATTATCCCAGATGAGCACGTTGTCATTGGGGATATTATTTTTTTGGCCGAAGGGGATCAGGTTCCAGCTGACGCTAGGGTTATAGAAGCCTTCAGTCTCAAGCTTGACGAATCGTCTTTAACTGGTGAATCTATTCCTGTAATTAAATCTACCGCCACGCTTTCACCCAAGGAGATTCCTCTGGGTGATCAAAGTAACATGCTTTTTAAGGGGACCTTTGTTGTCGGTGGAAGTGGATATGCTGTTGTTGTCGCTACTGGGATAGATACCGTTATTGGACAAATTTCCAAGGCTCTTTCTAAGATTGATACCGATATACCATTAAAAAAAGATATCGATGAACTTTCAAAGATGATCATTATAGTGGTGGCAGTAGCTACTTTATTGATTTTCCTTCTTGGCGTTTCTCAAGATATACCAGTGAAGGAAATGTTTAAAACTGTTGTGGCGATTGCTGTTTCTGTGATTCCTGAAGGTTTGCCTGTAGTTGTGACTTTGATCTTGGCGGCAGGAGTATTTCGTATGAGCAAAAAGAAGGTTCTTGTAAGAAAACTTCAGGCGGTTGAGGCCCTAGGTCAGGCTAATGTAATAGCCGTAGACAAGACGGGGACCATTACTTTGAATCAAATGATGGTGGAACATCTGTTTGCTGGTGGGGAATTTTATGATGTAGAGGGTAACGGATATGATCCGGCAGGTACGCTAAGTAATGAAAATGGAATAATCGACCCACTCTCGCATAATCATATTCTTATGGCGGGGAAGATTGCGGCTTTTTGTGCTTCGGCTAGCACCGCCTATTCTGAAGAAAAAAAGATGTGGCAAAGGGTTTTTGGAGATCCAACTGAGGCCGCACTTCTCACTTTCTCTCAGAAAGTAGGATTCCATAAAGGAGATTTGGTCAGAGAGAATCCTCTTATTTTGGATATGCCATTTAACTCCGAACTTCGTTTCCACGCATCTATTCATTCGGTTGAAGGGGATTCATTTTTATCAGTTACCGGTGCATCAGAAGTTTTATTGCCAATTTCTAACAGAATACTTACCCATTCTGGCGTTGTTAGTTTATCTGCAGAAGAGAGGGGGTCTATTCAATATCGTATTACTCGATTAGCAAGTCAGGGGTTTAGGGTTATAGCCCTTGCATACAATGATAAGCCTCCCCAAGTTATAGATCCAACACAGATGCCGAAGCTTATTTTTGCCGGGATTGTTGCAATTAGCGACACCATTAGAGCCGAAGCAAAAGACGCCATTCTTCGTGCTCATCAGGCTGGAGTTCGTGTGGTTATGATTACTGGGGATCACATTCTTACAGCCAAGGCGATTGGGGAAGAGGTAAATATTTGGAAAGAGGGAGACGAGATATTGTCGGGTGAAGACCTTTCGCATCTTACTCCCAAAGAACTTTCCCACAAACTTTCCCGTGTTAGTATTTTTGCTAGGATTACTCCACAAGATAAACTTAAGATCATAGAGGCTTTCAGGGCTCGTGGAGATATCGTGGCCATGACTGGTGATGGTGTAAATGATGCTCTTTCTCTCGCGGCTGCAGACATAGGTGTTTCTATGGGGAATATTGGTACTGAGGTGGCAAAAGAAGCCTCGGATATTATTATTATGGATGATAACTTCGGGTCAATCATTTCTGGTATTGAAGAGGGCAGAAGCATATATGCAACTATAAAAAAGGTGGCCATGTATCTCTTTTCGACGGGGCTCGGAGAGGTGTTAGCAATTGTTGTCGCGATGTCACTCTTTCTTCCGCTTCCTGTCACTGCGAGTCAGATTATTTGGTTGAATTTCATAACAGATGGATTTTTAGTAGTTGCTTTGGCATTAGAACCAAAGAGCTCTATTGCGCACAGCAGGCTTAGAAAGAAAAATAAGATCTTAGATCGTTTTATGATTGAGAGAATATTTGTCCAAGGGGTTACTATGATGATAGGGACGGTTTGGCTTTTTTCTCTTTATTTATCAGAAAGTTTTGTTAAGGCTTCTACTATTGCCCTAACAACCCTCGCGGTATTTCAATGGTTTAATATTTGGAATTGTAGGAAGAGTGGATATGAAAATAATGTAGCATTACCACCAAATAAGGGTTTGTATCTGGCCACATTTATCGTTGTATTGCTTCAAATTTGTGCTGTATATGCGCCGGCATTTCAAAAGATCCTAAAAACAGAACCACTAATGATTTTTGATTGGGTTCTGATTATTCTTGTATCACTCACAATTTTTGTAACTGACGGTTTTTGGAGAAATATGCGATTAAAAACACACATCATTGCTCGTAATTAAAAAAGAGACCCTAAAACGGGTTGCTTTTTTAATTACGATTGCTCGTGATTATGTCACGGTATGCTTAAAAATCAATGTTTTAGTGCTTCCTTACTGGCGTGCTACAATGTGATTGTTTGGCTATAAACTAACTAGTATGAAATCAGCCACTTTTTTATATATTGTTTTAGCTGTCGTTGTCATTGGCGGTGGTGTTCTCCTTATTAAGGGGGGTGAGGAAAACATCGTTTCAAATAATCAAGAGAAACTTAACCCAGAGTTGGCTACAGATGATAGGGGTGTTTTCTCAATGCGTGATTTGGTAGAGAGAGGCGAACCGGTCAGTTGTACTTTTGTCCATGATACAGAAACTAGTCGCTCATCAGGGGAAGTTTTTGTGGCCAAAGGTAAGGTCCGTGGTAATTTCGATGTAAGTGCTCTTTCAATAGGTAGTCAGCCATTTAAGGCTTATATGATTATTGTAGATGATGAGTCATATGTTTGGTCGTCAGTTATTTCTCAAGGAATCAAGATGCCTATTTCTCAGATTGAGAGTCAAGACCCCGATCAGGCAGCTGATGGCATAAGTTACAACTCAGAGTTAGACTATTATTGTTTACCATGGTCTGTTGACTCTTCAGTATTTGTTCCCCCAACATCTGTTAAGTTCGTTGAGGCACCTTAAGGAGAATAGCCACATTGGATTTACTTAAATTATGAAACATTCACTAATTATTTTAATACTCTTCTGCCTTCCTACAATTGTTTTTGGGGCCTCATTTGGTGCGGCCCGAGAGTATATTCTTAGACAGGGAGATGTTGTTGAGGAAGATTTATACGCAGCCGGAGGGTCTGCTACCCTTGTGGGCACTGCGCTTGGGGACGTCTTTCTTCTAGGGGGAAATGTTTTTGTTGGAGACCTGATTTCTCAAAGCGCTTTTCTTGTTGGTGGTTCAGTTGATGTCATCGGCTCTATTGGAGAATATCTACGAATTATTTCAG
>CAZMSV010000009.1:8883-22160 GCA_964569075.1 uncultured Candidatus Saccharibacteria bacterium
TTCAGGTAAGACTCTTTTTCGTGGGACCATAGAGAAAGATTTTGTAATTTTAAGTGGTGATGTGCAAGTTCTCCCAAAATCGGTTATTTCTGGTAACGTTTCCGTTGCTTCAGGAAGGGCCGTCATTGATGGGGAGGTCATGGGCGAACTAAGGGGGGTTGTCGGTGAATTAATTTTAAATGGCACGATCCATGGTGATATAGATGTTACCGCTGATAGTGTTACAGTTGGCCCCGACGCAGTTCTCAATGGTTCATTTGTTTATTCTTCTCCAAATCAAGCAGTTATTTTTTCTGGTGCGAAAATTTTAGGCGATGTTGCCTTTACAGAAGTTGACACTCGTTCACGAGCAGAGAGGTTCCTTCCTACTTTGTGGGGGACATGGGTTTTTATAAAGCTTATTGTACTTATGGTATCAGCGTTAGTTATGCAGGGAATTTTTCGTTCAATATCTAACTCATTTGCAGAAAGGGCCCTTCATACTCCGGTTCGGAGTGCGGTTAGAGGTTTTCTATTTCTAATTGGTGTTCCTGCCGCCCTGGTTCTCACGGCGCTGACCGTTATAGGTATTCCCTTTCTTATCCTTGGTATATCTGTATACACGATACTTTTGATTTTGGCGTATTTCTTTTCTCCCATCATTCTAGGTTCTATTGTCGTGAAATTTGTATACAATAAAACAGAAATTCCGGTCCACTGGAAGAGTATTGCGCTCGGTGTTTGTCTGGTCGTCTTATTTGGGTTTTGGGGGTGGTTTGGGATAGTTATTCAGGCGGCTTTGTTTCTAGTAACCTTGGGCGCCATATACCAAGGCCTTTTCGAGCGCTTTGTTTCTGCCCGTGAATAGTATGAAGAAGTACTCTATTGTATTTATTGTATTTATTGTTTTTATTTTTCTCATTCTTGTATTTATTTCTAACGGTAAAGTACCAGTAAATTATCCATCAAGTGGAGAGGGGATTGTTGCCTTTGGAGATAGTCTTATATTGGGGGTTGGCGCAAGCCCATCAAAAGATTTAGTTTCGTTGTTGGGCGTAAGTGCCGGGTATCGCATAGAAAATTTTGGTCGCTCTGGAGACACGACCGCCTTAGCTAAAGAGAGACTTCATCAAGTTTTTGAGAGGGTCCCAAATCCTAAGGTGGCGATTATATTATTGGGCGGAAATGATTTTCTGCATAAAGTTCCCAGAATAGAGACTTTTAAAAATCTTGAACTTATAATAAAAGGATTCCAAGCTAGGGGAAGCGTGGTTCTGCTTCTTGGAGTGCGAGGAGGAATCCTCAAAGATTCCTACTCTTCTGAGTTCAAGGATTTGTCAAAGAAATTTGGGACAGCATTTGTTCCAAATGTTTTGGATGACATCATCGGAGATCCACGTTTTATGTACGACTCTATTCATCCGAACGATCTTGGATACCAGAAAATCGCTGACAGAGTCGCCCCTGTTCTCCGAGATCTTTTAAAAGATTAGAATCTAAGTAGCCCTAAGTCACCAGCAGTTAAGTTAAAAATATGATCAAAAAAATTATTGGAGTTTTATTAGCTTTCGGCTTGCTAGGGTTTATAATTTTCGCACTTTTTGTCCAGGAGAAAGAACATAGTAAGATAATTTCTTATGAAGACTGCGCTTCTTCTGGATATCCAATACTTGAATCATATCCAGAGCGATGTGTCGCTGATGGGAAGATTTTTGTGAGAAATATTGGTAATGAGTTAGAAAAAACAAATCTTATCATTTTAGATACGCCGAAAGCGGGCAGCAAGATTTTCTTCCCATTAGCACTTAGTGGGCAAGCTCGTGGGAACTGGTTTTTTGAAGCAAGCTTCCCTGCGGAAATTTTAGACGGTGATGGGAAGTTGTTGGGTGTTGGTATCATGACCGCTGTTGGTGATTGGATGACCGTGGAGTTTGTTCCATTCGCAGGGATGATTGAGCTAGTTGAAAAACCTAGATTTCTATACGGGACACTCATTTTGCGAAAAGATAATCCTTCAGGCGAGACGCAATTTGATGACTCGCTCATAGTTCCTATAATCTTCGGTGACTAGTAAGTTGGTGTTATACTTATTTCATGTCTCAGATAATGAAAGCCGACATTTTTTTTGTAGTATCAACAGTATCAGTTGTTGTCGTATCTGTTCTTATTATTGTCGCAATTCTTTATCTGATAGGTATTCTACGAGACGCTAGGAAGCTGTCTTCGCGTGTTAGGGAGGAGGGGGAAGAAATTGTGAATGACGTGGGGAATATTCGGAAAAAAACAATCACGGGGCTTAGTCGAATTATTAATTCTTTTATCAAAAAAAGTAGTAAAAAAACGAAACATGAAAAAAGCAACTAAGGTAGTAAAAAATAAAAAAGGTATGAAACAAACGAAAGGGGCGGTAATTCTGGGAGCCATGGCTGTTGGAGCATTGGCTGGATTTTTTTTATATGGATCTAAAGAAGCATCAAAGAATCGTCAGAAAGTTAAAGGTTGGGCACTTAAGGCCAAGGGTGAGGTCTTGGAAAAGGTAGAAAGACTCAAAGAGGCTTCAGAACCAGAATTTCATGCAGTCGTAGATAGTGTTTTAAAGAAGTATGAAGCAGTAAGATCCATAGACACCAAGGAAGTTAAGGCATTGGGTCGTGACCTAAAAAAACATTGGCGAGCTTTTTCAAAAGAGATAAGCAAAACAAAGAAGGCCTAACCCCCATAAAGAGATGTAGTGTTTTTAGATAGTTAGTTTATTTTGTATCTACAATTTGTGTGGCAAATAAAGCACCAAGTATTGTAATAATAGCTAGTACTATAAAAATAGTAGACATTCCAGAAAAGGCAAGAGATATTGTTGCAATGGTTGGGGCAACAATATATGAGAGTGGTCTAGACATACGGAATAAGCTAATAACGTCAGAATCTTTTCCTTTTACGTGTTTGAAAAAATATGTTTCAGTTGTTATTTCTGCAATACTTGCACCGACGCGTGACGAAAAAAGAATAACTGCCCATATGAAGAACGTTGGAGTTTGTGGTATTGATATCAGAAAAGCTGCCACGGCAGATATGATGAAACCGAATATCATTAACTCTTTCTCACCATATTTTTTGTCAGCAAGCCAGCCCACTGGCATTTCAAAGAGGACGAATGGCAAAAGCATAATGGTAAAAAGTGCCCCTAGTTCTGACCAGTTGAAACCTACCGTATGAATAAGGTATAGGGGTAGATATATAACCATTGTCGCGTAGAAGAACTGGAGTATGTAGTGTGCAAGCATTCCAAAACGAATATCCTTATGTTTCCATACGGACCAGAGGGTCTCTATGATTTTGGTGTGACTTGGTGGTTCTGCTTTTATTGATTTGAGCCAGTAAGCGCTTACTAAGATGAGAGGGATAAGGAGTATTGCGCTGATTCCATATATATACCTAAAGGATAAAGACAAGAGCAAGAATCCTACAATTGTAGGTGACAAGACTAAGGTAATATTAGCCAGCGTTAGATATGCTCCGCGCAAAGATCCAGTGTTACTTTCATCTTTGGATACGTGTTCTAAAAAGACATCTAAACAGTAAAGTATCATTGGTATAGCCGCTTGGTGCAAGATAAAAGCTATAACAATCATTATTGGGTATGGGGAGAGCGCCAAGCCGACTATTCCAATTAGTTCTAATGTGATGGCTATTAGGAGGTATTTGTATATACCAATTTTGGCGATGACTTTTGGGGCAATAGAAAACAACCACAGACTAACAAGCGCGCCAGCGGTGAATAGCAATCCGACGGTGCCACTTGGTATAAATCCTTCCATGAAGGAAGAATTTATAAATATAACTAGAAAAAAATGAAGAGAGAGGATTAAGTTCGCTCCATAGATAGCAAATATAGAACGATGGTGTTTTATTCGCGAGATTATTCCTTCCATATAGTTAGATTATATCAGGGGCTATATTAAACTCCGAGGATGACGGGTATCACAATTGGCCTTTTGGCTGTTTTTTGAAAGAGGAATCGTTCAACGGTGTCACTTACGTTTGATTTTACAAAATCAAAATCTATTGGGTTCATACCAACAGTTGTTTTTTCAATTGAGCGGCGAATAAGCATGCGTGTTTGTTGAAGTAGGTCTTGAGATTCTCTTAGGTATACAAACCCTCTTGAAATAATATCTGGAGATTTTCTAAGTCTGCCTGTTTTAGTATCTACACTTGCAATAATGACCAAGAAGCCATCTTCAGCTAGCATCTTTCTGTCACGCATTACAACTTCCTGCATGTCTCCAACGGCGAAACCGTCTACCATAACCGGATTGGATGGTGCTTTTTCAGCCAGAACTTTGATACGTTCTCCTTTGTCACATATTTCAATAATAGAACCGTTATCTGGCACTACTACATTTTCTTTCGGAACTCCTAGGGTATATGCAAGCTCAGCATGTTGCCTGAGCATGTAGTGGTTCCCGTGAAGTGGCATAAAAAATTTATACTGTATTTGATTATGTATCCAACGAAGCTCGTCTCGGTTTCCATGTCCAGAGGCATGAACATCAGAGTCTAAGTAGGTAATAATCTTTGCACCCGATCGATACAGATTGTCTTTTAAGTTAACCACAGCCATATAGTTTGTAGGAATTATGGAAGAAGAAAGAAGGACCGTGTCAGTTTGACGAAGCTGCACATATTTATGTGTTTTGTTGGCTATTCTCATGAGGGCCGCGAACTCTTCTCCTTGGGCGCCAGTGACAATCATCACTATCTTATCTGGAGGATGCCTTTCTATTTCTTCAAGTGGAATAACAATTTTGTCAGTATCAACAAGTCCGAGCTTCTTGATTATTTCAAGGTTGTTCTTCATACTCCTACCTTCAAATACAACTTTTTTGTTGAGTCGGCGACATATATCGATGATAGCAATTAATCGCTCTACTTGTGATGCAAAAGTTGCAATAATAAGCCGAGATTTTGTCATCTGAATAATTTTTTCGATATTTTCAATAACTACATTTTCAGAAAGAGAAAATCCGGGCTTTTCAATAGACGTCGAGTCCATTGTAAGGAGAAGGACGTTCATATCTTTGAACCTTTCGTATTGCTTGTGCTCCTCTTTGGTTGGTACTCCACTTACATTATCTACGCGGACATCTTCGATAAATACAATATTACCGTATGGTGTTTCAACTATAAGGCCTATTGAATCGGGGATAGTGTGTGATATGGGGAAGGTGGTTATTTTGAAATCTGATGAGATGGTTATGCGCTCATTTGCTTCCAAAACTTTAATATCAAGTTTCGGCATTTGAGGGAACTCTTCTTGGCGTTTCATAATCATCATGGCGCCAAATTGGGCTGTGTATATAGGTGGGTTTCCTATGCGATCCATGATGTAGGGGATAGCTCCTATATGATCAAGGTGCCCATGGGTAATGAATAGGGCCTTTACCTTTTCTTTTCTTTCCTCGAGGTATTTTGTGTTTGGAAGGATATAGTCGATGCCTGGTGTTCCGGCGTCTCGAAATTGAAATCCACAATCAATCACAATAATACTGTCACCGAATTCTATGGCGGTCATGTTTTTCCCAACCTCCTCTACGCCCCCAAGTGGGACAATGCGGAGATTTTCTCCAATGGGTGGGATTATCGCTGCTGGTTTTTTCCCACTATCGCGCTGTGGGTTTCCTCCACGAAACCCAGGGCCTCTTGCGTGGCGCCTTCCAAAGGAAGGTTTTCGTGAACTACCCCCACTTCTCGATGTTTGCCTAGAAGGACTCGTTGTTGGGCTTTGCTGTTTCGTTATGTTTTTTTCCGTATCCATGGTTTTTAATAATTTATTGGTTCTTCTTAGTGTTAAATATTTTCCAAATATGATTTGTTTCTACATACCATTCATTAATATTGGTGAAGCGTTCGGCGGGTATACTTAGTTGGCCAAGAAGCATTCCTTTGACCTTATTCGGCACTACATAGATAAATTTTGGTGAATAGACAAAAACAGCCGGATTATCTTTTATAATTTCTGCTTCAAACTCAGCCAGTTTTTCCTGCTGTAGTGTTGGGTCAGATATCTTTCGAGCCTTTTCAACAAGTGAATCAACGGTGCTGTTTACATAGAGGGCAATATTTAGTCCGGGGTCGTTTCTTTGAGAAGAATGCCAAAATGGGTAGAGGTCAAGGTCCCTTCCAACTATTTCTCCAAAGAATAGAGCGTCATACTTGCGTGGCCTGATGATGTTTTGGTTTAAATTTCCAGTTTCAAATACTTCTATTGAAACATCAGCGCCAAACCTCTTCCAATTTTCTGTGATTAAATCTCCTGCAGATTTTATTTCTAATGCATCTCCAGTGGCGATTGAGAAAGATAGTTTGAGGGTTTCATTTTTTCCAACATATTCCCAAATGCCAGTATCTTCATTTTTCTCCCACCCTTCTTTAAGTAGGACATCTCCAGCTTCTTTGAATCTCTCCTCCTCAGTTTTTTGAGGCTCCTTAGACAAAGGATTGTCTCTAATCGGTATGGGGCTATTGATGGCTACGCCGTATCCGAATAGTATCTCAGATACAATTTTTTCTTTATCTAAACTTAGACTAAGTGCCTTGCGAACTTCTGGGTTAGTAAATATTGTGGCTTGATTTTGATTAAAAAATACTCCAAAAATTCTAGGGAGCACCGCTGTTTCAATGCGAATACCAGAACCCCCTAGTTCGTGAGCGGTACGAGCAGAAAAGCCACGAGCACTTTCTATGTCTTTTTGTTTGTAGGCCCTTAGAAGCTCATCTTCATTTTGATAAAAACGAACATTGATTGTTTTGATGAATGGTTTCCCTAGAGCGTATTCTGAGAATCTCTGCAGTGTGTAATTTGTAGGTATTCCAGCAGAATTTCTTTTTACTTTATTTACTTTGTATGGGCCCGATCCAATCGGTTCTATATTGAGTTGGCTAAAAGAAAACTGTTCTGTGTCTGCGCCCTCCCAAACATGCTTGGGTAAAATACCGATAGTGGTGTTTTCTAAAAATGGTGCATAAGGTTGCTGTAAGACAAAATGAATTTCTTTATCACTCACTTTCTCTACATTAACCCCATCCCAACTGCCCCGTCTTGGGCTTTTGAGTATTGGGTCCTTAGCTTTGGAGATAGTAAATTCTATGTCGTCTGTAGTTATTTTTGTTCCATCGTGGAATCGTACATCTTCTTTCAAAATGAAAGAATAAGTTAGTCCGTCCGGGGATATTGTGAAACTTTCTGCTAGGTCTGGGATAAGGCCATCTTCTGGGTGGGCTTTCATAAGGCCTGAATATATAAGCGCAACCAAGTCTCTATCGGCGTCGCTTGTCGCAAGCAGTGGGTTTACAAACCGCGGTGTACCAAGGACCCCTTCAGTTATATTTCCGCCATAATCCGGCACCTCTACAAGAAATCTCGCATTAATTTTTGTGAGTAAACTTAAACCAGTTATTATAAAAATACAAACAAAAAAGAAGAAGATGACTTTTTCCGTCATAGAAAAAGAACGGATAGTAATACTTAAATTACCAATTGGTAGAAGTTTCCATTGTTTGGAAAACTGGGAAATAAGGTTTTTCACAACATTAAATAATAAATCGATAAATTTTCGACAGGCATGATTAAGGTGTCTCTTTAGTATTTTTTATCTTGACCCAAAACAAACGTAACTAAATTAAATAATGAGTGATATAAAGGTGGAGATAGCAAAAAGTATCGCTATGGCTATGGTAAGACGGAATAGTGTTTTCTCTGCTCCTCGTCTGACAAAAGAATTTGAACTGAAAGAATCACCACCAAAAGCGCCACCGAGCCCTGCCTCTGATCTCTGTAAAAGAATACCCCCTACTAGAAGGAGGGAAAGCACTATTTGTATGTAGGGAAGCACTCCAGAAATACTCATTACCAATAAGTCTACTCAAAACAGGAATAATGTCAAAAGCTGTAAAAGAAGGGTCAATTTAGGGCCTATTTTCAGGGTTAAAAAACGTCTTGACAAAAAATGTGAATATGCTATAATGTATATAGATGTGCCCACGGCGCCTAGCGCCACTGTTCGTTGTAATGCAGTTCAACTATAGCCCCTATTTGGGGAGAAGGAGGGATTATGTCCCGAAAGAGCTATTGGCCAAAGATGGTCGGGCTGGTGGAGATCCTCAAGGATCTCCGTGCCCTGGTGTCTACCATGGACACCATTCCGGTGTTTCGCCTGTCGGACCGGCTCAAGGAGTCAGTCAAGCAGTTCGAGACTCAGGCCCACAGCCTGGTGACTATGGTCGCCGATGGGGCAGAGGTGGAGAAGGCGGAGTACGCCCGCCTCATTGGGTTTGGTGTAAGGACCAAGAATGCCTTGGCCGAGACTTTCTGGTCTTTTCTCGCGGGTGGGCCGAAGTTCTTCAATGATCTCATTTCCGAGATCGGGTCGAAGAGCCCGAAGATCCTTGCTGAGAGTCGGCCGGAAATTGACCGGCGTCTTGAGCTCTACAAGGAGCTTCTTGCCTCGGATGAGACGGACATTGTCCGTCTGTCCGAGCTCAACCGCGACATCGCCAGCTTTCTCACGGTTCTCTGTGAGAAGGCAGACGAGGGGGTTCGCGCTGAGGAGACTCGGCGGAGTCGCGTTGTCGAGAGACAGCGCGACCGGGAGCTGGCCAAGGAGGCCTTGGCCATGTTCCAGTAGGACTGCAGTAGGTTACCCCGCGGACGATAGTTATCGTCCGCGGGTTTTCATTATGAAAAAAAATTTGAATACAATAGTGGTTACAAATTATTAATGGAGTAATGTGATACACTTGAATACCTATGAAAAAAATCACCACAAAAACAAAGCAAACTGGGCCAAACATCACCCCCCTAGGGGATAGGGTGCTGGTTCAAGAAATAAAAGAAAAGACAGACAAAACAGATTCAGGTATCTATATACCAGATACCGCAAAAGAAGATCATGGCGCTAAACGCGGAAAGGTCATTGCTGTTGGTAAAGGAAAATTTGATGACGGAGCTCTTGTTCCAATGTCGGTTTCTGTTGGAGACACTGTTCTTTTCCAATGGGGCGATACTTTTACCTATGAGGGAGAAGACTATTTCATAGTCAGAGAAGGTGAGATTGTGGCAATCGTCAAATAGTAGCAAGCCCACCGTTCGCTAACATTATCCACCTACTGTTTTTTACTAACTACTAATCACTAAAACCAAAACAATGTCCAAACTCATTCGATTTAATGAAGAAGCCAGAAAGTCACTTATGCGAGGAGTTGACGCTGTTGCTGATGCCGTAAAGGTGACCATCGGTCCTCGTGGTAGAAATGTTGTCATTGATAAAGGATACGGAAGTCCGACTATTACAAATGACGGTGTCTCTATTGCCAAAGAAATAACTCTCAAAGATAAGTTTGAGAATATGGGCGCAGAAATTATAAAAGAAGTGGCCACAAAGACTAATGATGTCGCCGGAGACGGGACTACCACATCTGTTATTTTGGCTCAGGCTATTATCCAAGAAGGTATGAAGCATACGGCCTTTGGTGTTAATGCAATGGCAATCCGTACGGGCATAGAAGAGGCGGTGGCTCAGGCAGTTAAGGCCCTTCATTCAATGGCCAAGCCGATAAAAAGTGACGAAGAAATTCGTCAAGTCGCCACAATTTCTGCGGAGTCAGAAGAAATCGGCACTATAATTGCTAATACCATAAAAAAGGTCGGAAAAGATGGCGTTGTAACAGTTGAAGAGTCCCAGTCCTTTGGTGTTGAGTCAGAGGTTGTAGAGGGCCTTGAATTTGATAAGGGATACGTCTCTCCTTATATGATTACTAACACTGAGAGAATGGAGGCGGAATATAGAGATGTGCCGGTTCTTGTGGTTGAGAATAAAATTTCTACAGTAAAAGAGATTTTGCCACTTCTAGAAAAACTTGCTCAAACTGGGAAAAAAGAGCTTGTTATTATCGCTGATGATGTGGACGGTGAAGCTCTTACTACATTTGTATTAAATAAACTTCGTGGTGGTTTTAGTGTTTTGGCAGTTAAAGCTCCCGGCTATGGGGATCGCAAAAAGGAAATGCTTGTTGATATCGCAACCGTTCTTGGGGCATCAGTAGTTTCCGAAGAATTGGGTGTGAGTCTTGAAAGTGCCGAACTAGATATTTTAGGCAAAGCAAGAAAGATTGTGTCTACCAAGGATAATACGGTGATTATTGGTGGGAAGGGCAAGAAGGATGAGATTTCTTCTAGAGTTTCCCAACTTAGAAAACAAAAAGAAAAGACAGAATCCAAGTTTGATATTGAAAAGCTTGATGAACGCATAGCTAAGCTCACTGGAGGTGTGGCTGTTATTCGGGTTGGGGCCGCCACAGAAACGGAGATGAAGTATTTAAAACTTAAGATTGAAGACGCCGTCAATGCAACCAAGGCCGCAATTGAAGAGGGAATAGTCGCCGGTGGTGGGACTGCGCTTGTAAGAGCTGCTAAAAAAATAAAGATTCCATTTAACAAAGAGACAGGAGGAAGTGAGATTGATATTGGGTATCAAATTGTTATTAAAGCACTTGAGTCGCCACTCAAACAGATAGTTGTTAATACTGGAAAAAATGATGGCTCTGGTATGGTAGAAAAAGTACTTGAGGCAAAGAGTGACCATGTTGGGTACAGCGCAGGAGATGATGTGTTTGAAGTAGATATGATAAAGAAGGGAATAATTGATCCAGTGAAAGTTACTCGTACTGCGTTACAAAACGCAGCATCGGCCGCTGCCATTCTTCTTACTACCGAAGTCGCTATTGCTGAGGAACCAAAGGAAGATAAGCCAATGCCTGGTGGCGGTGGGATGGATATGGGGTATTAAAGTTCAAGCCCCTGCTCCAAAATTTGGAGCAGGGGCTTTGCTGGTGTCCCTTTCTCAGAGCATGGGACCGCCAGTTCTTTCTACAACGACCGACTTTTCTTCGGCGCTTGCCTCTCCGATCAGATAGGAAAGGCAGACGAAAAGAGTAACGAGGACCAGCAGAGCTTTGATTATTAGCCCCAAGACCCGCCACCGGTGGTTATTCCGAGACGCAACATTTTTGGCATGTACCTCCCAAACATCCACTCTTATCGGAAGGACTTTGCCCCTTTCCCTAAAACGCCTTTTTTCCAGGGTCATACAGTCCTCCTTCCCCGATTTGAGTTTTTGTCGGTTCTTTGTGTACTTTATACTTGCTTGTATTTTTTGCAAGTTTTAGAATTTATTTGCCAAGTGTGTTATAATGACGGAGTTACAATAACTTACAGCAAAATGAACATTTTTTTTATCGTCATAGCAGTTTTTCTAGTCCTGAGTGGTTTTTTTGATGTTATACCATGGGAGTTCAATATTTTAGCCATCGGTCTTTTGGTGGTTTTGTGGGCCGTGTCTATGTACAATGGTTTTATTCATTTGATAAATCGCGCCAAAGAAGCCCTGGCCGACATTGATGTCCAGCTTAAGCGCCGATATGATCTTATTCCTAATTTAGTTAATACAGTTAAGGGATATGCTACACACGAAGCTTCCGCTTTCGAAAATGTAACTAAAGCAAGAGCCCTTGCCATGGGGGCGCAGGGGTTAGAGGAAAAAGGAAAGGCAGAAAATATGCTTGCCGGAGCACTTAAGTCCATTTTTGCGATTGCAGAAGCTTATCCAGATCTCAAGGCTAATCAGAATTTTCTTGAGCTACAAAAAGAACTTTCAGATACCGAAAATAAAATTCAGGCCGCTCGCAGGTTCTATAATACAAATGTTCGTGATCTAAACATTGGCATTGAATCATTTCCAGGAAATGTTGTAGCTAGTATGTTTAAGTTCTCAAAAATGGAATTCTTTGAACTCGAAGAGGCCGCAGCCAAAAATCCAGTTGAGGTGAAGTTCTAATATGAAGTTTTTTTTTGAGAAGATTCGAAAGGAGCTCGTAGCTGGTCAGGAACAGTATAAAAAGAAATACTTTTTTATTGGAGTAGTCAGTGCTCTTGGTTGGCCGGCTTTATTAGTTTTTTTAGGATTTGAATTCTCTATTGTGGGGTCGTATCTTGATGCGGGTAGGGAGCTCACAATATTATTATTTTTAGCACCAATTTTCTTTTATGTTGCTGGTAGGGAGCGTCTATACAGCAAAGCAGATGACGATATTTTACAGAAGATAACTCTAGATAATGGTGGGGTGTATAAAAAGACCTTAGATCTTGAAGGAGAAAAATCCGCGATGTTAAACCAGAGTCCGCGTTATCGAGCAACGAGAGCTATATCTTTCATTGGAGATTCAGGAGAGAGAATAAGATTTTTTCAATATTCTTTTCAACCGGCTGGATCAAAGATAGGTGGCAAATCCCCCTCTTATAGGGTCTTTAGTATTGCTGGGCTTGGTGTTTTTCCTCATATGTATTTAAATTATCGTAAGGATCTGTACTCAATGTCTCTTGGACAAAAACTTTCTTTGCCGTCCGATTTTGAAAAAGAATTTGAGTTAAGTATTCCACCCAGCTACCACTTAGAGGCTTTACAAATATTTACTCCAGATATTATTCATGAGATCTTAGAGCTCCCACTACGCTGTGATATTGAATTTGTAAATGGAGAAATCCTTTTCTTTCTCGAAGGTTCGGGCAGTCTTGCTAAAGGTTTAGAAGGATTTGAAAAAAAGATTGAAAGTGCAAAAAAAATGGTATCTTTACTTAAACCAAAACTCGAGAATTTACGCTGGGCCCCAGTTGGAGATAAGGCGTATTATATGTAATATATCTTTATGAAATTAGATGTAGGTTTCATTAAGAAGAACCAGGTTATTTTCAATGGGGTCTTAAAAATCTATCACACCAGATACTTTTTCTTTTGCATTTTTTTTCTAGTCACACTATTTTCAGTAAGTTCAATTTTTAATTATTCCTACCTTAGGCACTCTGCTATTTTGGTGGTGTTCATTGGCTGTATTTATATAATTCATCGTGAAAAAATTTTTGAGAAAGAGGAAGTAAAAATTTTAAAAAAAATAACGTACCTTGCTCAAGCAATAAGGGGAAATGCATAACCCATACCTTTGCCCAAAATGGTTTTGAAGTAAACCTCATGGATATTTCACAACCTGCTTTAGACAAAGCAATCCAAACCATCAGCACCAATCTTGACCGTCAGGTAGGCAAGGGCTTGATAGACGAAGCCGCTAAAGCCCAAACCCTCAAAAACCTTACTACCCACACCGACACCCAAAAAGCGGTAGCCGAAGCCGACCTTATCGTGGAAGCAGTAACAGAAAATATTGATACAAAACTTAAAATATTCGCTGAC
>CAZMSV010000010.1:0-20958 GCA_964569075.1 uncultured Candidatus Saccharibacteria bacterium
GACTTAGCGCTAATAGTGCGGAATTCTTTTCGCTTTGGAATACGAATTTTTGAAAGTATTTTTTTTATATTAATTGATTCCATAATTTAACGTAATTTATAGACCAAGACTTCAAATGAACCCTCCCAAATTTCATCAGAAGTTCTAACCCTAGAACCGTTGCCTGAAAACAGAATAGAATCAGAAGCGCCGGCCAAAACAAGAGAGGCATTCTCAAACTCAATACGATATGGAAGATTTTCAACAAGAGACATAAAATAAAATACACTCTGCCAAGACCCTTCACTTCCAAGCTTCAGGCGTAATATTTCTTTGAAGTCATTGTTATTTTTTGTTTCACTCTCTACCGACACAGACCCAATAGTCAGCTCAACCCCACTATCATGCCCAAGCTTTTCTAGAAGATCGATGAAGCTCACGACCCCATCTCTAGGAACAAAAAACTGATCTATTTGGGAGATAAAATCCTGATTGTTATTAAGAGATAGCTTTATGGCCCGTAAAGTTTCATCTTTCTTAATATCTCTATCTGCTTCTGAAATAAGTTCATATACCTGAATATTCTTGGCTCTAATATCCCAAAATAAAAATCCATATACGCCAAATATAACTACGTTTAAGGCGATACAGAATATAAATATTTTTTTTATTCTGGTTAAATTTTTCATTTAATTAAAAATCTCCTAGTATATCCACTGTAAATCGAGCATTTCTATCTTTAGCAAAATCAGACACTGGAATATTAACTTCCTCAAATAGAGGATTTTTTTTCATGTCCTCTATAAAAAAGGATAAAACCTCCCTGCTTTGGGCGACGCCACCCAAAGAAATCCAACTTTCTTTGCTGTCCGTATGATATCCAATTCCATTTATGCGGATATCTGCAGTCTTGTGTGACAAAACTTTTTCAAAAAGATCTCCAATATATGCTCCGCGCTCGACTGAGTAAAGGGTGGATATTTTGGCATTTGTCTTAGAAAGATCCGAATTGAGTTGCTTTTCCTCTTCAAAAACTGACGATTGACGAATTGCGGAAATATCTTTAGAAACCTCAGAAACCTTGGAAGATGACAAAATGTAAGAAGGAATAATAGAAATAACAGCAATTAGGCCGATAATAAACAAAAAAATCAGGGCAACAATGGTACGACGAACATTGTATTCACTTACAATCAGCTTTTTTTCAATTTCGGGAAGAAGGTTAAACATAAAAGATACTATGAATTTATATCACGCATTTGCTGAGGAAGCGCCAACCCCACTGCCCCAGCATAGGCCAAAGATTCGTCCGCTGAAATTTCAGGAATGTAGTCATTCAAAGAAAAAGCATTCGTCCAGACATTGCCAAGTTGAGCCGGCAAGGAAAAGGTTCGAGAAAGCTCTGAGGCAAGTTCTTTTTTCCCTAGACCTTCCCCACATAATACTATCTTACCTATAGGTATAACCCTTTTACCAGTTTTATCAGATTGTGTTTGCCAATAAAGCATAACCTTCCTTATTTCATCCTTTAGCGATACAACATCAGCAGATAAGAGAAAGTCACTCTGTGCTTCGGACAAATTGCTTGTCGCGCCACCATGCGAAGAAAGCGGCATGGTTGAAGTGAAATGAACAGAATTATAAGAAACTATGTACAAACCAACCTTAGATAAGTCCCAATTAACAATGAGGGACACATCATGATCGTGGCGCGATATAAGCGACTTGGTAACAGCCTGAGACTCAACATCAAAGTGGAGCGGTATAAAGCCGGCCTTTCTGAAAACTTCCAAATACTCTAAAACTACTTGCTCTGGAACAACAGTAACAGATACCTCAACCTCACTGGGATCTCCCCCCTCTCGGCGAGGAAGTACCACATAGTCAAATACGACTTCAGACACTGACAACGGAACATTTTCTTCTATAGTAAACTCAACGGCAGTATGAAGCTCTTTTTCTGGAACATTAGAAATTTTGGTATGAAAAAGATAGGCCCGCTCTTCTGGAAGTGAGGTGCGAATGTACCGAAGCCCAAAACTCTTACGAAAATTCTCGAGGGCATGTATTAGACTTTGGTCATCTTTTATCACCCCCGACTCAATAATCCCATTAGGAAGGTTTGCTTTTCCATAGTGCCCCACTGATAAACCGTGTGCCTCGGGGATAAATTCTATATAGCGTAAACCAGAATCATTTAAAGAAAGCCCTGGAGCTGGCATATCCATAAATGTTGGTGTCGGGAAAAAATCAAAGAAACTTTTGTGTTTCATTCTACTTATTATATACCAACAAAATTACAATAGAACCCAAAATCACTAATTTATTTAATCAAGGTACCTACAAGAATGCTGTCTGGTACAGAGAAAAAGGCAATATCTGTTTCAGAGCTTCCAGCAATAATCATCGCCCGGCTTTCAAACCCAAAAATCTCTCTGGGTTCTAGATTTGTAACAAAAACATACTGTTTACCAATAAGAACATCCAAATCAGTAAAATATCTACCAATACCAGATATAACTTGGCGTGGAATGTCTTCATTAAAGTCAACCGAGAGCTTGAGAAGCTTGTCTGAACCAGAGATACGTTCCACTAAAAGAATCTTGCCGACCCTCATCTCTACTTTTTTAAAATCTTCGAATGATATTGCCATAATTTTTATTATTTACTGTTTTTTGCTTTTTGTTTATCCAGATAACTCTGCAATATGAGCGTAGCGGCAGATGCGTCATGCATATCTCCCCTACCTTGGATATGTTCAGCTTCTCTACTTGTCATAAACTCTGGCTCCAAAATAATATCAATATTAAGTCGCTCCTCAAGAGCTTTTTTGAAGGAAAGAATATCATTCATAATAGGATTATCTTTCCCTGAAAAATCTTTCGATTCGCCCAAAACGACGGATTGAACTTGCTCCTCTTTGAATAGTTCTGATATTTTCTCAACTAATTGAGCCCCGGCTGAAATCACCACCTTAGGAAAGGCCATCGTGCCACCTTCATCAGATATGGCCACCCCAACACGCTTAGAACCATAATCTATCCCTATATATTTCATTGACTTACTATACGGGAAAGAGAGATTTTTGAGAACTAAACTGCGATATAATGGGCAAATGAAGAAACCCTTAATGGTCGCTCTTATTGTCCTTGCTATAGGCTTGATATTTTTCGCCTTTTTCAACAAACCTGCCTCTTTAAAAGAGTTACCTAGTGCGGATAATCTAAAAGAAACATCTAAAGAGAAAAACTTTATAGCAAAACAATCTGAACGCACAATAGCAGAAAATGAGGGGGACTGGATTATCAATGCCTTATACCCAGTTTCAAATAAAAAAGAAATCTCTTTGTCGATCGAGGAAACAATACAAAAGATTATATCCGACTTCAAAGAGTCTGACTTTGGACCAATTTTTGAAGAAGGATTCCAAAGCACCTTGGGCATTAACTACTCAGTAACAGAGTCGCAGGAAACAGTTTCTTATATTTTTAAAATCTATTCCTACGGTGGAGGAGCGCATGGGATGACAAGTATGGTCACGCGAGTCTTTGATACTGAAACAGGAAACCAGCTCGGACTAAGAGACATATTCATTGATGGATATTTTACTAATATCCGTGAAGAGCTTCGTGCCACACTGACAGAAAAGCTAGGGGAAAGCTCGACAAAAGATGCTATAGAGGGCGGTACCGCTCTTGAAGATTATATTGAAAACTTCTACTTAACCGACACTGCTATCGGATTTGTCTTTTCTTCTTATGGTGTCGGCCCTTATGCTATTGGGGTGGTTGATGTTCAGGTTCCATTTGAAAATGTTGGAGAGATAATAGAGATTGAGAAAGTGAGATAATATCTCGTCTTTTAATACTCACCTTCTCATCAGACAAGACGCCAACAAAATTAGATAAAAGAAAAAGGCTCCTAAGGCACTAGACCTTTCGGATCCTTTTTCGTCTTGATACATCCTAAGTATACACAAGTGGGTGTAAAAATCAAGCTGAAAAGGTATAAGATTATTATCACAAGATAATGAAATCTACTCGGTTTGAATGCTCGGGTCTTTTTTAATTGTTCCCATAGTAAACTCCGCAATTCTGGTTTTGTATTTTATTTTATCAGCAACCTTTGGCATTTGGATATGTGTTCCAACTTTTCTTTCAGAGCTCACTTCTACTTCTGTGGGTTTTTGCTTGAACCACCTTTCTTCTATAAAAGCCCTTCTTTCTGGGTCCAATACGGTAGGATTATTTACTACCGCGGATAAACTTTCGCATATATCCTCGTCAGGAGAAAATTGCGCATAATCTGTAATACAACGATGGGGTTGATTTGTCGCATAAATTTTTGAAATAGGTTTTTGCCAATCCACTTGTTCATTTGGTAATACTTCCCAACCAAATCTCTTTTGCCATTCCTGCAAAAAATCAAAATCAGCTCTGCTGTAAATATGTCCAATTTCGTGGACAAGGGTACCCGCAAAACTAGAGATGTCGGGTATACGATGTGGTTCAGGGGAAACTGCTCGTGGATAGAGAGCTACCATTTTTGAAGCAGGAAAAGCATAACCTCTTTTATTTTCTCCATTTTGGTCATTCATTTCGTCTGTATCATTAATTGCAACATATTTTATTCTTGAGTCTTGTTCCGGAATTGACGCTTGAGAAAGCATGGCTATGACTCGTTTTGCTTCTTCAATTTGAGAAGTGCTTAGTTCTTGTCCGTAGTTATATATTTCAATAGCTAGATTAGCAACCTTAATACTCACTTGTTCCTTGGGCAATCCTTTAGAAGCCCACTGCTCTTGAAGCCACCAGTTGATCCTAACTACCTCTCTCTTGGCAGCATCTCTCAATTTATCTTCTGGTTGCTCACCGTTCTCATTTATTACAGACACAGCGGTTTCAAAATCTGGGTCGCCTTCGACAACTAATTCAAATTGAATATCTTCAATAGATTGAAGTTTTGCTGGTTGTTCTATAGGACTCTGAGGGGTTTCAATACGCATTTATATAGTTAAAGTTGTAACTGAACTTAATCAGTTACCCCGTCAGCTTGCCGCGGAGCAATTGATTTAAAGATTCATTCATATTTTTAGTATAGCAAAATGTCGTTGCGGAGGAGGTGAGATTCTCCTTACAGGCCAGTACCACCGTTGGATAATCTTGTCGCTTGAATACAAGCTCAAAATTATGCTCAACGGGGCTTCAAATCTCTCCTCATTCTCGAAACGACACCCGACTCAGATAGCCCCCGGCTATCTTTGCCGGTCGTTGCGGAGGAGGTGAGATTTGAACTCACGAGAGCCTTGCGACCCTTCCGCTTTTCAAGAGCGGTGCCTTCAACCACTCGAGCCACTCCTCCGTTTCTTACCTGACCATACTAGCAGAATATTATTATCTTGCCATCTCTTAGGGCAATATTAATAATATCCGCTATACTTAAAATATGAAGACCAATCTTCGAAAAGACTTTATAATACTCCTTATAGGAATAGTCGTCACGATCCTTTTAGGAAGAAGTGGCGCTATCCATACACTTCTCGGCAATTTACAAGACGCCCAATACCTCGCCGCTTTTGTAGCTGGAATATTTTTCACCTCAGTCTTCACCTTAGTGCCAGCAACAGTAGTCCTCGGCTCACTTTCATTAGAACACCCACCACTAATCATTGCTCTTCTCGGCGGGGCCGGAGCCGTTATCGGAGACTTAGTGCTCTTTCTCTTTGTCAGAGATAGGGTTGTTAAGGACATAGACACAGCTATGGCAGAAACTCATCGCAAGCCACTCAAAGTCTTTCGCCTTGAATTCCTACGTTGGCTTAACCCAATCCTTGGAGCACTCATTCTTTTGTCTCCCTTTCCTGATGAGCTGGGCCTTGCGCTCCTTGGTTTTTCAAAAATATCCACCAAGAAATTAGTTGTCCTTTCTTTCGTCATGAATACATTGGGGATCCTTCTTGTTGGTGTGGTGGCCAAATCAATCACATAGAACAATAAATCTTTGTGATAAAATCATTTCATGATTCTCATTCTTAAAATATTAGTGGCCATTTTTGCGAGTGCTGGATTCATTTTGGCTTCATACATCTATAAAACCAAGAAACATTCCGCCCAACTTGTCTGTCCGCTTGAAGGAAGCTGTGAGGCGGTGGTGCATAGTGATTATTCAAAAATAATAGGCATACCTGTTGAAATATTGGGAATCCTATACTACGGACTTATAGTAATACTCTATGGTTGTTTCGCCTTCTTCCCCCTTGTAATACCAGACTTTGCTTCTTATGCAGTGATCGGAATAACCATCGTGGCCTTTTTATTTTCTGTTTATTTAACCCTCGTTCAAGCCTTGGTGCTAAAACAATGGTGTACGTGGTGCCTCTTTTCTGCTGGAATTTGTACCATCATCTTCATACTCGCTCTCATTATCGCCAACACTAAAGTAGCCGACTTGCTGATGGCACTTATTTGATTTACAGGGTAATTTTCGTGATAGGATAAACGTAAGAACATGAAACAATTTCCTCCTCTTCATTGGCAAACGCACGAGTACGAACCAAAGGAACGAAATCCTGATTGGTTTTGGGCAGTTGGGATTATAACCATTGCGCTTTCGGTGACTGCTATTATATTAAATAATGTTTTGTTTGCTTTTGTTGTCATCCTTTCAGGCTTCGTACTTTCACTTTATGCGGCCAGGCCACCAAAAGAAGTGGATGTGGTGGTAGATGACCGTGGAGTTCGTATTGATAAAACTTTTTACCCATTCCACAGCCTTGAATCCTTTTGGGTTGACGAAGATGAGCATAAGATTTTAATAAAATCAGCGAGGTTTATAATGCCCTATATCATTATTCCCCTAGGAGACACTTCACCAGAGGAGGCACACCAGTATCTCTCTCGTCGCTTGCCAGAAGAATTTCACGCTGAATCAAATCTCCAAAGAGTTATGGAGCATTTGGGGTTTTAATTAGCTTATAGCTAAGAGCCTTTAGCTTATAGCTTATAGCTTCTACACAGCGTGATTGTATTTTTCTCATAAGTAAGATAAGTTTTAGTTCATCAAATTGCTCTCATCGTTCAATGGATAGGATATAACTTTGCGGAAGTTAAAATGTAGGTTCGATTCCTACTGGGAGCACACTGAGTGAGTTTTGAAAAAACGAATCGAAGGGTGCTCCCAAGTATGCAAATAGTTTTGCATACGTGTAGGAATCGAAAACCTTGAGCATATGAGCTTGCGAATGCGAAAGGTCTACTGTTCATGTAATGAAAGGTTCCTACCGTGCAAACCAAAATCGCAAATCTTCTATGCAAAAAATCTTATCAATAAAAAACATTGAATTCGGCATTAATGAAAAACCCATTCTTCAGGGTGTTTCTTTTTCTTGTAGCGACAAAGAACGCCTGTGTATCTTTGGCGAGAACGGAACAGGAAAGTCTACGTTACTCAAGATAATTACCGGCAGTCTAGAACTGGATAATGGGGTAGTCGAGAAGCAGGGTCATATCAGACTACTGTATGTCCCTCAAGAATTCGATCAGCAGTATTATCCGCAGACAGTGGAAGAATACATAGAGACACAAGCAGGATCAGCGTTCTCCAAAAAAGTGGAGGATATTTCTGACGCATTGGGATTCAATAGTGAGAAGAATAAGCTCAAGAGATGCGGAAGCTTGTCGGGAGGACAGCAAAAAATCATCGCACTCTCTGTGGTATTTGCTTTGCGTCCAGATTTCCTCCTGCTTGATGAGCCAGAAAACCATTTGGATATTATAAGTCGAAAAGTGCTCATCGGCATGATAGCAGAATTCAAAGGCGGCATATTATTTATTTCTCATGATCGATTGGTCATCGACTCTATCTCTACCAAGATTGGTGAGCTCGCAGATGGCAAGATGAACATATCGGAAGGAGATTATGACGATTATATCGAAATGAAAATGCGCCGCCTCGGTGGCTTACAGCGGGGATATGACAAAGAGACAAAAAGGATTAGGCAACTTTCGGCCAATCTCTCTATCCTCCAACAGAAAGCATTTAGAGGCAAAGAAGTTTCGGCGTATAAAAAAGCCAAGGAAGAATTGGAAAGCCTCAAGGCTACTCACAAAGAATCGGGACGACCGGATGACAAGAAGACAAAGATCAGACTGTCTCAAACAGATGAGAAGCTCCATAACGGCAAGCTTATCTGCAGGATCAAAGACGCGATGTTCAAATATGAGCATGCGGAAGGGAAAACATTTGGAAAAGCAAACCTCGAAGTACGATCAGGAAATAAAATTGTCCTTGTAGGAAGAAACGGTTCCGGCAAGTCGACATTCCTCAAATGTCTTACCGGCGAATTGCCGCTCAGCAAAGGTGAGATCACCTGGGCACCCGATGTAACATGGGCGTACTTTGACCAGCATTCGAAGTTCAGTGATCAGCAAACACCGCTCGAAATTGTCAGAGAGAAGTTGGGATGTCTTGATACCGATGCACAGTCAACTCTTGGCTCTATGAGATTCGACCTCGCTCGCATGATCACGCCGATAAAAAACCTTTCTGGAGGTGAGAGAATGCGCGTTCGCTTCGCTATCACCTTTGGCAAGAAGCCTGACTTCATCATCCTCGACGAGCCGACCAACCATATCGATGAAGTGACCTGGGAAATTCTTTTGCACGCTTGTGCTATTTCAAAAAGCTCGATACTTTTGGTCACTCATGACCATGAATTCATCGAGGCATTCAGACCGACGGCGTTCTGGATGATACATAACCAAAAGCTTCTGGAGCGTCACAAGGAGCTCGATGTATTGCTCGAGGAAATGCGGTAGGTTCAATTCCTACTAGAAGCACCACGTTGGAAAATCAATACGCCACCCAGGTGGCGTATTCAAATGGCCATATTATTAGCCCTATTTATTTAGATAAGATATCTCGCCCAGAGTATGTGAATTTATTTACGTATTACCTAACTCTGACGGTCGTCAGAGTTAGGTAATCGTACAGGATACTAGGCTTGCTCCTTGGGAAAATTATTTTGTTTGACATACAAATACATTGTCTTTATTCTGAAAATAGAAACTTGAACAATACCACGATGGAGGAAGTATGGGCGACGAAACACCCCCACTTATCTTGGGACCGCACTACCTTGAAATAGTGGACCCTCTTTACAAAGGTGAACTATACTTTGTATCTGAAGGAGAAACGTCTGGGATTTGGTGCTGCAAATATTGGGGTATGAAGGACTCTGGTCTTGGGATTAGATTCTGGTATAAACAGGGCGCATGGATTAGAAGAACCGATGATGGCCTTGCTGTTTATAGTCTGCATTTCGTGGGTCTAAGCGACATAAATGACAAGGAACCGCCGGCTCAAAACGCCACAAAAGAGACAGAGATACCTCAAACTTGGATCCGAAGGTGTTGGTGGAAACTCTTTCGATTCCTGTCTCAATGAAAAAAGGTCTCCCCCGTTACGGTGGAGACCTTTTTTGTTTGTCTATAGGAAATTAGGAAATATTCTTCAACATTTTCACGAAACGAGATTTTTTTCGTGAAGCGGCACCTTTTTTTATAATCCCTGTCTTAGAAGCTTTATCAAGAACTTTTTGAACCTTGGGCAAAAGCGCCTTGGCTTCCTTTGCACTCTTTTCTGCGACAAGTTTTTTAAACTTTTTTACGGTGTCAGATATTGTGCCTTTTTGACGAAGATTAAACTCTCGTTTTCGGCGAGAACCTCTTAGGGCTTTTTTGGCTGACTTGGTTATTGGCATGGAGAAGATGCTACCCGAAACCTTAATGAAATGCAAGGTTTGGGGTAGCAAGTTTTAAGTCCCTCCACAAGGTCGGGATAAATAGTTAGTTTTGAGTGGGGCCTCTTCATCCTGCATTCCACTAAAAAATTCCACTAAAAACTCTTAACTATCCACTGGCTACTGTTTTGCGCTATTATATCCCTATGATTTCATATCTCTCTGGCAAGGTCCTATCAATAAGCGAATCCTTCGCTGTCATAGACATTACAGGCATTGGATACAAGGTATTTATGACTGGCCAAAACCTTGGAGAGCTTGGCGAGGGTGACCACGCTTCACTTTTTACACATCTAGCGGTTAGAGAAAACGCCCTAGACCTTTATGGTTTTCAAAGCCAAGATGAACTTTCCTTTTTTGAACTTCTCATAACCATATCTGGCATTGGGCCGAAAACAGCATTGGGAATATTAAATGTCGCCCCAATTTCTCTTTTGAGACAAGCTGTCTTCACCGAAAACACGGCACACCTAACAAAGGTGGCTGGCATTGGCAAAAAAAATGCTGAAAAAATAGTCATTGAACTTCGGGGAAAACTTTCTGGAGAATTCAGAGAAACTGACGGCGTGCCAAACGATGGTGACGCTATAGAGGCCCTAACATCTCTGGGTTATTCACAAAAAGAAGCTAGAGACGCCCTTAAGCAAGTCTCAAAAGATCTCACTTCCCCATCTGAAAGAGTGAAGCAAGCGCTAAAAGCACTTGGCAAGCAATAAAACACAAATGATTCTTAGAGCAATAGAAAGATTTATCCCAAAAAAAATATATAGGACGCTACAGCCGGCGTATCATTTTTTGCTTGCTCTCGCTGGGGCCATCCTTTATCGCTTTCCTTCAAAACAAATTCGCATAGTTGCAATTACTGGAACAAAAGGAAAAACAAGCATCGCTGAGATGGTGAATGCCATTCTTGAAGAAGCGGGACACAAAACAGCCCTTGGTGGTTCCTTGAGGTTTAAAATAGGTGATGAGTCAAAGCAAAACCCATACGGCATGAGTATGCCCGGTCGCTCCTTTCTCCAATCATTTCTAAGAAAAGCCGTAAAACAGGGATGTGATTGGGCAATACTTGAGATGACGTCTGAGGGCGCCAAACAGTTTCGCCATAAATTTATATTTCTAGATGCCTTTATTTTCACAAACCTTGCACCAGAACACATAGAATCACACGGCTCTTTTGAAAAATACCTTGAGCATAAAAAAAGAATTGCGAGTCTCTTAAATAACCGAGCAAAAAAAGTTAGAACTGTGATTGTAAATGCTGACGATTCATATGCAGAAGAATTCATACCAAAAGGGGCTACCCAAGTAATCAAGGTGTATTTAAAAGACGGGGAACCTTGGACAACAAATGAAAACGGGATGAATTTCTCATTTGATGGGAATATCATACATTCTCCACTCAAGGGAGAATTTAATATTATGAATGCTCTTGAGTCATGCTCTTTTGCAAAAAGTATTGGCATTGGAACACCTGTTCTAGTGCGAGCATTTTCAAAGTTGTCTTCTATTCGCGGTCGTGTAGAACATATTACTTTACCCCAAAATCATCCACTACATTTGAAACAAAATTTCACAGCGATCGTAGACTATGCGCACACGATTGAATCCCTAGAAGCACTATATAAAACATTTCCTAATCAAAGAAAAATCTGCGTCTTGGGAAACACAGGAGGTGGTAGAGATATTTGGAAAAGAAAGGGTATGGCTAAAATAGCAGACAAATATTGCGATGAAATAATACTCACCACCGAAGACCCATACAATGAAAGTCCTATGAAAATTATAGAGGATATGAAAGTTGGTATCACAAAACACAAACCTAAAACAATAGTGGACAGAAGAGAGGCCATCCACGAGGCAATAAAAATCGCGAGAGAGGGAGACGTCGTTTTGGCAACCGGTATGGGCTCTCAGCAATATATGTGTGTTACGCGAGGTGAAAAAATACCTTGGGATGATGCAAACGTAATACGAGAAGAAATTGAAAGAAAGCTAGCACCTGAAAGCTAAGAGGTGTAAGCTGTTTACCCCGCATCAAAAGAATGAATATAATGAGCGTTGGTATATAGTATGAAATAAACACTTTTACAAGTAAGTGTGTGCGGGACGATGATTTTCTAATCGCCTCGCTCAAGAAAATCAATCGCATGCCAGAACTCCCAGAAGTACAAACAACCGTAGATGGAATAAATCTTAAATTAAAAGGTTTGAAAATCGTGGATGTATGGACTGATTATTTCTCAAAACAATACCAAAACCAGCCTCAAATAAAAAATAAAAAATTCTTCTCTAAATTTAGGAAAGAAATTATTGGTAGCAAGGTAGTAAAAGCAGAAAGGCGAGCAAAAAACATTCTCATACGGCTATCAAATGACAGAACGATCCTTATCCATATGAAAATGACGGGGCATTTGCTATATGGCAAATACAGAAAAGTAAAAATTAAAGATGGAAAAGGAAAAATAAAAGAAAAATGGGAATCAACACAAGAAAATGGGCCATTACGAGATGACTCGTACAATCAGTATATCCATCTTGTATTTACACTCTCAAACAGCAAACACTTGGCTCTATCTGACGTAAGAAAGTTCGCCAAAGTAACCTTACTCAAGAGCGAGGGTCTAAAAAACTCAGCAGAGCTCTCTCACCTAGGGCCCGAACCCCTTGATAAGAACTTCACATCGAATGTTTTAAAGACCCAGCTGATGAGGAGGCCCTATGGAAAAATAAAACAGGTGTTAATGGATCAAGGTGTTGTGGCAGGAATTGGCAATATATATTCTGACGAGATTTTGTGGTCCTCAAATATCCACCCACTAACACCAACTTCTGCCCTATCTGATAAACAGATAAAGATACTTTGGAAAAATACTAGAAACATACTTTCTAGGGGAATAGATTTCGGTGGAGACTCGATGTCAGACTATCGCAACATAGAAGGAGAGCGCGGCAAATTTCAGCTCCACCACAAAGCATATAGGGAAACTGGCACACCTTGCCTCAAAAAGGATTGCGAGGGTACTATTAAGCGAATTGTTGTGGGTGGCAGAAGTACGCACTTCTGTCCAATTCACCAAATTCTTTTATGACAGAATATATTTTATTTCTTTTAGGAATAGTCGCCTTGGGGGACATAATGCTTATTCCCCTTATTTATTTTGCTGTTACCAATTCTCTTTCTCTTTCAAGTGTGCTTTTGGTTGGTTTCTTGGGAAGCACATTGGCCGACCTTATGTGGTACTGGATGGGAAAATTCTTTCGTAAAGATTCTGTTTATCGTTTTTTTAAATTACACAAACTTCAGGAAAAAAATCCGCGGTTTTTTGAGTTATTCCAAAACCATGCAGACAAAATACTTTTTATTTCCAAATTTCTTTATGGACTGCGTGTCCCCGTAAGGGTCCTTTGTGGTATTCAAAATATGAATATCCGCACTTTTCTCAAAATAAACATTTTGGGTTCAATAATCTGGCTGATTTTGGTGTCTGGGTTAGCTTTTACTCTTGATGTTTCTGCTGAGGAATTGAAGCTATATGTATTTAGAAGTGAGGTTGCTTTCTTGTTTTTCTTTGTATTGGTTTTGCTTTTACAAATTCTAGCCAAAAAATACGTGGACCGATTCCTCAATACTAAAGGTTAAGCATTCGATACAAAACTACCCCAAGGGCAACGGAAACATTGAGGGATTCTTTCTTCCCATGCATAGGTATTTCTGCAACAATGTCACACTCTTTTAAATCACTTGCCGAAAGGCCGTCTACTTCATTACCAAAAAGAAGCGCCGACTTATTTTTTAACTTCACTGTCTTATAATCAACTGCGCACTTGTCTTGCTCAACGGCAATAATATAAAAATCTTCGCTTTTAAGCTTCTTCAAACAATTAGCCAGAGAGGTTTTCTCCCAAGATACTACCCTTTCCGCACCAAGGGCGGTCTTAGTGATCTCTTTAACTTCCCTATTAAACCTGTCCAATGGAGCTGGCGTATAGCCGGTAAGGTAGATTTTGGAGACACCGCAAGCGTCGGCTGTTCTAAACATAGAACCAACGTTTTGGGCACTTCTTATGTCGTGGAGAATAATGATAGTAGTTTTCATCATGTGTTCACCATGCTAACATAATCATATGTTAAATCCATTTCCAGAACTTTTAACCTATTCCCTACTAGCGCCATTTTTACTACGAATAACCCTTGGGTTTATTCTCGTCAATTTGGGGTATCTTAAATTCAAAAGTGAGAAAGCAAGATGGGAGATTATATTCGAAATGCTCCGTGTAAAAGAGAAAGTAGTCGCAACCAAAATCCTCGGGTTTATTGAGGTGGCCGGTGGACTTGCCTTAATCGCTGGTTTCTACACTCAGATAGCCGCACTAATATTTGCAGTTCTTTTTGGAATAGAGCTATTTATAGAAAAAAGAGAGGCGACACTTATGAAACGTGATGTGGTCTTTTATGCCACGATGTTTGTAATTGCTCTCTCGCTTCTTTTTTCTGGTGCTGGATTCCTGGCATTTGATTTGCCTCTATAAATCATCACTGCTCAACATAATGCACCCAGTAGGAATTTTTCATTACATGAACAGTAGAGGTTTCGCATTCGCAGGCTCATACGCTCAACCTTTTCAATTCCTAACGTGCATAAATAAATTTATGCACTCTGGGCAAGATAGATAAAAAATAAATAAAAAGAATTTATTTATTTTTACTATTGTGCGCCCAGTAGGAATTGAACCTACGACCCTCTGCTTAAAAGGCAGGTGCTCTACCAACTGAGCTATGGGCGCATATTTATTATCTGAAACCACGCTTATCTTAATATCCGATTTCGCTATACCTACCAAGACAGCTATCAGCGCATGTCACTAAATCAAAACTGCAGGAAACTATAGCGAAAATGCTAGTATTTGTCGATATTTCTATAATTCGAGACATGAGGATGAGTTAGGTTTAAACCCCTAAAATAAATCTTTCTAGTGCTGTACCGAAATCAATTAGCCCACGACGAGAATCGTGTGGAATGCTCACAAGCCGAGAAGACAGCTCTCGCAATTCTTCTATCTTAAAATTCTTTGCGAACCTTGATGATTTTTGATAAACAAAAGGTTTAAGTCCTGCTTCTTCTGGCGAATTCGCTTGAACCGAAGCAAGCATTGCCTTAGTTTGCCAAAATAAAATACCGTGTATTTCTTCTGGTTCTACCCCACTCACAATCGCCTTTTCATAAAGAACCCACAAATCTTTTTTATTCCTCATACCAAAAGCATCGGTTAAAAGAAAAACATTAAAGCCTTTTGCTTCGGGCTTTTTTGCTTCAGAAATCTCTTGAACTTTTTCTGCTTTCTTTTCAACTTTTTTGAGAATTTCTTTTGTAAGTTCATCCTCAAGAAATATAAAAATATGAGGAGACTCTGCCAATTCTTGAAGTGCTTCCAAAAGGGTGTCGTTCGATCCCTCTTCCCTCAAAAGATGGTCGAAAACAACAATATACTTGCTTACAAAAAGCCCTTGGCTTTGAATAAGCTCGGCTAAATTAGTATCTTTCCAATTCTCAGTAGTGATACGAAAAGACAGGGCGTCTGGCTTCTTGACAATCTGTGCATCCACTAAAGCGCGAACTTTTTCGCGTGCTTTTTGATGACTGTTTCCGTAAATAAGATATATCATTCTATATGAAAAGTATTACCGTCTAACAAAAGGCTCACCATCCCCCCAATTTTTACCAACAGAAACATTGGAGGACAGAGGGATGCCCTTTGATTGTTCGGCCGTTAAAACTCCTTCCATTATTTTTTGTATCTCTGGCAAAACATCTTTCAACATGTCCTCCTTTATTTCAAAAACCAATTCATCGTGAACCTGTAAAAGCATTCTTACACTTTTACTTAATTTTTTCTTTTCTATAAGGCTTGCAATACCCTTCATTGCAAGCTTCATAATGTCAGCGGCTGTTCCTTGTATTGGCGCATTAATAGCCATGCGCTCCGCCGAAGCCCTAATATATGGAATCTTTGACTTTATACCTTCAAAGTATCTCCTACGACCAAAAAGTGTTTCTGTATATCCGTTTCTCAGCGCTTCCGCCTTAGTATGATTTAAATATTCAGTAATTCCGGTAAATTCAGCGAAGTATTCGTTATAGAATTTCTGCGCTTCCTCTCTATTTCCCCCGAGGTTCTGGCGCAAAGCATTTACCCCCATACCGTAGAGAATACCAAAGTTTATAACCTTGGCTTTTCTGCGCATTTCTTTGTCTACATATTCCGGCGGAACATCAAAAACATATGAGGCCACCGACCGGTGCACATCTTCACCTCGGCGAAAAATATCCGAGAGCTTATCATCGCCAGATAAGATGGCGGCTACTCTAAGCTCAATCTGCGAATAGTCACACGACACAAATGCAAAATCATCTTCAGCAATAAAAGCGTTTCGTATAACCCTTCCCCTTTCTGTTTTTATAGGAATATTTTGAATATTTGGATTGGTGGAAGACATTCGCCCTGTAGTTGTACCGGTCTGACGAAGATTCGTATGTAAACGATCCTCAGCATCAAGTAAAGAAGGAATGGGGTCAATATATGTGGAGAGAAGTTTTTGAAACTCCCTATATTCAAGAACAAGTGGAACCACCGGATGCAGGTCACGAATTTTTTCAAGCTCAGATTCTCTTGTAGATTGGGCCCCACCAGCGGTCTTTTTCATATTCTTCCCCAAAAGTCCTAGTTTATCGAAAAGTATCGCACCGAGTTGTTTGGGAGAATTAATATTAAACTCCTCACCCACCTCCCTCCATATGGACTTTTCAAATGAAGCAAGTTCCTTGTGATAATTTCGCGAGAGCTCCTTAAGATATGCTTTGTCAATTTTTACACCGACCTTATCCATCGATCTCACAATAAGGAGAAGAGGTTTTTCTATTTCTTCATAGACGAAGGTGCCATTCCTTTTTTTAAGTTCATCAAAAACAATTACTTTGGCCTTTTTAAAATCGCGCATTTTAGCAAAACGCAAAATATCATCAAGTGTTGGGTTAGTGATATTTGAATCCACTACCCAAAGTGCTAGTGCCACCTCTTCAAGCTCTGTATCGTCTATTGGATCATTAGAGGCCATATTCAAAGATGCCTGATTTGTCTTTTGTTCCTTGCGACCCGTATTGGTTGCCTTTTCGCCAGATAAAACTTCTTTCAACCTATTACTCAGAGTTCTAAAATCTAACTCTAAAAAAAGATTCTCAACCGTACCCATGGAAAGATTCTCTTTCCATGGCTTTTGAGGAATGGCGAACTCTATTGGCGCATCTCTTCTAATGGTCGCCAACATTTTTGAAAAAACCGCCTCCTCTTCATTATCTTTGAGAAGCGCAATAATGCGGTCAGAAAGCCCAGCTTTTTTGAGAACCTCTTCGTTTTTTTTGAGAACTTTGTACATGTTCTCAATAGAGCCGAATGTTTGAATAAGCGTAGTCGCAGTTTTTTCTCCTATACCTTTAACCCCAATAATATTATCCGACGGGTCTCCACGAAGCCCCTTGTAGTCTGGAAGAAGGACGGGAACAAACCCAAAACGAGACACGACAGCTTTTTCGTCATAAAGAATGGTGTCATTAATTCCTTTTTTCAAAGTATATACTTGTACTTTATTTCCTGAAACAAGTTGAAGCGTGTCCATATCACCAGAAGCGATAACTATGTCTAGGTCTTTTTCTTTTTTTGTTTGCTCTACGATAGTACCGAGCATGTCGTCGGCCTCAAAACCTGGATGAGAATATATTGGTATGTGAAAAGCTCTAAAAATATCTTGTGAACGAATAATTTGAGCCACTAAATCATCATCTGTTTTCTTGCGCTGGGCCTTGTAACCTTCATATGCTTCATGTCTATATGTTTTTCCTTCAAGGTCGTAGCAAGCCACCACATAGTCAGGCTTTAATTCTGCAATTATTTTTATAAGCATAGCCACGAGGCCATAAAGTGCCCCTGTCGGCTCACCCTTGGATGAAGAGAAGTCCGGAAGTGCGTGATAGGCGCGATGAAGAATGGCGTGGGAATCAAGCAGGACTAGTCGTTTATTTGTTTTTGATTTTTCATTTTTCATTTTTCATTTTTCATTTTTTCCAATTTATTTCTCTAGTCTCTTCATCAACAAACTTGAAACTTATTTTTTCTGCATTTTTTGGAATTAGCCCAGCCACCATTTCTGGCCATTCTATTAGAATTAAATTTTTTGAATCATTTACTAAGTTATCCCAGCCGAGATTTAAAAGCTCCTTTTCTGATTCAAGCCTGTATGCATCAATGTGAATTAAATGAGAAAAAGATTTATGAGAAATAGAAAACATTTTCATAATAACAAAAGTGGGACTTGTCACTTCTTGGCGATGTATTCCTAAAAAGTGCCCGAGCTCTTTTACAAATGCGGTCTTGCCGGCGCCTAGGTCCCCAGACAAAGCGACCACTGTCGCTTTGTCTGGGGAAGCTTTAAGCGAAAAAAAGAAGTCTCCTGCACAGATAGCTGTATCCTCAACACTTTTAGAAATTACTCTTCCCATTTACCTATTCTACCTTATTTAAAAAACTCTTTTTTACAACAAAAAAGCGCATCCGGTGTGTTGGATGCGCTTTCAGTCTGCAGTGCTGGGCCCCTAGTTCCGACGGAGGATATCCAGCCGACGAATCGACCAGACCTCCTCCTCTGCCCTGTTCTGCCCACCATAGACACTGACTCGTCGAGAGTCCGTGCCGATGAGCTTCCCGCCCGCATCGTATCCGCGAGCAAAGAAGATTGTTTCCACACGTTGACCACGATACATCGGCGGCCAAAGAGGAAAGCGGGCAATCTCGCCCAAAGTGAGAACGAGGATTGGCCGACCATTGGCCAATACCTCAATCTTTGATACTCGTGGATCTTCGTGACTGATCGTCACGAAGGTACGCGTGTCAAAGATCCCGCGACCGCTGACCGAAACGATCCGGTCAGAGTTTCTGGGAGTCTCAATGCAGTCCGTATTCGGACGGCATGGGGTTGGAGCTAGGGTGGTTGACGGCACACATGCCGTCAACGTGAACAACAGACTGGCAAAGAGCAATTGGTTGCGCATGGCAACCTCCTGAGTTGGAGTGACTGCGACGCTTAGCGCGGTGAACCGAATGTCCACCACTTCTACCTTAATTATAGCATATTTAATAGCCATTTGTCAATAGCTAAAATAGGCCCCTAATTAGCCCCACTTTCCCCTCTCCAAAAAAGTCCATGGGTGGTACAATAAATAGACATTCCCAAGATATGACTGACTTTAACGAAGAAAAACAGCTCAAAAAATTTGAGACTTTAAAAAGAGAGGAGGAGGAGGGACTAGCAAAAATGCTCTCTGGTAAGTATGGCGTTGGCTATCTCGACCTAGATGTAGTTCCCATAAATATAGACGCCTTAAGAGTGATCCACGAGGACGAAGCAAGAAACGCCAAAGTGGCAGCATTTAACATAGTAAACAAAAAAGTTGATCTTGCTGTCTTATCCCCTCAAAGTGCCGAGACGGTTGAAGTAATTGAAAATCTCAAGAAAAAGGGATTCACTCCAAACATTTTTATGGTTTCTCACGAAAGTTTAAACAAGGTTTGGGACAGGTATAAAGAACTCTCCTATTCTTTTGAAACAAAAGGTGGAGCTCTTGATATATCAAATGAGGAAATAACTAATCTTCTAAAAGAGGTCACGAGCCTTGATACGGTAAAAGAAAAAATCCAAGAAGTTTTATCTCTCAAGAAACAGTACCGTATTTCAAAAATACTTGAGATTATTGTTGCAGGTGCTTTGGCAACTGGAGCGTCTGATATACACCTAGAACCAGAAGAGTCTTATGTCCGACTTAGATACAGACTGGATGGTGTGTTGACCAATATATTGTCATTTGACCTTGAAACATTCTCCCTTCTTCTTTCTCGAGTTAAACTTATTTCAAATTTGAAATTGAATCTCAAGGGCGCCCAAGATGGCAGATTCTCAATCAAGCTAGCAGAAGGAGACGTAGAGATTAGAACGTCCCTTCTCCCTGGAGCTTATGGCGAATCAATAGTGCTCCGTGTTTTAAACCCCGACGCCATATCTGTCCCCCTAGAAAAACTCGGTATACATCCAAGGCTTCTTGAGATTCTCCTTAGGGAAATATCTAAGCCTACAGGCATGATCCTGACAACCGGCCCAACCGGATCTGGAAAAACAACGACTCTTTATGCCTTTTTAAAAAAAATACACACGCCAGAGGTCAAAATCATTACAATTGAAAACCCGATTGAATATCATTTACCTGGCATTGTTCAAACGCAGACAGATCCTGACAAGGGGTACACCTTCCTTGAAGGATTGCGGTCGGCGCTTAGACAAGACCCTGACGTAATTATGGTTGGAGAAATTCGCGATGACGAAACGGCGGAGATTGCAGTAAACTCTGCGCTTACCGGACACCTAGTGTTTTCTACACTGCATACTAACAATGCCGCGGGAGCGTTCCCTAGACTAATTGATCTTGGAGTTAATCCAAAAATTATTACTTCAGCGATTAATATTGCAATAGCACAAAGACTAGTAAGAACACTGTGTCCACATTGTAAAAAAGAAGTAACACCAGAAGAGGCGGAGAAAAAAATAATTGAAGAAACTCTAAATGAAATCTCTGACAAAACATATATTGAAGGCCTTCAGAAAGAAAAGGTTTGGATTACACAGGGGTGCGACAAGTGCAACCTAACAGGGTACATTGGCAGAATAGGACTATATGAAGCCATAATCACTGATGAAAATATTGAGAAGATAGTCAGAGAAAACCCCAGCGAACGTGAAATACGAGAAGTCGCTAAACCACAAAACATACTCGACATGCGACAGGATGGAATTATAAAAGTGCTACAAGGCATTACTTCACTTACAGAACTCCGCCGTGTAATAGAACTTGAAAAAATAGATTAGTCCATTCTTGCAAGGAAACGTGAAGTGTGAATAATGGGATAGAGAGATTTAAACGAGCCTCCCCCCGCTCGTTGCCGAGCGGGGGGAGGAGAGAATCGAAAATATGAATCTCTAAGCAACACTTTTAATAATAGTACCAAAAGTTCCGCGATTCTCTAAAGATGGCCCCAGCATGGAATAAATCCAGCCAGGACGTCTTCGATGAAGCGCT
>CAZMSV010000011.1:0-6800 GCA_964569075.1 uncultured Candidatus Saccharibacteria bacterium
GTTGGAGGCGTATGATCTGGTGTTGGTAGCCACAAATATGCACTTACTCCAAAGGGCTGATCAATGCGCAGTTCTTCAAGAGAAATATCTGCGGTAATATTTTCTTTTTTTAATACATCAGAAAGACCAAGCGTACAGCACTGATTGGTGCCTATATATATCCCATTTATAATGTGATTGTAATCAAGTTTGGGGTCTTTTGGGTGAATATGCTCCATAGTGTCTTGTTTGTTTGGAGCTCTATTTACAACCACAGTCGCAAGTACCGTCTTCTTTGTGTAGGTGGTCACACATTTCACACACCTTGCTACGCTCCGCTCCACAGCAGTTTCCGGGTGTACCTGCTGAATCAGAAGCACATGTTCGGCACACAAACTTACTTTCTTTTTTGTTTTCTGTTGTATCCATAATATTTTCTATTAGCTTAATAATTTATTTATTACTCCTACAAACCTATCGTGCCTCCACCGCCTAGAAGAATAGCGAGGTTGGCAAAAAGCAAGATGAAGTCAAATTCCCACCCTATTTTGTCGTGAGCTGCGAAAGGCATATTCCACTTCATTGTCTTCATACCGATGGCGCCAAGCATAACGATCGATAAAAGCAGGGCTGACAATTGTATATAGACTCCCAAAATAAGGCCCAAGGAAGCCAGAATTTCAACAGAGCCAAGCATAAATATCATTCCAGATGGCATTCCCATACTTGCCGACATTTCTTTGGCTTTCGATAGCTTCGGTAGTCCGTGATAAATAAATATTATTGCTACGGCGATCCTAAGTAAGAAAAACCCTAAGTCACTGTATTGTAATAGCTGTGTAAACATTTTTTTGAATTAGTTATTAATCTTTTAATAATTTTACTAGCTTAACTTTTCTGTGTCCATTGTGTCTATTTAGCACTAATTTTGCCAGACAATACCGTCTTGCTGATGGTGGGTGGCCCATGAGAACCACATGGCAGTGTAGCCAGGGATTAGTTTGTTTGTTTCATCTCTAACCTCTATCTCTTCCGCAATGAACTTTGCCGTGATCTTTTTGTCACCCACTGACACTGTGGCGCTTCCAGATTTTTTTAGAGCATTTCTTTGGAAAGCCACAGAGTAATCATCTATATTTACAATATGCATGATCTCTTTTGCGGGTAGTCGAGTATCATTGATTGATATTGGGAAATAAATGTTGTCATTTGTGTCATAGTCTCCATATGGACTTATATCGTAGTTTCGGCTATATCCAGTGTCTTTGCTCAGTATTTCTATTTTAGGATATTTTTCTACGGCTTGCTTAAAATTCATAATTTGTGATGAATATATCGCGAGCTTCTCACCAGTCTTGTCGCCGACCACCGCTTCACCGAGGATCTGAGACCACAGGCTTTCTGTTGTCTTGTCGTACATGAGAAGGTTGGATTCGTAGAGCTTGCCACTCACACCAAACTCTTCTTGTTTGCCGTCAATTGTGGCGTCAAAGACAATGGCCGAAGCACAGAGGGGGCAGAAGGTCACGGTCAGTGCCTTTCCTTCAACTACATCGTTCACAATTTCGTGCCACACAAGGATATTGTATGGGTAAAAACGAGTTGTTTGTCCGGAAGTGACCACAAGTCCGTCCGCGTCGTCTCTTAGCCATTTTTTTGCTTCACTCACATTTGTGAATTTGGGACTTGTGATTGCGGGTATGCCGTCCTTGCCAGGACCCCCATCAAGCACCAAATCAAGTGGTATCGAGGTGATTGCGGTATTTGTCTTTAGTCCTTCTGATTTAAATGCCAGCTCGCGCTCACCAGTCAGGGGAGTGATGTTGTCGATAGTATTTTCAGTGCTAGTGTCATTGTCACCACTAATCTTTTGTGTGGATACTTGAGAGTTTGTTTGGGCGTCTTTTTCTTCATTCATTTGGCGAGTGATAAAGATAATAAAAAATATTACTAATATGCTGACTGTTAGGATAATTACTTTTTTTTTATTCATAGGGTTTTTTTGTATTTATTGATGATAGCTATGGACCAAAGCTATTTCATCAAATTAGTAATCATTTTAATCTTTGGGTTTTTAATAATAGGCTTGTAGCACATCATTTGGCCCATTCGCTCTCCAACAACAAGGTTAGACATTTCCAAGATTCTTAAATGTTGAGAGACAGAAGAGACAGAGACCTTGAGTATGGTGGCTAGGTCACTAACACAAAGCTCTCCGTGTCGGATAAGTATTTTTAGTATGCGAAAGCGGTTCTTGTCACCTAAGAGGTTAAATATTCTCGAAAGAGCCACTTCATCTGTGTCAATACTTTTTCTTATTTTTAATACTTGCGATATTTTTAACATTTGCGCTAATGCTTAAATCTTATACCTTTAAATCTTATACCTATTGTATAGTCGTGTCAATCTGGTTACTACCGATGCACCTCTGTATGCGTAGGTTCTTTTCACTTACCTAACCCTTCTCTAATTCTCACGAATTAGAGAAGGGTTCTAGCTGTCTAAAAAGTGTTTGCGGAGTACTTCGACTGCTTGTTAAATTAATTAATTTGTGATATAAAAATGTAGGTTTTGCACAAATAGTTTGGCAACTCAACTCGGGAGGTCTGGTGATAATCAAGAAGCGTAAGCCCGCCCGTGAGCGGATATGGTTCATACAGGCCAAGGATGAGGAAACAGAGTGTCGCCTGATTCAGCTTGGCTACAGGACCGAAAAGAGGAAGTTCAGAGCCAGTGGCAGAGTCGTGACCGTCTATTCTTGCACTGAACAGGAGAAGAAATTCCTCTCCAGAAGTTCGGTGCTTCGTGGATCTGTCCGGTTCGTGACATGCCTGGTTGGTGATCCATTCATCAGCTATGCCAAGGTGAGGCCCAATGGACTTGGTGTCCGTGGGCTGAAATCTGATGTTCGATTCGTTCGTGTGGAAACCGCCTCAGTATGAGGCGGTTTTTGTTTTTGGTGTATAATTGATAACTATGGCAACATCACAATCAGCAATAGAGAGTTTAAAAAGAGAAATAGAGCAGAAAAGTAGAGAACTTGAAAGAATCAGGGGAAAGCAGAAAGAACAAGAAAAGGAAGTTGAATCAGCAAAAAGAGAGGTTGAGAAAGCTCAAGATAAGCTGAGAGATGAAGAGGAGAAACTTAAGGATATGCAGGGAGTGGCGGAAGAAATAGATGGTGATATAAAACGCATTCATTCAGAGATGGATAGAATGGTCGCAGAATTTGAAAAAGAAAGTAAGAAGTAATAGCGCCGTATTTACAGCCGTGCCTCGGTGATGTATAAAGATAAAGGAAGTAAACCCGTTTCTGGGAGGTCACAATGCCAAGAGGGGTGAGAAAGAAGGACAGGACGCTCGGAGGAGTCTTGTATCTCGAGATCATCAATCGAGACAAGGTTTTTCCCATTCAATTTCCGCTACTTGAAGTACACAACGCTTTTCTTCCCGGGCATGATTATGAAACAGAGGTCAACATGATAACTCTGGGGGATGCTCGGAAGATGTTGGTCAGGAAAGATATTGTTCGTGAGGTAGATTATCAGATCTGGGTCACAGGCAAGGGTCACTATTCCCTTTGTTTGTGGAGACCGAATTTCACCAAGTTGGAAAGGGTTGAGGCGGTGAGAAAGAGGGCTCTCCATACCAAAGCGATGCAGGTTCTCCAAAACCAAAAGAGGGCTAGTGGTTAGTATGTATTTGTGGGTAAGCCCCGCGTTGTCGTTGTCCGACAAGGCGGGGCGTTTTGTTATACTGGGTTTATGAAAAAGATAAGTTTATTCGCGGAGCGTGTGTATAAGGTGGTGAAGGATATTCCAAAAGGGAAAACCATGTCATATGGTGAAGTCGCCAAGAGAGCAGGGAATAGTGGGTCCGCTAGGGCCGTGGGTACTATTATGAAGAATAATTTTGATAAATCTGTGCCTTGTCATAGGGTGGTTAAATCTGATGGAAGTTTGGGTGAATACAATCGGACTGGGGGAACGGAAGCAAAAAGGAAGATGCTTTTGAAGGAAGGATGGAAAAATAGTTGTTAGCCGATCAGTAGATCGCGCCGTGAGGCGTAAGTAGTTTTTAGGAAAAGCGGGTGGGGAAGAAGAGACAAGTGAAAAGTAACAGTAAGGAACAGAGATAAAAAACATTCCAACATTCTCAAGAATGTTGGAATGTTTTTAGACGTGTTTTTTGATGAGAGCCATTAATTCAGCGGTGTGCTCTTCCTTGTCTTTTTCCATCTTTTTCCAAAATGCGACCGATTCCACATCTCCTTCTGCGTCTTTTAGATATTCATCTTTAATACGCCAAAGACTTTTGTTCTCCTCAGTTAATTGAATCATTAAATTGTATAGGTTGTTGTGAAGCATGGGAATAGTTTTAAGTTGATAGCTTGCCCGGATGACCCGGACGGACGGGTTTTTAGCCCCGACGCAAGGTCGGAGTCCCGACTGAAACGTCGGGATTGTTAATAAATTTGGTTCCAGTGTAATTATACAAAAATTAAATAAAAAAACACGGAGCGACTGTACTAGTCGCTCCGTTGAGGGAGGGGTCAATAGTTATCCCGCCCCCTCTCCCTTTGCTTGTCCATCCAGTCAACTCTCTCCACGTGAGGAGGATGTGACTTTTTGGTGGCGGGGGAGTTCCGCCTCTTTCCTTTGGCGGATCGGGCCTTCTTTCGGCGAGCGAACTCGCCTTTGACGGCCCACCACCAATCGCTGTACCCTTCACGGATACTTCTTCCTTTGATTGCCTGGAAGATGGCTTCCCGAAAGGGTACACCCTTCCGCATGAGGGTCGCTGCGGAATCAGCTAGAATCTCTACTTCTGCCTTTTCTGCCATTCCGACCTCCCTGAAGGAAGACTGTTCATGTACTCTACCCTTAATCTTATCATAAAAAGACTGAAAAGTCAATGAATTGTGGATAAGTCAAAAAGATGGCTTAAAACAAGCTTAATTTTTGTATAAAAAAATCGCACGCGTACCACAATCAGTGGTCCGCGTGCGGGTGAGACGGGGAGTCATTTTGATAGCAAGGCGGGGAATACGGTTCCTGACGCCCAGACTCGGCCGATTCGATCCAGATCCATATAGCGCCGATATCTGTTCTTGATCGGCAAGTTTGGATCGTTGGACATCCTGTTAAAGAGATACTGATGCATTACCGGGACAAGAGAAGCGCCCTGGCACAGAGAATCTTCTTTTCCAAGCATAGTTTCCAAGCAGACAAAGAGGTTGCCGAACTCCCAACTTCTAGTGTCCGACAAGAAGTCAATGAATGTTTGAAAATTTACTGGAACAAGACCCTGAGACTCCATAGCTACACGCACTTCAGATTCGATGGCGTCTCCATTAAGAATAAAGAGGAACATCTTCGTATATCTGTCGGAGTCATCCCTTGGTTCAGTTGTCCATTTGGGATAGTCGAAATTATCAGCATTGATCCTTGGGTCGAAAGCATGACACGGCATTCCGTGTAACCTCTGACGAAGATTCCCGTATGCCCCAACGTTGATTGTCAGGTTCTCGATAAATGGGATTTTCATGGAACTCTCCCTAGGGCGTAGGTTGATCAGAACCGATTCTTTACCAATACAAGCATTTTTTAGTAAAAAAACAAGGGGCTTGGGTGCGGTGCTAATTTCTCAATCAGTTATTCAAAAAGAGATTCAACTACTTCCTTAACATCTGCTCCGTCAGCCTTACCTTTTAGTTCTTTCATAACTGCACCAACTAATTGTCCAAGTTTGGATTTGTCAGCACCCATCTCTTGTTTTTTTGCTTCTGCAATTGTTTTTATCTCATCCCTACTCATCATTTGGGGAAGATAGGTTTGAAGTATCATAAGTTCAGCTTCTTCACTTTCTGCAAGGTCATTTCTCCCGCCGGCTTTAAATTGTTCAATAGAATCTTTTCTTTGCTTAACCCCACGGCGGACAACATCCAAAGCGTCTTCATCTCCCAGCTCTTCATTGGGCTTTCGTTTTTTGGCCACGAGCTCATTGGTAAAGGACGAAAGGAGCCCTCTGAGTGTATTCAGGCGTACTGTGTCTCTGGCAAGCATGGCTTCTTTTATCTGGTCTCTGATTTGTTGATGTAACATATGAATCATTATATAGCTTCTAGCTCTTGGTTTCTAGCCCCGACGTTTTGGTCGGAGTCATAGCTTTACGTCGGGACTTTTGACCGAGTGCTGATATAATAGTGGCAATGGAACAAAGCGGACTACTCATTGTTTTTCTTTTGGTGATTCTCGTGGTGAACGCCGTTATTTTGTGGCGTCTTTTTTTGCGCACTAAAGAGGGAAGTGAATCTGGCGAGGGACTTCTTCTTATCCAAAATCAAGTTAGCGCCCTAAGTCAGACACTGGACAACAAGCTCTCAGAAAACGCAGACAGACTCCATCAGTCTCTGCAGTATCAATCTAGTGAGTCTGTTAAAATAATTCGTGATATTACAGAGAAATTGACTCGTCTAGATGAGACCAATAAGCAGGTGGTGTCTTTCGCTGATCAACTTCAGTCGCTTCAAGATATTTTGAAAAATCCGAAACAAAGAGGAATTCTTGGTGAATATTACTTGGAAACACTTCTAAAAAATGTGCTTCCTCCGAAGAGTTTTCAAATGCAGTATCCTTTTGCTGACGGTACCATTGTGGACGCTGTTGTTTTTGTAAAAGAAAAAATAATTCCCATAGATTCGAAGTTTTCTCTTGAAAATTATAATCGATTAGTGGAGGAAAAAAATCCGCTTGAAAAAGAAAGATTAGAAAAAGCATTTCGTGCAGACCTTAAAAATCGAATTGATGAGACCTCTAAAT
>CAZMSV010000011.1:6810-20430 GCA_964569075.1 uncultured Candidatus Saccharibacteria bacterium
CCTCTAAATACGTGAAGCCTTCTGAGGGGACAATGGATTTTGCATTCATGTTCATTCCTCACGAAGCTATATATTATGATTTACTGGTTTCTCAAGTTGGGGCGGTCAAGGTGAATACTCGTGACTTAATTGAATATGCATTCAAAGAGCGTAGGGTTATCATTGTTTCCCCAACATCTTTTTTGGCATATCTACAGACCGTACTTCAAGGACTCAAGGCACTCCAGATAGAGGAGACTGCGCAGGATATTATAAAAAGAGTTAGTGATCTTGGTAAACATATAAAAAGCTATGAAGAATACCACAGCAAGCTTGGTGCTTCGCTTGGTACGGTGGTGAGTCATTTTAACTCTTCAAGAAAAGAGCTTGGTAAAATTGATAAAGATGTAATGCGTATTACCGGTGAGGCCATTGAAGTAGAACCTCTGATACTTGAAAAACCAGAATCTGAAGATGAGGATAACTAGGGTGTTTTCGGGCCGTATTAAGGATATAATCCAAATAGGACCCCTATCGTTCTCTACTTAACCACGGAGGGGTGAATTATGCGCCGTTATAACACTGGTTAACCTCCTTCAGTAGGGACAGGAAAGCATCCTCTGTCTTCATACTGAAGGAGGTGATCCCGTTCCCGTGTCAGCCTCATCAGCTGGCGCACATGTCAACAGAGGCCCCCCTAGGCAATGCCGAAGGGGGCCTTCACCATAATACCCTTGCCATTTTTATAGATTTATATACAATGGTACGCACTATGGCTAAAGAAACTACAGTTGAAAAGAAGGCCCCTGTTAAGGGGGCAACCAAGGCAAAATCCCCACAAAATGATGGGACTTTCGCAGTTATTGCTACTGGTGGCAAGCAATATAAGGTCAAGGAAGGTCAGAAAATTAAAATAGAGAAGATTATAGGAGAATACAAAGAGGGCGACTCTCTTACTTTTGACCAAGTGCTTCTAGTTGATAACGGAGAAGTGATAATTGGTGTTCCAACTATTGTCGGTGCAAAGGTGGAAGCCAAACTTCAAAAAATTGGTAGAAATCCTAAGGTTACAGTTATTAAATATAAACAAAAGAGTAGATATTTTAAAAAGAACGGTCACAGGCAACCATACTTTGAAGTGGAGATCACAGGGATAAAATAACCCGGTAGTATATTTTGCCATAGCAATTTTGTTGCAATGCGGTGATGGCAAAATTCACTACGGGGTAGAAAGTATAGAATGCATACACCCCCGTTCCGCAGATTGCGGAACGGGGGTGGCATTTGTGGGGCAATTGTGGCCCTACCAACCGGAGAGGACCAAGGATATTGTTTCTCCGTCCGGTCTTTCTTCGGTAGTAAAACCCAGCTCCGATGCCCAGTTTTCGATAATTCTGAACACGAAGTACTCCCGGGAATTGACCTTGTTTGGGCGACTATAGACCTTGAGCTCCGCTCGCCCATTTTCGGCAGCCCAAAGTAGAAGCGGTATCAGTTCAGCCGTGACGGCTGGCGCCGCAATCTCCAAAGCTGCTCGTCTAGCCTCCATAATCCTTACTTTGTTTTCCTCGATCTGTTCATTTCTGATAACTACGAGTTCTTCAAATAGATTGGTCGCGGGCATGAGGGTATTCCTTCCATTTTAGGTAAGGTGCAAGGGAACAGCTTCAGACCTATTTCTACCACCACGAGTTATCCATGTCAATTTCCAAACTTTAAGTTAAAAGCTATAAGCCGGGTCTCACCCTCTATTTTTTAAGGCGTTTACAATTGTATCGGAATCAGAATATTCAAGCTCTGTGCCAGTGGATAGACCGCGACCAAGCATTGATATTTTTATGTTTGATTTCTTGGTGATAGGTTCTATCTGATTTGTGACAAAATCAGCAGTGTGCTCTCCCTCGCTAGTAGCATTGGTGGCAAGGATTATTTCTTTCATATCTTTGTTGCGACTCTCTACTAGTTTTATGAGCTCACGAATCCGTATCTTTTTTTCTGGTTCTTTTTCAAGAATTGGCACTACTCCACCCAAAACAAAATAAAGTCCATCATAGATTTTTGTTCTCTCTATATTTTCCATATCCACATCCCTTGAAACGATCAGGAGTTTACCCACATCGCGAGAGTCATTGCTACAAATTGGGCAGACCTTAGAGGTTCCGCCATTTTTAGCAAAATACCTAAAGCAAGACTCACACATGGCACTAGATTCTTTGAGAGACTCTAATTCTCTAACTAGGTTTTTTACGAAGCTCTCATCTGTAGAGAGAAGAAAATATGCAAAACGCTCAGCCTGTTTTGGGCCGATACCGGGGAATCTTCGAAACAGCTCTATGAGATTAGAAAAATAAGACATGATAGAAAACAAAATAAAAAATTAAAAGCTCTCAAATTCTTTTTCGGAACCACCAAAGTTGCTTTTATCTATGCTTTGGAAGGTGGCTTTTTTAGCATTAAAGAAAAGCTCTACTTTACCAGTTTCTCCATTTCGATGTTTTTCAATTAAAATCTCTGCAATATTTGTTTTTTCTGCATCATCTTTATATTTGTCTTCTCTGTGTATAAACATCACCACATCAGCGTCTTGTTCAATAGACCCAGAGTCACGCAGGTCGGAAAGTCTGGGTTTACCCCCGCGAGACTCTACTGCGCGCGAGAGCTGAGAGAGGGCGAGCACTGGAATATCTAATTCACGGGCAAGGTTCTTAAGAGATCTAGAGATTTCTGTGACTTGTTGGACTAGGTTGTCGGAACTTCGTGATTGGGTAGGTACCATAAGCTGTAGGTAGTCCACTATAAGAAGTCCTAAACCTTTCTCGCTTTTTAGGCGACGGGCAACAGAGCGCATTTTTAAAATATTGCTTCCTGGCTGGTCATCTATATATATTGGTGCCTGAGAAAGTCTGTCCAGAGATTGTCTAATGGCCACAAAGTCAGACTCTTGTGAAAGTTTACCTGTACGAAGTTTCCAAGCGTCTACATTGGATTCTGCAGCAAGCATACGGTCTACAAGCTGTTGGGAACTCATTTCAAGAGAAAAAATACCAACCGGTACTTTATGTTGTATGGCAGTTTGTCTGGCAATATCTAAGGCGAGGGAAGTCTTTCCCATTGATGGTCTGGCGGCGAGGATTATGAGGTCTGCTTTTTGGAATCCGGCTAGTTTATGATCGAGCTCTTTAAAGCCAGTCGGTACTCCGCGGAGTTCACCCTTACTATTATGAAGTCTTTCTAAACGTTCAAAGGCTTCTGCTAATTCATCCTTCATTTCTACGAATTTATGAACACCGCCTTTTTGAGTGATGTCATAAATATGTTTTTCTGCTTTATCTAATAAATCTTCAAGGTCGGAAGATTCGTCAAATCCTAAGTGCGAAATATATTCTGATGCTCCTATGAGCTGACGCATCATATATTTTTTTTGGATAATTTCTGCGTAGTGTTTTATATTTGCCGAAGAGGGAACTGTGTTCACAAGCTCCGTGAGGTAACTTGCGCCACCCATTTGGTCTAGGATATTTTTTTCTTTAAGTCTTGATGAAAGGGAAAGAAGGTCAATCGGTGTTCGCTTGGTGAAAAGATCAAGCATCGTATCAAAAATAATAGCGTGACGTTCAGCGTAAAAAGATTTTGGAGTTACTAGGTCTATGATTTCATAAATAGATTCGGGCCTAAGCATAATAGAGCCCAGAAGTGCCATTTCTGCTTCGGTATTTTGTGGAGGAATGCGAACTTTGTCTCTAATTATATGTTCCGCCATTGGCATATCTTATCATAGGGGGTTTCCGTGGCGCACTTGTAAAATTTGGGAAAAGCTGTGTTTAAGTTGTGGAGAGGAAAGGGGACAGTTTTAAGTTTAAAGTTTTTAGCCCCGACGTTTCAGTCTGGAGCCTTCGGCTTGGGGTTTTTAAATTATGAAATAAGGGGGTAATCGTGGAAGATAAAAATGGCTCTGATGAGCCATTTGAATACGCCAGAGGGTGGCGCATTGAAGTTTTCTGAATACGCCACCCACTTGGACGTACCACGTCCAAGCGGGTGATGTATGGGCTAAAGGCTAATGCGGGGACCTTCTGGTAAATCTTCAACCGTATATCCAAGAGATTTAATTTCATCACGTAGTTTGTCTGACATCTTCCAATCTTTGTTTTTTCTTGCATCCTCTCTTTTTTCTATTAAGTCTTGGATATTTTGAGGGAGTTCGTCTGTTGCTGTATCTTTCAACTCTTTAGCATTTTGTTCTATGCCAAGCCCAAGTAATTTATCAAATTCTTTAATCGTTTCTTTTTTATCTTCTGGCGATACAGGTTCATCTTTTAGAAGTTCCCAAAGCAAGGCAATAGTTTTGGGGGTGTCTAAATCATCGTTCATTGCTTTCGTAAGTTCTTCTTTGTATCTTTGAGACACCTCGCCACCATCGGGAAGGGTCTTGTAATTTTTTACTATTTTTATAAAAGCTGTTTGTGCGGATTCTAATGCTTCAAATGAAAAATTTATAGGAGAATTGTATCTGGCTTGAAGAAGCCAGTATCTATAGGCAAGGGGAAGATATTTTTTTTCTGTAAGTGTGTTTAGTGTAATGAAATTTCCTTCGGACTTTGCCATTTTGTCACTTCCTATATTTACAAAGGCATTGTGAACCCAATAGTTTACGAACTGGCAGTCACAGGCATTTTCTGATTGAGCAATCTCGTTGTTGTGGTGTATGGGAGCTAGATCTATGCCACCAGTGTGTATGTCAAAATGTTCACCCAAGTATTTTTTAGCCATTGCGGAGCATTCTATGTGCCAACCAGGAAAGCCCTTACCCCAAGGGCTTTCGAAGCCGAGTGTTGGATTAAGTTTCCACAAGGCAAAATCGCGCGGGTTTTTCTTTTCTGGATTCTCACCAATGCGAGAATACTCTTCTTTGTCCGAAACAGATCCGCCCAATTTTCCGTAATCTTTGTCACGAGAAGTATCAAAATAGACACCATCACTTGTCTTGTAGGCAAATCCCTTACTTTCGAGGGTTTCTATAAGTTCTATGTCTTCTTTAATATGTTCGCTCGCTTTTGGGAATTCATGGGGGGTCAGTATATTTATCTTTTCTAAATCTTCTTTGAATCTTTCAGCATAAAAATCCGCCATTTCTTTCATTGCTTCAATGGTTAGGGGGCGACCTTCTCGCTTGAGTCCCTTGGTCATCTTGTCTTCACCTTCATCGCCATTACCAGACAAATGACCTATGTCAGTGATGTTCATAATTTGCTTCACTTCATACCCCCCATATTCAAGGGTACGTCGCAAAAGATCAGCGGTTACCCATGAGCGCAGATTGCCGATATGTACGAAGTCATAGACGGTTGGTCCGCAGTGATACATACCCACATGACCCACCTTAACCGGCTTGAATTCTTCTTTTTTTCCAGTAAGTGTATTGGAGAGGAAAATGGGCATGATAATTATGAATATAGAATGATGAATAGGGGGCTTTAGGGAAATGGTTAAATTTTTACTTTAAAACCACCTTTTGAGTTTGAAGAAAATATACATTAGAAAAGCCCCCACCACCATGATACTTATAACAATCCAAAAATCGTTGGCATTTCCCAAGATTGGATTATCAACAGTATTCATTCCGAATATGGCAGCGATCAAGGCCAACGGAAAGGTAACGAAGGCAAGAATAGTTAGTGTTTTCATAATCTCATTTTGCTTTGTGGAAAGGAGGGAGTTGTTGGTTTCCCTAAGTTCTGAAAGTAGCTCTAAGTTATTTCTCAATGCGTTGTGTGTCTTTTTGTATTCATGAATAATACGTTTGACGTGATATGCAAAATGCTCTCCAAATATTTTTAGACCAAAGGTCTCTAAGTTTTCTAGGACATCTCTATGAAAATCTGTGTACTTTTTAAAATTAAGTAGATCTCTTGAAACTTGAGAAAGGGCCACGACCATTTCGCGCTCTCTTCCAGCGAATATTCCGTCTTCTATTTTATTGGTTGAGGATTCAATATGCTCCAGCTCATTGAAGAGGGAACTGTATATTTCTTGTAAAATCCCAAAAAATATTGCTCCTGTGCAGTTATCTTCAAAGCTCCTATCAAGGATACTTTGCACCTCAACTATTTTGGCAAATTTCTCAAGAGCGTCTACTGTGTCGTAACGCGCCGTAATGAGGAAGTTTTTTCCTATAATAAAATCTATTTCTTGTTTGGAGTTGTCAGTATGGGTGTGTTTGAGTGCGGGAAAATGCAGGATTAGGTATAAAAAGTCTCTGTGAAGTTCAGCTCTAGATTTTGTGGATGGAGAGGTGAGCTCATTGGCCACATACGGGTCTATGGAAAATTCTTCCACAATATCCCGCACCTCTTGAGAGGTGGGGTGTTTAAGATCAACCCAGACTGTATCTTTGTGCTTGTATCTATGCACCATATCCAAAAATTATAACACGCTTTATGTGTTTATCTTTTCCCCAGAATAAAAAAATATAAAAAGTGTCGCGGTCGACACGGGTGTGATAGTATTATCGTAACAGGAAATCTTTTCTATGAAATTTTCCCAACGAAATGGTATCTTTGTGGTTTTGATCGCCCTTCTATTGTGGGGCGCATTTTCTCTTGGGCTAGAAAGGGGGGAAAGAGGTATGGCTTCTGCAGACAACGCCGTCTTGGTAGAAAACAAGGATCTTTATAAGCCAGAAACGGTTGATTTCTCTGCTTTTTGGAAGACTTGGAATATTATTAATGAGAAATATGTACCAGCGAGCTCAACAGACGATAGGATTAGTAATGAGGAAAAAGTATACGGGGCCATCCAAGGATTAACGGCCTCTTTGGGAGATCCACATACTGTATTTTTTCCTCCAGTTCAAAATGAGATTTTTCAAAGTGATGTAAGGGGTAATTTTGAAGGAGTGGGGATGGAGGTTGGAATGAGAGATGGGGTACTTACTGTGATTTCCCCACTTAAAGATACTCCAGCGTATAAGGCAGGGGTAGAGCCTGGCGACAGGATTATTAGTATTGATGACACAATAACTACTAACCTTACTACCGACGAAGCAGTTTCCTTGATTCGTGGTAAGAGAGGTACAACCGTAACGCTTTCTGTTATTCGCGAAGGGGCTAGTGAACCCATCAGTATCCCAATTGTTAGAGATGTTATTAATATCCCGACCATACGGACAGAGCATCTGAGTAATGGAATATTTTTGATAGAGCTATATAATTTTTCGGCGAATTCCCCAAATCTTTTTAGAGGGGCCTTAAGAGAATTTATTCAGTCTGGTAGTCACAAGCTTCTTCTCGATCTACGTGGAAATCCTGGTGGATACCTCGAGGCCGCCATTGATATGACAAGTTGGTTCTTGCCAGCAGGCAAGGTTATTGTGAGAGAAGATTTTGGTGGCAAAAAAGATGAAACTATTTATAGGAGCAGAGGCTATGATGTTTTTAATGATAATTTAGATTTTGTAATTCTGGTTAATAGGGGATCCGCTTCAGCTTCAGAGATTCTGGCAGGAGCTCTTCGTGAACACGGTATAGCCACGCTAGTTGGCGAGAGGACCTTTGGGAAAGGATCAGTTCAAGAGTTAGTAGACATTACTCCAGAGACGGCGCTTAAGGTGACTATTGCTAGATGGCTTACACCAGAAGGTGTTTCCATATCTGATGGTGGGCTTGCGCCAGATGTTGTGGTAGAAGTAACAAAAGAAGACGCAGAAGCCAAGCGCGACTCTCAAAAAGAGAGGGCCTTTGAAATTCTCATAGCCCGATAAATGGGGTTATGTGGGCTACGGTAGATTATAGGTTTTACCGTATTGGACAATTAAGGCTTTTCTGCTAGAATAGCCAGCACTTACTAAATAGATAAATCCCCACTAATCACCAATGAAGGTTATTTTTCTGAAACATGTCCCAAATGCTGGGAATAAATATGAGGTCAAAAACGTATCTGATGGATATGCGATTAATTTTCTAATACCCAACCATTTAGCCGAAATCGCGACAGACTCTGTAATGAAGAGAATTTTGTCACGAAAAGAGCAAGAAGATTCTGAAAAGAAGGTTCATGAAGATTTGCTTTTGAAGAATATAAAAGATTTGGATGGTGTTCGTATTGAAATGGTAGAACCAGCAAATGAACAAGGTCATCTATTTGCTGGAATCCATCAAGCAGAAATTGTGCCGGTAATAAAGGAGCAAACCCGTCTTGAGATTCTTTCAGATCACATCATTCTTAAAAAGCCAATAAAAGAAATTGGCGAACATAAGATTGAGGTTAAGGTACAGGAAATGTCTGTTCACTTTATTCTTTCTGTGGTGGCTAAATAGATTTGGATTCTGTCCTAAAAAAGAAAGACCGTATTAAATAAACAAAAACCCGGCAATTGCCGGGTTTTTGTTTAGACTACATTTATGATTTTCTTTACGATTATCCTATTATCAAAATGAATTTTTCTTTTCGTCTTCATTTCTACCAGTCCTTGAGTAAGGGCAAACAAGGTATGGTCTCTTCCCATACCAACATTTTTCCCTGGAAGTACATCAGTACCTCTCTGTCGAACGAGTATCATTCCTGTAGAAGCAGTTGCTCCAGGCGTGACTTTAATACCCAAATATTTTGGATTCGAATCTCTTCCGTTTTTTGTTGATCCACCTGCTTTTTTTGTTGCCATATGACTAGCTTCTAGGTTATAGCTTTGAGCTTCAGAAAAACCTGAACCCAAAGTCTTTTAATACGATATAATATACAGGAAACAATGATAAATGAAATAGAAGAAAAAGGCAAGCCATTAGGCTTAAATCAAGATGCAAGTTTACCGCTTGAGGAGGAATTTGAAATTGTTGAAGTTGGCCAGAGATTCAATAGAAAGACAGCCATTTTAAACCTGCTCATCCTTCTTTTGGTCGCCAGCGCTTCATTTGGGATAGGAAGGCTAGCTTACTATGATTCTATAAAGGAGCCCATTTCTATTAAGAATATAAATCAGGAAGGTTTTCTGTCTTCTGGTACTAATAAGGCTACGCTTATTCCGGAAAATCCCTCCGTACAAGGGGCGAGTATTGGATCTGGTGGCGTAGTGGCTTCAAAAAACAGCAACAAATACCACGCTCCGTGGTGTCCGGGGGCTAAGCAGATTTCTGAAGTAAATAAAGTTTATTATTCTTCGGCTGAAGAGGCTAAGAAAGCAGGCCTCACTCCAGCAGGGAATTGTAAGGGATTGGAGTAGGATAGCTTATAGTCAATAGCTTTTAGTTAAGAGCTTGTGGTCAAGACGTTTATTCATGTATTTGTATTTTTGGCAATATTCTGTACGATAAAGGCGAGTGTTTATTAGTGATTTAATAATAAAAATATGAAACAATTTAGCCCAGAACAACAACAAGAATTCACGGAATCAAGGGAAAAGACAATGGCCGATGCGGAATTTGTGGCGGAGGTGAAAAAAACCCTTGGACAAGGCAATCTTTCCGCCATGGATATTCTTCATGGGCAGGCAAACACCATTAATATTAATAAGGAGAGAGATGAGATGTTGAATGAGGTGAGAGAGTATCCAGATGCGCTTCAATCTGCCCCCCCCCGAACTCCAAAACGACAGAGAAGTCGTTCTTGAAGCGGTTAAACGATATGGATGGGCGCTTGTATACGCCTCCCCTGAACTCCAAAATGACAGAGAAATCGTTCTTGAAGCGGTTAAACGATATAGACATGCGCTTAGATACGCCTCCCCCGAATTACGAAAAGACAGAGAATTTATTCTTGAAGCACTTAAACAAAATCCAATGGCCATAGCGTACGTTTCCGAAGAGCTTAAGGATTTAATTAAAAGGTTGGGCTAGAGGAACATTAAGGAATCCAAACACTTCATATAAGGGTTGGAATAGCCCCGACGCAAGGTCGGGGTCCCGACTTATCGTCGGGATTTAAAGTGGTCAGTTTTGAGTCGATCAGTAGATCGCGCCGTGAGGCGTAACTAGTTTTTAGTATGTGCAAGCTTTTTCCAGACATTTTCAGCTATTATCTATGTTTTTAGGTCGTTTTGTGCTATAATACGGCCCAATGGAGCGGACGAAACGAAGGATTTCTACTTTGGCTACCTCACTTTCAGTGGGGTGGTTTTTGGCTCTAAGGCAGGTAAGGCGCTCAAGTATTGCCACTACGGTTCTTATTATATTTGTGATGGTTCTGACCTTCCTTAACCTCGTTGTAGTCAGGGGGATTTTGGTGGGAATTATTCAGGGTTCAACAGATGTATATAAAACTGGTTATGCGGGAGATATTTTGATTACTCCACTTCCTAAAAAGGATTCTATCGAGAATAGTCCATCTATTTTGGCAACAGCCCGTGCACTGCCTTGGGCTGAGACGGTAACCTATAGATTTGTCTCTGCTGGAACAGTGGAGGCCAACTATAAGACTAAGCTTCGGGAAACCGACGAGCCGAATTCCGCCATTGGATCGATTGTCGGTATAAATCCAATCATTGAAGACGAAGCTACTAATTTGAGATCCCACATTGTAGAGGGAGAGTATCTTACACTTGAGGATTCAGAAAGTATTATTATTGGGGCAAATTTTTTTAGGAAATATTTAGACATTGAAGCCCCAGGACTCTCTCTTCTTGAAGATGTAGAGGTTGGAGATATGGTGAGACTTACTATTGGACAAAACACAAAAGAACTTCGTTTGAAGGGAATTTTACAGAGCAAGGTTGACCAAGTGGATTTTAGAATGTTTGTTCTAGACACGACACTGCGAAGTATGGCAGGGCAGAAAAATTTTAATGTAGATGAGATAAGTATATTTTTGAAACCAGGATCAGACCCAGAAATAGTCAAAGCGGCAATGTTGGCGACCGGAGCAGGGGATTTTGCTAATGTGCAGACTTGGGAAGAATCATTACCGAAGTTTCTTCTAGATATCAAAGACACCTTTGGCCTTTTGGGCAATGTGGTCGGCTCTATTGGACTTGTTGCTGCCTCTATTACCATATTCATCATAATTTTTGTTAATGCCATCACTCGTAGAAAATTTATTGGAATTTTGAAAGGAATAGGTATTGATTCTAGGGCGGTAGAATTTTCTTATGTTTTACAAGCATTTTTCTACGCCCTTATCGGCATAGGCATTGGTTTGGCGATCCTCTATGGCTTTCTGGTGCCGTTTGTTACAGAACATCCGATTAAGTTTCCATTTAGTGATGGCATATTGGTGGCAGAAATTCCTAATACCATGATTAGGGCGGCCATACTCATGGTCGCCACTGTCATTGCTGGATATATTCCCGCTAGGATTGTGGTCAAGCAAAATACGCTAGATGCCATCTTGGGAAGAAAATAATTTTTAACATCATGATACGAGCTGAAAACATAACAAAAAAGTTTAAGAGTGGAGACTCAGAAATCATTGCGGTCAATGATGTTTCTTTTGAGGTAAAATCTGGAGAATTCATCTCCATTTCTGGGCGTTCTGGGTCTGGTAAATCTACCCTAATGTATCAGATGAGTCTTTTGGACCATCCAACTTCTGGCGAGGTTTTTATTGATGATAAAAGGGTTACTAATTTATCTAATGAGGATAGGACAATCGTCCGTTTAGAACAGCTTGGATTTATTTTTCAGGACTACGCTCTTATACCAGAGCTCACCGCTATAGAAAATGTGATGATACCGCTTCTCATGCAAGGATTAACCAAGAAAGAAGCTGATTCTAAGGCAGAAGAGTCTCTCGCCAGGATTGGTCTAGGAGACAGACTCCACAATCTTCCGAGTCAGCTTTCAGGCGGCCAACAACAGAGGGTTTCTATAGCACGGGCTATTGCTCATGAGCCTAAAATTGTCTTTGCAGATGAGCCAACGGCCAATTTGGATTCTGAGACATCTGACATTGTGCTCAACCATTTTTTGGAATTAAACAAGGCGGGACAAACTATCATCATGGTTACTCACGAAGCGGAGTACGCATCTTTGACAGACAGAGTTCTCACTTTGTCCGATGGCAAGATAGTAGAAGATGTTCGTAATCCGAGCAGAAAATAAAAACTTGTGATACCCTAAATAAATATTTATATGAAAAACAGAATTAGAAACATTGCTCTTTATACTAAAACTCATCCGAAAAGATTCATCTTACTCGCTGTTGTGATCTTGATTATTGGGTTTTCACTAAGCAGAAATGGAGACGATGGTCTCAAAGATATCACCGTTGTTCGGGGAGACTTGGTTCAAGAGGTGACAGTTATCGGAAAGACCAAAGCCTCACAAAGTGTGGATTTGGGTTTTGAGATAGGAGTCAAGGTGTCTGGTGTTCCCGCATCCCTTGGTGAGGTGGTATCTAGGGGCGACATTTTGGTTCAACTTGATGCCTCTGCCAAACTGGCAGAAGTGGCCAGGGCCAAAGCCAATCTTTCTGAAGAAGAGGTCAAACTTGCGGAAATAAGCAGGCAAAGTACCGACTCCTCAAGTCAGGCTCGTGAGAGTATGCTCGCCACAATAAGAAATGCATATACTAGGGTGGATGATGCTGTTAGAAATCATGCGGATCAGTTTTTTAAAGACCCAGCAACTTCGTCAACATATTTTGACTTGATTATAGATGATAATGGAACAACATATAATTTTATCGTTGACGCTGGATTAAAAAGAGACCTCAATACGCTTCGTCGTAGTCTTGAAAAAGACATATTAAGTTGGCAGGCCCATTTAACCAACATTTCGGCATCCTCAGATTTGAATTCTTTTATTTCTGAATCAGACAGGGTTCTTTCGGACACCAAACTATTTTTGGAAAAATTGGCACTAGCTATAAATTCCATATCTAATGTTGCTTTTGAATATCAAACCACACTTGGCGGATATAAAGCGGATGTTTCTACTGCCAGAACAAGCATTGCGACAGCGATAACGAATATGATTTCTGCTAAGGAAAAGCTATCGGCTTCTCCTCAGGGCATTTCTGGAAACACATCTTCTACTTTGGATTCTATTCTTGCTCAAGAAGCCAGGGTGGCGCAGTTTAGAGCGTCTGTCCAAAGTTCGGAAGCGGATTTAGCCCGTCTCACACTTAAGTCTCCTATCAATGGAACCGTGACCAAGCAAGATGCCAAGGTTGGAGAGATCATATCCGTAGGCACTCCTATAGTGTCAGTTCTTTCTGTCGGCGATCTAGAAATTGAAGCCAATGTGTCCGAGGTTAACATTGGAAAAGTAAATATTGGTGACCAAGTGGAGATAACCTTTGATGCTTTTGTTGGAAAGAAGTTTGCCGGCGAAGTTGTATATATTGATCCAGCCGAAAATGTGGTAGACGGAGTGGTTAACTACAAAATTGAAGTTGCTTTTGTGGGCGATGTGAGTTTAATAAAGAGTGGGTTGACAGCAAACTTACGAATTAAAACATCGGAGTCTCAAGGTGTCTTAAATATACCCATCTATGCGGTTACAGAGAGAGACGGTGAATCTTTCGTCTCTAAAGTTGAGGGTGATACAGTAATAGAAGTCCGAGTAACTTTGGGATTTGTTGGTAATGACAGCTTCATTGAGGTCGCTTCAGGTCTTTTAGAGGGAGACATTGTTAGGGTTGGAAATTAAAATATGTTTAAAATTCTTCTCTATTATAAATATGTGCTAATTGAGGATCCGGAAGCCCTTAAGA
>CAZMSV010000012.1:0-17003 GCA_964569075.1 uncultured Candidatus Saccharibacteria bacterium
GAGATAGAGAATGTAGTTTTAAGAAAATCGCTTACCGAAATTGCTGATGATCTTCAGGCCGGCAGCTCCATTTCTAAGGCCCTTTCTAAGCATCCGCGGGTATTTTCTAATTTCTATATAAACATGGTGAGGGCAGGTGAAGAGACGGGGAAATTAAATGAAACTTTTAATTATTTAGCTGACTATCTCGATCGAACTTATGAAGTGACTTCAAAGGCTCGTAACGCCCTTATTTATCCATCATTTGTGATTACTGTTTTTATTGGTGTCATGGTACTGATGTTTACTATGATTATTCCTAAAATTGCAGCGATTCTCCTTGATTCTGGGCAAGACATTCCTATATATACCAAAATTGTTATCGGTATTAGTGATTTTTTAGTAAGTTATGGTGTCTTCCTATTAGCGGGTCTTATTGTAGGACTCTACTTCTTTATTCGTTATACTCGCACAGCCCAGGGGTCTTTTACTTTTGATGGATTCAAGCTAGGAATTCCTTTTGTTGGTGAATTATATAGAAAGCTCTATCTTTCTATGATTTCAGACAATATGCACACTATGATCTCATCTGGCATACCGATGCTTCGTGCGCTTGAAATCACGGCCAGTGTTGTTGGCAATGATATTTATAAGCAGATACTAAATGAGAGTATGCTTGCAGTAAAGGGCGGTAGTTCGCTTTCCAACTCTCTTTCACAGTACCCAGAAATTCCGGGTATTTTGGTTCAAATGATTAGGGTGGGGGAGGAAACCGGAGAATTGGGGAATATACTTAAAACAATGGCCAAGTTCTATCAGCGTGAAGTTATGAACGCGGTAGATACCTTGGTCGACCTCATAGAGCCAGTCATGATTGTACTTCTAGGTCTTGGGGTAGGTGTACTTTTGGCTTCTGTATTGATGCCTATTTATAATATAGCTTCTTCTGCTGGGTAGAATAAGCCACTTCTTAACAGTTCTTATCCACAACCCCTATTGTTTCATCGGTTTTTGGCTTATAATGAGAGTACTCGTTTAATAATGAGAGAGATATCTTTGCGGGGGTGTCCGATTATAAAAATTATTTGTTAACATTTATTTAAATGAAAAGAACTTCAGGTTTCACTCTCATAGAACTCTTAGTCGTTATTGCTATCATCGGTATTCTTTCCAGTGTTGTTTTGGCTAGTTTGAACCAGGCTAGAGGAAAAGGCGCAGATGCTGCCATTAAAGCCAACTTAGCCAATACTCGTGCTCAAGCAGAAATCTACTATGATAACAACAACAATAGCTACGGTGCTGCTGCCTCAGGTCTCTGTACTACTGTTGGTTCAATGTTTCTTGATCCTAACTTTGTTCAGACCGTTTCGGCACTGAATATAGCGTCTGGTTCTCTACCAACGTGTCGAAGCACCGCTGGTGGGAATGGCACATGGGCTATGTCGGCAGCATTGAAAACTAACGCTACTCTTTCTTGGTGTGTTGATTCAACAGGTGCTTCTAAGCAGATAACGGGTGCTATTACTGGAGCAGTTTGTCCTTAATCAACTATTTGTTTGATGGTTTTAAACAAAACACCCCAATGGGGTGTTTTGTTTTGGGGATAGAATTAGTATTTATGCTTCTTTAAAAAATGTATAATTAACAAATGATTTTTCGGTCCCTTAGCGATCAACTTTCGCACAATATTAGACGTTTCGGCAAAGGCTTTACTCTTATAGAACTCTTAGTTGTTATTGCCATTATTGGTATTCTTTCCAGTGTTGTTTTGGCCAGTCTTTCTAGTGCGAAGGGTAAAGGTGCCAACGCCTCTGTAAAAGCCAACCTTTCAAGTATTCGTATTCAATCAGAAATATACTTTGATACCGCTGGAAGTAATTATGGTCTAAAGACAGGGGTAAATTGTACGGGCGGTACGCTTACAAATAATATTTTTTTTGATTCTAAAATAGCCGCAGCTATTTCTGCAGCATCTCAAGCTAGCGGTTATACTCCAACATGTATTCTTTCGCCATCAAGTTCTATAAACCCTGGTACTGCGTGGGTAGTTTCCGTACAACTTAAGCAGTCGGAAGGTGTTAATGAGACGCATTGGTGTGTTGATTCTATGGGTTCCGCCAAAGCAAGACTAGGGAACCCAGCCAATGCATCAGCTCTACCTCCTTGTGGATAGTAATGTATAATTAAAATATGAAAAAAACCTCAGGCTTTACTCTTATAGAACTCTTAGTTGTTATTGCCATTATTGGTATTCTTTCCAGTGTTGTTTTGGCCAGTCTTTCTAGTGCTAGGAATAAAAGTGCTAATGCTGGAATTAGAAGTGCCTTTGTTCAATTGAGAAATGAAGGAAATATTTATTTTAATGATAATGGTAGTTTTGGCACTGCTGGTAATCTTTGTACCACAGGAGGTTCCATATTTGTTCATCCTAGGTTTAATCAAATTTTAGCATCAGCCCAAAGCTCTGCTGGTTCTGCTTCGGCATGTAGAAATACTACTACCGCCTGGGCCGTGTCCATACAGCTTAAACAGCCAGAGGGAAGTAATCCATATATTTGCGCGGATTCAGCCGGGGCATTGAGGAGCCATCTATCTGTACTTGGATCAGGAATTACCGTGTGTCCATAATTAACCAAACATATGAATATGAAAAAAACCGCAGGCTTCACTCTCATAGAACTCTTAGTCGTTATTGCTATCATCGGTATTCTTTCCAGTGTTGTTTTGGCTAGTCTAAACACCGCAAGATCTAAGGGTGTAGATGCTTCCATTAAATCAAATCTGGCCGGTATTAGGGCGCAGGCTGAGATATTTTATGATAATAATGGTCACTATGGCGCTGATATCACTAGTGGTGATTGCACAACCACTGACAGTATGGTCTTTTTAGATGCCAACATAACAGCGGCCATTGATAGCGCAGAGACATCTTCTTCTGGAGGTATCACTCCGGCCACCTGCATGGCTGATGATGGGGATTTTAATGTTGGCGCAGCTGCCTCTTCTTGGGCGATCTCTGTTCCACTGAAAACGGACCCTATTCAGTCTTGGTGTGTTGACTCAACGGGGATATCTACTCTTGGTACAGCAAGTATTGTTTCTGATTTGGCCGTGTGTTTACAGTCTTGATCGTATTGAAAACAAAATGACCCCACGCTGGGGTCATTTTGTTTTGTCTGTCTTGGCGTATAATGAAAGCAATGGGGGCATTTATTTATATTTCCGTTTTTATTTTCGGCACAATAGTTGGCAGTTTTCTAAATGTCGTAATACTTAGACACAATACAGGCAGGGGGGTTACGGGAAGGTCGGGTTGTTTTTCATGTGGCAAGACACTTTCTTGGTACGAGCTCATACCTATTTTTAGTTTTCTCACTCTTCGTGGTAAGTGTGGTGTCTGTCAATCAAAAATTTCTTGGCAGTATCCTCTTGTTGAATTTGCCAATGGGTTGTTATTTGTTTTTTTGTGGGCGTATTTTGATGTTAAGACAGGTGACATTTTCTTGCTGATGCAATTTATCATCTCTTGTATTCTGTGGTCATCACTTTTGGTCATATTTGTTTATGATCTTAAGCATAAGATTATCCCAGATAGATTTTCTCTTCTATTTGCCATTTGTGCGGTTCTGTTGGTTCTTTTGGGTAAATTTATTGTCCCCGGCTATTCTGTTTTTAGCCACATTATTGGCGCCTCAGTCCTTTCTGGTTTCTTTTTTATCCTTTGGTACACATCTAATGGTCGCTGGATGGGCTTTGGTGACGTGAAGCTGGCTTTCAGCATCGGACTCTATCTCGGCCTTTCTCAAGGGCTTTCGGCTTTCGCTTTTGCTTTTTGGATTGGCGCAGGGTTTTCTCTAGTTAGGTTATTAGCTCCACGCCTAGCTGTCTTATTGGGTACAAAACGATTGAGTTCAGGAGGTGAACATCTTACAATGAAGAGTGAGGTGCCATTTGCCCCATTTCTCATCATCGGTACTTTTCTTGCGATGATTTTGCATAGCGATATTTTTCACTTAACTACTTTTTTTAATGTTTAATTTATTAACACAGAGATATCAAAAAAATAACCACTTAGGTGGGTTTACTCTGATTGAGCTTTTGGTTTCTGTAAGTATCATCGGGCTTATCACTACCGTGGTTGTTTTTAACCAGGGTGATTTGAGTGACCAAATATCTTTAAGTAATGTTGTGAATGATTTAGATTTACAAATACGAGAGGCACAAACATATGGAATTAGTGTAAGGGAGCGAACTCCATCGTCCAACGATTTCAATATTTCTTACGGAGTGGATTTTAATATTTTGGGTATTAATAGTCCCACCAACGTTGCCTACTATTCTTTTGCAGACAGTGGTTCAAAAAATGGATATTTTGATACATTTGGTACCTGTACTACTGGAGGAGAGTGTGTGATTAGGAATAATATTTCACGCGGTAACACAATAAGTCAGCTCTGCGTTGTCACCTCTACAGGTACGGAGACCTGTGGTTTGGGTAGGCTTGCCATATCCTTTACAAGGCCAAATCCAGTCGCAAGAATAGTATTTTTTAATAGTTCTGGTAGTCCAGTAACTTATTCAAACCATCGTGGGGCACGGGTTCAGATGACTTCTCCTAAGGGTAAGGTAAAAAGCATTATCGTGTATACGACAGGGCAGGTTTCTGTACAATAAGAATATGAATATATTTTTTCTTGAAAAATCAAAAGTTAGATCTGCCAAAGGGTTTTCTTTGGTGGAGCTACTCATCTCCATCTCCATTTTTGTCGTTATTTTGACGTTCAGTATGGGCTCTCTTTTAAGTGTATTAGATGCTGGTCGTAAGGCCAGGTCTCTTAAGTCTGTAATGACAAACCTAAATTTTACTACTGAGATAATGTCTAGAGAAATAAAGTTTGGTAGAAATTATTATTGTGGGATATCAAGTAGTTTTCCACCCCCTCCCAACACCAATTGTACTGGTCAGGCAAGCCCAGGCACTGCGATAAGTTTTGTTTCTAGTGAAGGAGTCAATACTATATATAGAAAGAGTGGAAACATAATAGAGAAGTCTATAGATAGTGGTAGTAGCTATCTCGCGGTTACAGCGCCAGAAGTCACTGTCACAGATATGAGGTTTTATGTTTTTAATACTCAAACTCAAGCAGGCGGAGATAATGCTCAACCAAAAGTGATTATTCTTATAAACGGCTACGCTGGAGAAAAGCCATCACTGCAATCAAATTTTGTTCTCCAGACAATGGTAACTCAAAGGGCTCTTGATTTATAAAAATATGAAATTAATTTTCTTTCAAAAACAAAAAGCAAACTCGGAATCAGGATTCACTCTCCTAGAGGTTCTTATAGCCATAACTATATTTATTTTTGCTCTTGTGGCCACAATGACCGCAGCCAGAAGTGGGTTGGCTAGTGCCTATGAATCTAGAGATCAGGTTATTGCCTTTTACTTGGCACAAGAAGCTGTGGAACAAATACGTAATGTAAGAGATACGAATAGCCTCATTACTACCAGTGGTACACCAACACACTGGCTCAAGGGAGTGGCGGAATTCTCAACAGATCCATGTTATCCTAACAAAAAATGTCTCATCGATGTTGTCCAAAATACTGTTACTGTATGTAGTGGGAGTCCATGCGCCACCAAGCTTCGTCAAGATCCAGTTTCAAAGATGTATGGCTATGATGGGTCTTGGACATCAACAAATTTCTCAAGGGAAGTAAGTATACAAACTATTAATGTTAATGAAATAGCCATTACGGTGACTGTGACTTGGCCCAAGGGGACGTTTGATGTTAAGGAAATTATTTTCAATTGGCAAACATGATGACACTAAAAACTTTCAATTTAAAATCCAGACGCAAGGTCGGAACCCCGACAGAATCGTCGAGGCTTAAAACTGATTCTAGTGGTATCGCTATTTATATAGCTATAACGATCACGGGTGCTCTTGTTTTGGTTAGCTTTGCCATTGTGAGTCTCGCTTTAAAACAAATAAACATTTCATCTGCTGGTAGGGATTCTCAGGCGGCTTTTTACGCTGCTGATAGCGGGGTAGAGTGTGCTTTGTTTTGGGATGCAAAAAATCCTAACGGCCAGACAGCTTTTTCCACATCATCTCCGCAGACCACCGTTTCTTGTAATGCTGATACATCTAATCCAGCAAACGCCACCCTCTCCATTACTCGTTCTAGTAGTTGGCCTTATGCAACATCTACCTTGGGGAGAATGAATTTTAGTCCTAGGGCATATTGCGCCGATATTCAGGTCATTAAAAACTACACAGGTGGGTCAGTGCAAACGACAATTGAGTCACGTGGATATAATACCTGCCTTGCTAACGCTACTCGACGTGTAGAGCGGGCGGTCAGGGTTGATTACTAAAGAAGGTTTTTCGGGTATCATAGGGCAATGAAGATCTCCCCAGATGTCTCAAAAAGAGCCCAGAAGCTTCGTTTGTTGGTGGAATACCACCATGGTCTTTATCACGAGAAGGATGCTCCAGAAATTTCTGATGAGGCATACGACTCTCTTGTGAGGGAGCTATTTAAGCTCGAACAAAAATTTCCCGAATTGAAAGTTATTGGGACACCTACAGAGAGGGTCGGTGGAACCCCCCTTGAACACTTTGAAAAAGTCATTCACGCAGTCAGTCAGTGGTCCTTTGACAATGTTTTTAATGAAGAAGAACTTATTGAATGGGATGCAAAAATTCGCAGATTTTTAAAAAAGGAACAGGGCAATATACCAGAGTTTTCTTTTTGTGCAGAACACAAAATAGATGGTTTGAAGATAATCCTTACATATAAAAATGGTAAGTTTGTTCGTGGTGCCACTAGGGGCGATGGTGTGGTGGGCGAAAATATAACAGAAAATTTAAAAACGATTGACGCTATACCACTCACTCTTAAGAAGCCGATAGATATTATTGTTGTTGGGGAAGCGTGGCTTCCGAAGAGTCAGCTTAAGAAAATAAATGAAGAAAGATTAAAGGGCGAAGAGTCGCCTTTTGCTAATGCTCGAAATGCGGCAGCCGGCTCACTTCGCCAGCTCGATCCTAAGGTTGTTAGAAAGAGAAATTTGAGTGCTTTTGTCTATGATATAGACTTCATCGATTTTAAAGGTCAAAAATCCACTATTCCAAAGACACAAGTAGATGAGCTCGAACTTTTGAAAGACCTCGGGTTTTTGGTGAATCCGCATTTTTCCCACTCCTTAGATGTTGTAGGTATAAAAAAAAGTTACGACACCTGGATTAAGAAGAGGGAAGATGTTGATTATGGTATGGATGGTTTGGCCATAAAAGTAAATGAAATATCGGTTCAAAAGATTTTAGGATACACAGCCAAGTCTCCACGTTATGCGATTGCTTATAAATTTCCAGCTGAAGAAGTGACCACTGTAGTAGAGGATATACTTTTTCAGGTAGGAAGGACTGGGGTGATAACCCCAGTTGCGAAGCTCCGGCCCGTTTGGGTTGATGGGTCCACTGTTTCTAGGGCGACTCTCCATAATGAGGATGAGATAAGGCGTCTGGATATACGTGTCGGAGATACTGTTATATTAAAAAAGGCCGGTGATGTAATCCCCGATATAGTCAGGGTCTTAACTGAATTACGCACAGGAAAAGAGAAAGTTTTTTCATTTCCTAAAAAAATTACGGAATGTGGAGGAGATGGTTCAATTGAACGTATACCTGGTCAAGCGGCTTATCGATGTGTAGCAAAAGATTCTTCTGCACAGCTTGAACGAAAACTTGAATATTTTGTTTCTAGAAAAGCTTTTGATATAGATGGTTTGGGCAAGAGGCTTATTAAGCAGTTGATGGAGGCCGGCCTAGTATCATCTTTTGCAGATATTTTCACCCTTAAAAAAGGAGACATAGTAAACCTAGAAGGGTTTGGAGAACTTTCCGCAGATAATCTTATCAGGGCCATTGACGATTCTAGAAGTATCTCTCTTGCCAGATTTCTTACGGCCGCTTCTATTCCTCAGGTTGGTGAAGAGACAGCCCATGATTTGGCCAGACACTTCAAGACACTAGATGCCATCATGAGTGCATCTGAAGCAGACTTGGCAAGTATAGATGGGGTTGGGCCAATCATAGCAAGCTCTGTCTTTGGGTGGTTTCATGGCAATGCGCATACGGAGTCCTTGAAAAAACTTCTTCGTGAAGTAAAAATAGAATCTGCAGAGAATGTAGATATTAAAGATTTACCGCTTTCGGGGAAGACTTTTGTGATCACTGGCTCGCTTTCCTCCATGAGCAGAGATGAAATAAAAGAAAAAATAAAGTCTCTTGGGGGTTCAGTTTCGTCGGCTGTCTCTTCAAAAACCAGCTTTGTGGTTGTGGGAAGTGAGCCCGGAGAGAAAGTGCGTCAGGCAAAAAAATTTGGGGCACAGACACTTTCTGAAGATGAATTTCTAGCTAAAATTTCCTCGTAAAAGTTTAAAGAAATGTTAATATTAGCCATATCTGTATGATTACTCCAGAAGATATACAAAAACTCGCCAATTTGTCTCGGATTGATATTTCTGAGGAAGAAAAAATTTCCTTTTCCAAAGAAATTGATTCAATTCTTTTATATGTGAGCCAAATCTCTGATTTGGCAGTTCAGACTGAAATAGATAATAATATTTTTCAAGTTCGTAATGTGTTTCGGGCTGATGGGGAGCCACATGAAAGTGGTCTGTATACGGCAGACCTTATAAAGGGGGCTCCAAAAAACGAAAAAGGATTTGTGAAAGTTAGAAAAATTATTTCTCATGATTGATCTAAATAACCTATCAATCAAAAAAGCAAAAAAAGCTTTTTCAGATAAAGAATACACGGCTCGTGATTTGGTGTCGGAATATTTAGATGTTATTAAAAAACAAAACCCCACCATCAATGCTTATCTTGAAGTTTTTTCTAATGAGGCCCTATTGGAAGCTGACAAGAATGTCTCTGGTAAGCTTGCAGGCATTCCTATTGCAATTAAAGATAATATTTTGATAAAGGGAAAGATTGCAAGTGCTGGATCAAAAATTTTGTCAGTATTTACTGCTCCCTATAGTGCTACCGTGATTGAAAAACTAAAGAAAGAGGGAGCCATTATCCTTGGTAGGACAAATATGGATGAGTTTGCCATGGGGAGTTCTACAGAAAATTCCGCTTTTGGACCAACCAAGAACCCAATAGATGAGACAAGGGTCCCAGGAGGTTCTTCTGGCGGTTCAGCGGCCTCTGTAGCCATGAATGGGGCTCTGGCTGCCCTTGGTACTGATACGGGTGGTTCTGTAAGACAGCCGGCTAGTTTTTGTGGAAAGGTTGGGTTTAAGCCAACATATGGGGCCGTTTCTCGTTATGGCTTGATTGCTATGGGTAGTTCCCTTGATCAGGCTGGGACTATTACAAATACCGTAGAAGACGCTAAGGTGCTTTTTGATGTAATGAAAGGGACTGATCCAATGGATAGCACATCTTATTACCCTGATATGCCAGTTAAGGTAAAGGGTCGGTTGGTCATCGGTGTACCAAGAAAATTGTTTGAAGGGATAGAAAAAGATGTTCTCGAAAACGTTGAACTTGCAATTAGTAAGTTTCGTGATTTGGGGTATGAGGTTCTAGATATTGAATTACCGAATGCGAAACACGCCCTGGCTGTGTATTATATTTTGATGCCGGCCGAGGTGTCTTCTAATCTGGCGCGTTTTGATGGAGTGAAATATGGTCTGCACAAAGGGGGGAAGGATCTTTTAGACGAATATATAAAAACTCGAGGGGAAGGATTTGGTAAAGAAACTCGCCGACGCATTATGCTCGGTACGTATGTGTTGTCTGCGGGTTATAGCGAGGCTTTCTATAGAAAAGCTCTCCTCGCGCAGAGACTTATTCGTAGGGATTATGACGAAGCTTTCAAAAAGATAGATATTGTATTGACTCCAACCACTCCCACTCCCGCCTTTTCTCTTGGAGAAAAGACAGATGACCCACTTCAGATGTATCTGGCGGACATTTTTACTGTTCCGGCAAATATTTCTGGTAATCCGGCCATTTCTTTGCCAAGTGGTTTCGTGATGGTTAAGGGTAAAGAGCTTCCTTTGGGTATACAGTTAGTATCGACACACTATGCCGAAGATACACTTTTTAAAGCAGGAGGAGATTTTTTGGGAGAATAAATTTTATTGTTATGGCAGATCCAAAAAAAGATTTAAAATTATCTAAACCACCAGCGAGTAAGCCAGTTGAAAGTTTGGTTACTATTATTTTTGTTTTAGCCACACTTGGGGCCCTTTCCACTCGTATTTTGGCGTTTATTGCAGAGCCGGGGGTTGCTGGGGCTTTTTCTTTATCACGCCTTCGTGAGTATTTTAACCACGAACTTCTGCCGATTCTTTTTGTCATCTCTTTTATTCTTTCATCCTTTTTTGTTTTCGGCATAGTATGGTCAATAACAAAATTACGAGAAGTTAATAGGGAATTGAGATCTATTTATGGCGCGCCATCGGTGGCTTCTAAAGGTGAACACGCAGAAGATAAAAATAGAAGGTGGGAAAGAGTTCTGTTCCATCTGAATTCTCTGAATGCCAATGATTGGAAATTCGCGATTATTGAAGCAGATATTATGCTAGGCGATTTGCTCGATACGCTTGGATATCGTGGGGACACAATAGCAGAAAAACTGAAGGCGGTTGAGCCCAGTGACTTTATTACAATAGAATCTGCATGGGAGGTGCACAAGGTACGAAATACCATAGCGCATGAAGGCGCAGACTTTCTTTTATCCGAAAGAGAGGCCAAGAGGATCATCGATCTCTACAGGGCTGTTTTTGAGGAATTTCGCATAATTTAGGTTGCGCCACCCTCCTATTTGGGTATAATGTCCGATACAAAGCGGTTTTGAGTTCTATTTTTAAAACTTACCGCTTGGAACTGAAAACTTGTTTTTGAGCGGGTTCTAGGAGTATACCTCGCAAGGGGACAAAGACTCATAACCTGGCTAGCAGGGGTGTTAGAATTTGGTTTACTTACATATAGCGGGTTCTAGGAGTATACCTCGCAAGGGGACAAAGACTCATAACCTGGCTAGCAGAGGTGTTAGAATTTGGTTTACTTACATATAGCGGGTTGGAGGAGTAGTACCTCGGCAGGCTCATAACCTGCAGGCATCAGTGCAATTCTGATACCCGCAACAATTATGAAAACAATCCTGCATTTGCAGGATTGTTTTCATAGGGTATATTTTAGTTTGTCTACATTTTGTCGGGGTAGCTCAGTCGGTAGAGCACAGCACTCATAAAGCTGCGGTCGTGGGTTCGATTCCCACCCTCGACACCAGATATTCTTTCCAATAAAAGAAAAATCTGTTAGTTTGTACTTCATGCGGGCGTAGCTCAATTTGGTTAGAGCACTCCCCTGTCACGGGAGAGGTTGCCGGTTCAAGTCCGGTCGCCCGCGCAAGTGAAATTCCACACATCGACTGATGTGTGGAATTTCTGCTTTATGTGGATGGACTTGAACAAGGAGAGGGGGTCGGGGAGAAGCGGACCGTCTCCCCGTGGAGGAAGGATTGGGAAAACCGTGGGTTTCCCAGAGGTGAAAGATCCTATCGCTCGCGCAAAGAGATGAGGTTGGAGCCATTAGTATATTTGCTTTATTTCCTAAACGGGTATAAAATATACGCATAATCATGGAAAAGACCCTTGCAGAGATTCGTCTCTGTCGGGGGCTTTTTCTTTATGAAGTAATTATTTTCTTTGTGAAAACTTATGATAGAGCTGGTTTAAAAAAGGATTTCAATGTTTTTATTTCGAAGTAATATTGAGCATTTGTTTTCATCAGGAGCCAATACAAGGTCTAACACATTATTTTCTTTTAGAAATTCTACTAGACATCCAAAATCACCATCACCAGTTACCAAGATACATTTAGAGAAAGATTTTGTATAAAAGTCAGAAACAGTTTTAAGTACTAGTTCGGGCAAAATAACCGTATATCGATTCAAAGATGACTACCACTATGGTGGTCATTTGTGTTATATTCAAAGTAGATTATTAATAAATTTTATTACAAATATGGGAATAGAATCACTTAATTCGCAAGAATCAACCAAAAGAGTGCAATTAACGCGAGAAGAATTTGATATTGTAAGGAACAATTTCCCTAGTTCATCTCCTGAACACAGACAAAGGGCTACAGAGATTATGAAAGACAAGGGTCTTGAATACAACGCTGGAGATGTTGAGATTGAAGTGGATGGTAAGAAATATAGAATCACAACTGAAGAAGATGAATTCGGAACCGTGTTTGAATAAAATACTCCCAAATTGTTCACGTTAGAGTGGCTTATTTTTTGCTACAAGTTTTTTAATTTCAGTTCTAACGTCCCGATAATTTAATTTGTAAATTAAACGGGCAAGCATCCACCACCGCCAATGCGGGGCAGGCACTAGCCCGTGTACCAATTTTGTTCAAAAAACTTGAGTACATTCGTTGAAACTCAGTATCTTTGATGTCCTGAGCTTGCTTGCAGTGAGTTTAGCGAAGTATCGAAGGGCATCGGTTTTTCATCAATGTTTTAGCCACGAAAAGCATGCCCCGTACCGAGCTTTGCTCTGGTACTGGGGTCCGCGGACTTATGAGACTCTGAACTGGTATACTTTTAGTATGAATGAAGAATTTCCAAATCAAGAAAGTGCCGAGAAGGTCACAAAAGAAAAGGTGGTTGAATCTTTGGTGCGAAATCCGGAAGATTTATCTTTACTACACAAGTTTTTAGATAGACGAGAAGCAGAGGTTAGGGATAGTAAAGGAAGTCTTGTTTTAAATATAGAGGTTGCGGAGATCTATAGAGATTCGGGTTTAATTGATTTTGCGAGAGAGGCTTTTGATTCCGCGATACAACAAGCATGGCTAGAAAAGGAAGATGATTTGTATAGGAATCTTTTAATTGAATTAGATAAATTGAGGTAGGTTTTTGAAGGACTAGATTTTTGTTTTTACATACGTATCTAATTTATGATAGCGTGAGAGTATGAAAGTCTTAGGAATTATCCCCGCGCGATTAGGATCTACGAGATTGAAGAGGATAGTGGCCGAGTCCGGGCAGGAGCCACTTATGAGCGAAGCGAATTAGTGAGCTGACGCCAAGTCCCATCGCTCGCGCATCGGTTTTTTCACTAAATAAATCCATATATACAATGGTATTTTTGGTTCTAACCAAATCATTGACTAGTTCATCCAATAAAGATATTGTGGCCTAGGAAGCACAACCTCAATCTGGAGCGACCATGCCTGATACACAAAGGGGAGATTTCGGTGATGTTTCTTGCAGTGATTGCGGTGATGAGGAGAAGGGGCTGGTTTTCATCAAACATTGGGGACCACTGATACCCGCCGGGGATGCTGGTTTATTCGGACCCAACTGCTGGGTAGCCAGGATGCTCCTCGATGGAAAGGGCAAGCCCAGACCTCTTGGTACTCCCTATGAACACCGTGAGAATCTCATGGATGATTGGGATCTCATGATGTTCGGCTACGACGAGATGAGGGAGTGCGGTGAAGACAAAGATAAGCTTCGCGACCTACTCACAAGGGTGGATTTAGCGAAACAACGCTTCGCTGGTCCTCGGCAGATGTTTGACGAAGCATCACGGCTCCGAGACATCGAGCGTGGGATACAGTCCAGGCTTTAGGTGTAGTGAGAAAGTTGGTTTTTCAAGCTAGTGTTCCTGAGAGGACACTGGCTTTTTGTATAAATATAGTCCTAACATCATACATTCGTCTAGCTCAGTACCTCCGGTCCACCCCTCGATAAACTCAGGGTAAACTAGTTCGCGCATCGGTTTTTCATCAATAAATTAGCCACGAAAAGTCCACGGGTCTTTGGGACAGGGAACTGGTATACTTAGCGTATATGAACCCCGATAAATACATTCCAAATCCTGAAGAATTAAAGGAAGCAGAGGGACATATGACCCCAGAGCAAAAAATACAAAGCGAAGCTCGCGAAGAAGGATATAAACTTGGAGAAGAAAAAGGGAAGAAGGTTGTTTATGTTGGCACTGTCCACTCTATAGAAAAAGAGAAAAGTTCAGAAATAATTAAATTTGAATTCAAATTAACAGTGGGGCATAAAATATGGAAACACTTTGTAAATTTTATACAAAATGAAGCTAAAAATAATGGTGTTAATGTGAAATATTCTGTTATTCCTAACAACGATGTTTCAGTTTTTAAGTTTTATCTAGAAGGACCACAGGCTTCAATTAAGAGGGTAGTAGAAAATGTTGATAGTATGCTAAAAGTACATAAAGAAAACTCTAAATCGATATTTGACGGTTTCAAAGGTTTCTAAGTTGGTATATAAATAGTTACATCATTCTTCCTCTCAAAACCAGTTCTAACGTTATCCCTGTCAGCCAGCCGGCCAGCAGGCACTAGTCCGCGACAAGTAAAATTTATAAATAATACCCATATTTAATATGGTGTTTTTAGTTCTAGCTAGATAGATTTATTTTGTTGGCTTATCGGATGGCGGAATTGGTATAATAAAAAAATGATAAAAGCAATTGCCTTTGACTATGGTGGAGTTATAGAAATAAAAGAAGGTGATCTCTTTCAAGAAATTGTAAAATATTTACAGATTAAACTTGAAGAATGGGAAAAAGTTTATTTTTCCTTGAATCATCTTCATAATATTGGTAACAGAAGTGGAGATGAAATTGTAGCTCTTACTGCTAAAGAATTTGGTGCGTCAGATGAACAAATATTTCATATACGTAATCTTATAAAAGATATAAGAAAAACTAAGAAAATAAATTATGAACTTATAGAAATAATAAAAAATCTTAAAATTAAAAGTTATAAAGTTGGCTTGCTCTCTAATAATTCTGTAAATTTAAACCAAAGAATTGAAGATAAAAATCTTACAAAATTGTTCGATGTTGTGGTTATATCTAGTGAGGTTGGATATCAAAAACCTCAACCTCAAATTTTTAAAATCCTCGCTGAAAAACTTGATGTGAATATTAATGAGTTAATTTTTATAGATGATACTAAAAAATCATTGGAGGGGGCAGAAAAAATAGGGTATGTACCTATATTGTATACAAACAATGAAATACTAAAAAAAGAGCTATCTAATATTCTGGGTGTACAATTTTAATTGTTTTTTAAATCTGGTATATAAATATAACTATTGTGCTCCCAAATGGCAGTTCCCACTTCGTACATTCGCCTTGCTACTTCGATTTTACTCAGCACAAGTCAGTATCTTCGGTCCACCCCTCGATACTTCGATAAACTCAGTATAAATAAACTCAGGGTAAACTAGTTCGCGCAAAGGTTTTTCATCAATGTTTTGGCCATGAAAAGTTCACGGGTCTATGGGACTCTGAACTGGTATACTTTTGGTATGAGACACTATGTAAAGGTCCTTTCTGTCCCACTATTATTTCTTTTGCTGTACTCCTCTCTGAACGTTATTTGGAATATATTTAATTTGCCCCCTCCAGACAGACTCGCGGAAATAGTTGGTGGTTGGTTTGATACATATGGAGTACCAGCTCTTTTTCTGGCTTCCTTTTTAGAAGGGATGCTTCTTGTTGGTAGTTATTTTCCAGGCGTTTTCGTTATTTTTCTTGGAGTCTTGGTTGCCGACTCAGCTTCTGGTGCGGCCCTTTCAGTTGTGGTTGCCACCCTAGGCCTGATATTGGCCCACATACTAAACTATTTTATGGGGAAGTATGGTTGGTATAAACTGCTTGTTAAATTTGGGATGAAAGATGCAATAGAGCAATCTAAAAGCAGGCTTGAAAAACGTGGTCCCATTGCAATCCCATTGAGTTACTGGCTTCCGAGTATTGGCGCCCTAACTAATACAGCCGCTGGTATAATTCGTATGTCTTTTAGAAAATTTCTATTTTATTCCATTGCGTCCTCTATATTCTGGTATTCATTGGTCGGTTTAGTGGTTTATCAAATCGGCGATTCAGCCCTAGAGGTTGCCGGCGGAGGAGCTGGCAACCTATATGTTTTTTCAATTATCGCTTTGTGGATATTAATTGTGCTCGTTTTAGATTTTAGGGAAAAGAGGTCTAGTCGTAACGGTCGATCTAACGGGGGTGTATAATAAACGGAATTATGAATCCAGACGAAACACTTAAAAAAATAGAGGAGATAGATCAAAAACTTGATGAAGTTTACAAGTCAGTAAACCAAATGAAAAATTATTTCAAATGGACTCTGATTATTACCGTTCTTTTGATTGTTCTGCCGATTATTGGCCTCCTTTTTGCCATTCCTTCGTATATTGATACCCTCAATACAATTACCGCTTTTTGATTTTTTGGTTATTTTGTCCACTTTTTGAGTAGAGGCTTTATTTTAAAGGAGTATAATTTTATATAAGTTTATTAATTAATATTTTTTATATGTCTAATGCACAGAAAGCTACTTGGATATTGCGCATAGCTGTGGCTGGAACTTTTCTTGGTCACGGCGCATTTGCTCTCCAAGGGAAGGAAGGATGGTTCAAGTATTTTCATCCGTTTGGAATTACAAGTCCAGAGACAATAGTCTCTATTTTGTTGTTTGTTGGCATAATGGATGTACTGTTGGCACTACTCGTTCTTATAAAGCCGATTCGTCCAGTATTGTTATGGATGGCAGTTTGGGGTCTTTGGACGGCGATGATTCGCTGGCCATTTGGACCAGATCCAATTTGGGATTTTGTAGAGCGTTGGGCAAATTGGGGAGGTCCACTTGCTTTATATTTCTTGATGAAATCTGGAGATAAGTAATCTTTAAGTCTAAAAAACAAAATCCGCCCTTGAGGCGGATTTTGTTTTGCTTTGATTCAAAGAATTGAAAAACCTTCTTCTGTGTAATATGATACCTCTGTGTTTGAAGGTTAAGGCCAATGTAGCTCAGTTGGTAGAGCACGTCCATGGTAAGGACGAGGTCATCGGTTCGATCCCGATCATTGGCTCCCTAAACGAACAGAATGGTTCAGAAGTTGCCAAAAGGTGGGACGCGCGAAGC
>CAZMSV010000013.1:0-16588 GCA_964569075.1 uncultured Candidatus Saccharibacteria bacterium
TCTTAATAGGCGCCTAACAACATAGTTTCTTTCATTTTTATCTGGCTTAACGCCATCAGCTATTAAAAAAGTGGCTGCCCTTAAGTGGTCTGCTACCACCCTTTCGGCTTCTGTACTCTCTTTTTTAGAATTTTTTCTTATCTCTTCAATTATTGGTAAAAACAAATCTGTCTCAAAAACATTGTTCTTGCCCTGAAGAACCGCCGTGACCCTTTCAAGTCCAGAGCCGGTGTCTACATTTTTGCTTTTTAGTTTCCCTATAACTTTCCCATCCTTTTTTTCATACTCCATAAAAACGTTGTTCCAGATTTCTACAATTTTTTGGTCTTTGTCGGCTTTGAGAAATTCTTCTTCGGTCATACCTAAAGTAATTTCTCCCGTTAGGTCATAAAACATTTCCGTGTCAGGACCACAGGGCCCATTGTCTCCGGCACTCCACCAGTTAGATTCGGCCCCTAAAAAATAAATTCTCTCTCCCGAAATGCTGTTCTTATCAAATACCTCTTTCCAGATAGAATAAGACTCCTCATCTTTAGGTGCATTATCATCTCCCTCAAAACAAGTAATATACAGGCGCTTGGGGTCAAGTCCAAAGCCCTCCTTTTCTGATGTTAAAAGTTCAAAACTCCATTCTATCGCTTCCTTTTTAAAATAGTCTCCTAAAGACCAATTGCCCATCATTTCAAAAAAAGTCAGATGAGTGTTATCTCCTATTGCATCTATATCTCCAGTTCTCACGCATTTTTGAATATCTACAAGTCTTTTTCCTAGGGGATGCGCTTCTCCTAAAAGATAGGGGGCCAATGGCTGCATGCCTGCTGTTGTGAATAGGACAGATGGGTCATTCTCTGGCACCAAAGATGCTGAAGGAATAATTCTATGTCCCCTCTTTTCAAAAAAAGTCAGGAATTTTTTTCTGATTTCTTTTGAGTCCATAATTTATAAAATAATGTAGCCACCCAGACGAACATAGGCTTCTATGCAAAAACTTATTATTAGGAGCCCTATCCCGCTATAAACATAAAATCTCTCACGCCTCATTGCCACCAAAACCTCTGAATCAATACTTTTTTCTTTAACAATGCGAGTGTGTACCCCATAGACCACCAAAGCAATGAGGATTGCTCCTAGTAATTCAAGAACTGAGGACAGAAGGAGAAGTTGACTTGGTTGGATCATGGTTAAGGTTTTTATTATATAAATGTTTTTAAGATCTGAAAATCTTGGATAAGGGTGTCTTTGGTATGCGAGTTATAAATAGCCACCGCTGGATGGTATAGAGGCACAATCATTATCTTACCGTATGAAGCGCCAGCTTCAAAAGATTTACCATGCATTGCACTAATAGGTAGAAGCATATCCTTAAGTCCAAACTTCTCAAGTATGTAAACCATAGAATATCTACCGAGCGTGGCGATGACCTTGGGTTGAATTATTTCGATCTGTCTATCAAGAAATGGGCCATAAGAATTTATCTCTTCTGGTAATGGATCTCGATTCTCTGGTGGCCGATCTTTAACAATGTTTGTAATATATACATCCTCTCTTTTAATATTCACGGAAGACAGAAGTTCATTTAAAATATTTCCTGCTCTACCGCAAAATGGCCTGCCAGTTTTTGCTTCATTCTTCCCCGGGGCCTCTCCAATGAACATTATTTTAGCGTCGTGACTTCCCTCTCCAATAACCGGCAAATATCCCTGTTCAGTTCGAAACTCGAAAAGGGGCGAACTTTGAAGAGAGATAATTTCCTCTTTTATCTGCCTCATTTGTTCTACTTTTTCTTCTACCATGTTTTAAAAAAGTGTATCTTTTGAGCCGGTGGGTCTTGCCTCAGTAGAAGTCTTATCTTTAGTGGCATTTTCTCTTAATACATCACCCAAGGATCCAACATAACTGCAATAGTCACATTCCGTATTTGATTTTGGGATTCTGTCATCATCAAGGCATTTTTTTATATTCAGAATCACATCTTCAATCCAATCTGTTTTTCCTTCATAGGGGATGAGCTTCACATCAAATTCTAATTTGCCGTCGAAAGAGTCTCTGTCTGTCTGGCCGTTTACATAAACAAAGTACCCCGTATCAGAAACTTTAAATCCATTGTTCCTAAAAAGCCACTGATATATTTCCATCTGCCTTTTATATCCATCTTGCCACTCTGCATCTAGATTTACCTCTTCATCTTTGGATGTTGCTTTGTAATCAACAATCAAAAGTTCACCCTCTGGATTAATCCACACATCGTCAATACCACCAGAAATTAGCATCCCTGTGGCTTGATGTACGAATTGAATTCCCCCCTTTAGGGCATCTCGCCATTCGTCCATTTTTTCATGCTTAAACGGCACAGCATCAAGTCCGTACGCTTTAAGAAGTGGATGATGACTTGAGGCGGCCCTATGAATATCAAACTCTTTTTTTAGAAGCTTATCTACTGCACTATTTAGCGTGAATGGGTACCCCTTAGGCCTTGTGGTGCCGAGTTTGTTATCAATATAAAAACATCTTTTACAATCCATAAACAAATCAATTTTTGAACGAGATAGGCGCCAGTTTTTGCCACCATAATTCCAATTCGGATTCCTTTTTGGGTTGTAATATTTAGACATTTAGTTTTAACAAATTAAAGCTGGTCGATCTCTTCCAGTACTTTTTTAGTTTTCTCTTCATTAAAACCTATGGAACGCAAAAGTGTTGGATCTTCTTTTACTGTCTTGCACAAAACCACTCCCCTATTTAAAAGGAGACTTTTTTGAGACTGAGACATGCTGGTGAGACAAGTGAGCGGGTGAAGGTCGCCATCTAAAATCAAATCTTGAAGATTTCCCTGCTTTGGATAGTTCCACCCAATGAGAGTTAGACCCTTACATTCTGCATAATGAATGGCCGTGGTCGTAAATTTAGTATTTGTAATAAGCCAGCCCTCATCTACCTTTCTTTCTTTACCATAGAAAAACATATTTTCTTTGATGTCGTCAATCCTTGCCTTCACGTACAATGCCACCTTTACATCAGACTTGAGACCGAGTTTATTGTGGAATTTCGCCTCAGCCATTATGAGTTTGTTTTCATTCCAAGCGACAACATCAACTTCATGCTCTATGCAACCACCAAGAATTTTTTGCCCAATGAGAACTTCAAAACCCTTTTCTCTTAAAACGTGACCAATAAAATCTTCAAATGGAAATCCTGATGGCCCTAATTCCATAATGGCTCTACGGAGAGAGTATCTGGTAGCTGCTGGTTTTTGTTTTTTCTTTAAAAGAAAAAAAGCGTGTTTATAAATCTGCGAGGTAGACATGCCATCTTGAAGTTCTTTGCCAACATGGGAAACTATTTCGTCTACCGCTCCATGATCTGCGCCAGCATTCAAAAGTGAGTTTTCGAGCTTAGTGGGATTAAAAAGCTCCCTGTCGCCATTTGCTTTAACAATAAATATTTGAGAATTTGGCATTGTCGTATCAGTATATCAAATTGTATAAAACTCGCTCTTTAGGCCGATATTTTGAATACGCCACCCGCTGGCGTATTCAAATGGCTCTAATTAGGTCTACTTCTCCCCTTTTAATATAATACGCTCATCAAATGCCCCCCGTTCTTCTACTTTCTTTTTTCTAACTTCATCTACATTTGAATACTCTGGTAAATTCTTGAGAGCAAGAACTACTTCCAAAACATCTGCCAGCTCTTCTTCTGTCTTGGCTTCAGCAAATTCAGATGATTCTTCAATTAACTTTTTTATAAGTTCCTCTTTATATTCCTCCGGGCTAGCAATTCTTTTTTCGTAAGGAAGTTTTTTCTTATCCAAAATTTCAGGAATCTTATCCCGTACTAATTTGTTATATTTAGTCATATATCTAGAATATCACGAGCTGGAAACCTGGCACGATGTTGAAACCTTTATACAGTTAAAGCCCTAAAATCTGTTGAGTTGATCTTCGAAAGTAAGTCATCGATATCATTCCAAGAAATAGATAACTTAGCCATTCCAGGTAAATAGGTTTTCTCAACCCCTTCTTTTAGAGCTACAACAACTGGAAGTCCTTTGGCTATGGCATAACCAATTTCAAGTATCATGCCTTCGCTTTTATCTTCTGACGTTAATACAACAAAAAGAATATCCACGGCATCAATTATTTTGAAGGCGTCAAAGACATGGTCTTGGGGTTTAAAATTTTTTGACCTCTCCTCTAGATTGTCGTCAGACAAGTTACAGTAAGCATCAATACCAGATTTTTTTAGTGAATCCTGAATTGGTATAAGAAGTGCTTTTAAAGCTTCTACTTTTTCTCCAGTAAATCTATATGAAATAAAGGCTTTCATGTCTTTGTTGAGTTGAAACTTTTATAAATACCCTATTCCTCAAGAAACTTTAATTTTTTTACTTCAGCGCCACGTTCTGTCATTTCACCCTGTACTAGTACTTTGTTCGTTTCTGAAAATTGCTCTGGAACACATGCGGTCTTTTCCTCCTTTAAATTAGTACACTCACTTTCTGCGTTGAAAAAGAGTGGTGCCACGTGCCCCTGTTCATCATTCTCCTCAAAGACGAGATGCCAATATTGAGAATCGTATGGAGCTGGGATATTATCCTTGAGCAAAAATCCTTCTCTTTCAAAACTAAATTCTCGTGGCGGACCAAATTCCCCAGGAGAACAGGATATATCATCTATATACCAACCCTCGTTATACTTAAGAAGCATAATGATTGCTTGCCCAGTTAATGCTTGATCTCGTGAGGTGACAACTATCTGGGCCTTATCTTCTTGTTTATACACCTCCCTTGTGGCGATTTTAACGTCAGGTGTAGTCTGACACAAAACTGGATCAAGCCCACCCTCTACGTTTCCTCCTGCGTTTTTAATCTTCTTCTTTAGCTCTTTACTCAAAATTGATGCTTGAGCTAATCCCGATTGATATGGATCAGTATCTGGTGATTGTAATTCCAGCAACCACTGATCGTAAAAATTTAAAACAATATCAATAGGTTCTTCCATAGACACCCCCTGCTTAACAGAGCCTCTGAAAAACATCCAGGCAAATATCAGAACGATAACTACTGCTAAACTGCCGACTACAATACTAATTTTTTGTTTATTCATATGTAATATAAGATTATCACGATTTAAAGAAGAAAAAACCATTAAAGAGATTGCCGAAGCGACTCAACAAGCATCCAACACCGCAGTCGTACAAATCCGTAGAGGTGTTGATGAGCTAGCGATCTTATTTAGAGTAGAGGAAAAGAAAAAGGGAATGAAGTAGCTAGGCGGGTGCGAAATTGAAACCACTATAGTGGTAAGAAAATAATAGCTACAATAAGGACACACATAAGCAGTATCTCTTGGTATGAATAATATTCAATAGGCCACCGAATATTTATTTTTTTATACGGAAATAGTGACCAATAATCTGATTTGTCGAGAGCATCTAACAACAGATGCCCGAAATACGAAAGGGTGAAAACCAAGCCAAATGACATACCCACAAGAAACGAAAGTGCAGACAATAGCCCAGCAATTAAAATATTGTGTAAGTATCCACGCTGATCACCGTATGGGTCTTCTTTATCAGTAATCACATTAAGAAACTTTTTATAATCTGTGAGCACTCCATGTCGTACATATGAAACCAAATGATCAATATCTACAAGTACTGATACTGCTATGGCGGTAGGAAAATCCCCCGTGATTTTCCCAATCAGTACTCCTAGAATTACATGTGTTGGAATTGTCATTTTAATTAGCTGACCGTCTCGAGCGTTAGAAGAATTTATTGATATCAAACTTATTGATAACGAAAAGATTTATTAGGTCCATTTCGTGTTGGATGAATCTATTGCTCCTAGTGTCACCACGTACAAAAAAAGCTTCCTCAATCCAAGGCCAAGATGGGCAATGTTGAGTTATAACCAGCTAGGAAACTCTTTGCTTTCTCAGTTGCTGATTCAACTTCAAATTCGTCACCAAAGCAGACATACATTATAGACCTGGCAAGTTCATATCCTCGGGGGGCAATGAGAGCCAGCTCCCAGTCACAAACACCAATAATTTCCCTTGTCTCCTTGCTTACTAATAAATTACCTTGATGATAGTCCCCGTGAATAAGTGTGGAGTTGGGAGACACTTCAAGATTACCAAGTTTCGATATCAAATCGAGTTTTAAATTAATGAAACGTAAAAATAATTCTTCTATATCCGTTCGTTCTGTTTTGACAAGCAAATCTTTTTTCCATCCTTCAAGTCGTTCCATAGCGAGTGGCCTAGACAGTACTTTAAGTTGCTTTTCTTGGAATGTGTCTGGTGTTTGCGAACCGACAGAATGGATACAAGCCAGAAGGGCGCCCATATCTCGATATTCTTCTAATGAATACGTGTGCCCTCTGTCGCTTTCTATATATTCGTACAGTCTATAAATATTACCGTCTATTTCGAGAGATATTTTCCCAGACAAGGTCTTGAGCAGAGTAATAGCTGGTATTCCTTTAGACCCCATAAATACCTCAACGTCATAAACGTACTGAGATTGTTCTTTCTTTTTTTCTCGTATCGATTTTATAAAGTATTTATCCTTAGTGGTCTCAAGAGCGTAGTTATGATTCAGTGCCCCCTCAAGGATTTCCTCTACTTTGATACTTTCTCCAAGATCATACTCAGCGCAGATTTTTTGAATGTGTTCTGGATTAATCATTTTATTTTGTCATTTACTGATTATATCAAAAACGTCGGTTGTGGATCTAACACGAAGTTGAGACTATTTTAAATAGCACACTCTGCTAGATATTCTAAAGCACTTTTCTGATCCTCCACCATAATCTTGTGATTATAGCCAAAATATTCGAGTATCAAGGTCCTCTCTTCTGTAGAAATCTCATTTAAATTTGTGTACATTACAGAATCGTCGACTGCAATCACCTTATGATCACCATCATCACGCCTCAAAAGACCTATAATATTTACCTCCACCTCATCACCAGTTTTAAATTGATTTTTTGAAAAAATCAAAGCATCCACATTATCTTTTTCCTCCCTGTTTATAGCACCAAGGACATAACCATAAGCGATCGGCATTATTCCGTTATTAATTGGAATCTTTTCTTTTATCGGTCCGAAATCTTCAAATCCACTTCCATCATATTTCATATGAATTCGTCTTGTCTGATCCTTTTGGGATTTCAATGATGGCTTTGTATTTCATATCTCTAGAATATCACGAGCTGAAAATCTGGCCTGCCCTTAGGACCCCCTCAATACGCCACTCGGGTGGCGTATTCAAATGGCTCTAATTGGCCCTAATTTACCACCCCACCACCGATCATAAAATCACCATCATAAATAACCGCTGACTGCCCAGAAGAAGCAATAAATGGTTTTTTGAGCGAAATCCAAAAGTTCTTGTCTTTCTTTAAAATTATTCCAACTAATGGATTCTGATGATACCTAAATCTAATTCTATAAACCTTTCCATCCTGTGGAGGTACAATCCAACTGGTTTTTATCAATAAAAACTCCTTACTTCCAGAGACCCTTTCATCTGGTTTATTAGGAGAAACAGTAATAGTATTCTTTTTTATATCTTTTTTTACTACAAAAAGTGCTTTGGAATTTGTTTTTTCATTCTCCACAATAAATGCGTGCCTTTGCCCCAGTGTTAAAAATACTGCCCCCGGATGACTCCCAATTTTTTTTCCTTTTTCATTTAAAACATTTCCCTTCTTTCCAAATATAAAATGAGAGAGAAAATCTTTCATATCTACTTTGCCCAAGAAACAAAGCCCCTGACTATCCTTCTTCTCTGCATTTGGAAGTTTTAGCTTTTTAGCTAAGCCCCTGACTTTTGCTTTCAGCATATCTCCAATTGGAAACAATACTTTAGGAATCTGCTCTTTCTTTAGTGTCCACAAGAAATAACTCTGATCTTTGGACTTATCTATCCCCTCCTGGATAATTTCAATATTTTCTTTTCCATATTGCCATTTCCTTGCATAGTGTCCCGTTGCTACGAAATCCGCCCCATTTTTCATAGCGAATTTAAAAAATGCACCGAACTTTATTTCCTTATTGCACATCACATCGGGATTGGGTGTTTTGCCTTCTTTGTACTCTCTAATCATATAATCCACCACTTCCTTTTTATATTCTTTCTCTAAATCCAAAGTCATAAATGGAATGTCTAAATGCGCCGATGCTCGCATTGCATCTCTCCTGTCTTCTCTCCAAGTACAGGGCAAAAAGTCAGGGCTCCACACCCTTATGAATACCCCCACCACATCAAAGCCCTGTTCTTTAAGTAATCCAGCAGACACAGAAGAATCTACGCCACCAGAGAGGCCTACAAAAACCTTGGGAGCAGTTTTTAGGCGATTAGTAAATCGCGCCGTGAGGCGTAAGTAGTTTTTAGTTTTAAGTTTTTTCACCACGACACTCTATCAAAAAACCCCACAGAATAAAACACCAACTAAAAACTCAAAACTAACGACTATAAACTATCCTCACTTTCTCAAATACAATTCCCTATTAACCTGATGTCCGTCAAAATCTTCGGCATAGTACATATTTCCAGATAAGTCAGAAAGAAAATACAAATAATCAGTCTCTGTTGGATAAAGAGCCGCTTCTAGTGAATCAAGTCCTGGATTTGATATTGGCCCCGGGGGCAGTCCTCGGTTTATATATGTGTTATATGGTGACTCCTCTCTTAAATCTTCACGGCTCAAGGTGTAGGTATTTTTGCCATTTACATAAGAAAAGGTAACATCCACTTGCAGTGCCATATCTATTTCAATCCTTTTCCAGAGAATGCCAGATATTATTGGCTTATCTTCGCTATTGTGTGTTTCTTCTTCAATGATAGATGCCATAGTGACAATATCTCTGAAATCCTTTTCTTGTTCTTCTGTTTCTATTCTTAATTCGCCAACTCTTTCATTAAAATTTGCTGTCATTCTCTCTATAACATCTCTCGCTGTTATGTTAGAAAAAAAGAAATACGTATCGGGGAAAAGATAGCCCTCCGGAGCAAATTCAACAAACTCCTGTCTATCAAAAAGAGAGAAATGTTCGCCAAATAAATCAGCTACCTGAAATACGGATAGTCCTTCTGGTACCGTCATTTTTATAGGCACTAGACCCTCTTCTCCTGAAACCACTCTTTGCGACACCCTACTCAAACTTTGAGATCTGTGGAAATAATAGTCTCCCGCAATGACCCCTCTCGCGCCACCATTTAGCGTTGTTACCACCTTAAACCAAAATACAGACTTAATGACACCTCCCTGAAAAAGGGTCTCTGCTGTCTGTGACAGGGTGCTCCCTTTTTTGATCTTTATTGTCTCTTCTCTAGGAAATGAAGACGGTGGGAAACTAAAAATTAATACATTGAAGCTCAAAAAAACCACAGCTAAAAATATGACACCCAAAATATTCCTCATAGAAAACCATTTAATTTTCAACATACAAAATTATATAGGTAGATTGCTTGGCGCTTCTGCCTTCTTGGAAGGCGTTCGTGTCAAGGTCGGCGTGGCAGCAACAGAACCAGGGAAATGGAATAGGGTTGCCAATTCCTCAGTAGTTAGAATAAATGGCTTGCCTTTAAAATTTCTATACGGGGGGTGAAAGAAAGACCGTCTTCGATAAGCGTCAAAAATCTTTTTCTTTTGCGTCAAAACTCTCCTACCTCCAAAGTCCTGCCAAGGGTAATCAAATCCTGTGGTAAATTTTGGTGCAAATCCATTTAAAGTGGGACTTCCAAATGCTTTAAATGCACTAGTGAAGCTTGAAATTACTCCGCTATTATATGCATCACTTGGAGCAATATATATACCACGAATCATTGTTTCAAAAGCGGTCTTTCCTAGATTTCTTTGCATTGAATTAAGAATTTCTTTTTGAACATCAGTTAAACCTTGCATCGTAGCTTTTCCTTCTTCAAATTTTACCAATGACTGTTTTTCCACGATTTCTTTCATTTCTTTTTCCACGTCTTTTTTCCAATCCGGCTTTTCTTTGACCCTTAGATCCTTCATACTCTCTTTTTTATGTGCCTGAACCAGAATCTGAATCCACACCTGATCAGCGGGCTTCAAAGAGCCTAGAAACTCCAAAAGGGGCGTAATCGGATCAATCTTGAACTCTTCGTCCGGATCTTTATGTAAGCCGTAGTCTATGTATGTTTTTATTGGATATGCATCAGCCTTTGTAAGCTTCATCTGCATACCCCACAAAGAATGTGTTTCTGGGTCAAAATATGTTTCCATTGTGTAGTCGGGTACCTCATGGATTTCAATTGACGGAAATTGGGAATATATCTGTGCCTCAATCAAGTTTTTAAATTTCTTTTGTGTCCAAACAAAAAAACTAACCTGCCCACCAAGAGAAACTATTTCCAAAGAAAACCACGCGCGAACTCTCCCCTTTAGGTATACATCTAAATAACTACCTACACCTGGCTGAGACATTGCTTCAAATACAATCTCCATAGCAGCCGGAGATTTAGAGAGCTCCTTTGGTAAACGAAGTTCAAGTAAATATCCCCCTTCTCCTTTTATGTATTTTGCTCGTGTATATCTAATCCAAGTCTGAAAGAAAGCACTACCAAGGATAATAGGAAGCCAAAGCCAAGTAAATGAGAAAAAGAACCCAATGGTTTGAGAAAAAAGTTCTGAATGAAAAAGGGAGAAAAAAGCGTCAATCATCATCATCTATTGTACAACAAAGACAAGAAGCTTTCTAGAAAAAACCCCGCGATGCTGCGGGGTTTTTTCTCTTATTTTTCTAGGTTGTTATACTTACCATCTTTGTCTTTTCTAAAGAATTTTGGATTTTGAAGATTAACCAAAATAGTATTCTCTTTCACATATCGCTCTTTTAGAACCTTTTCTATAACCTTATCCTTAGTTAGAGGTCCGCTCTTATCTATAATTTTCTTAATAACATCTTTTACAACTCCAGACATATAACCCCATTCAGCGAGAGCGTATAAACCTCTCCCAACCAATACAAAACGTTTGTCTTTAATGAGCTCGTTATGAGTAGTAGCTACGTGAGCCTTTTTATTGAAATATTGCGTTATGGCCTTGGCCACTTCTTTGAAATGAATTGGGGATCCATGCTTTCGAATCACAAGAAAAGCGTAGTCTCTCATCCCCTTAACATTCACATTAGGAGAGCTCGTCTTCCCCCATTCTCCGAGTGGGTTTTTATTTATCTTTTTTGAGAGAGAAAGCCATCTCTTGGTGACTTCTTCATTTTTATGTTGATCAGAAACATCTTTAACATATTCCAAAAATGAATTAATCATATCTGATTCAAGTACCAATTCATCATCAGAAAGACTTGCGTAAAGTTTCTTAAGAGCCCCATGAATGTCTTCTGCGAGGTCTTTGTCTACATGCCATCTATGCTTGAAGTGTTCGTCTTCTTTTTCCCTAGTGAATTCATCACCGATGATAAGCATAAAATAGACATGATTTTGAGTTGCCCTGTCTTTACTCACATGATTGAGAATATCCTCTTCCGCAACCACGCCACCAAGAGAATGAATATACGATTTTAGTTGATCAAAGGCGGTTTTTTCTTTTGCGTACTCTTTTGATTTTCTTATTTGGGCCAAAGAATGATTTTCAATTTGTCTCACTCGCTCTCTAGTGATGCCATACTTCTTTCCGATAGCCTCAAGGGTCATATGATTAGCACTGGCGTCGAGACCATATCTCTTAACAATAACGTCCCTACCTCTGTCACTCAAGACAGAAAGTAGGTTCTTGGTAACCTGTTTTGGTTTAAATTTTATTATTAGAACTTCACTCATATTGATTGTTTATTATAAGCAAGATTTGCCCTGATTACTATATATAACCTATTTCTATCATTGGCAATACTATAAGTCAAGCCCTTCGTCAAGAATTGCCTAAATGCCACCTATATGACGAAATTTACAAGGCGATTTTTCACCACAATGGTTTTCTTTATCGGACTATCTCCAATCCATTTTTTTGCCTCAGGCATATTTATAGCTCTAGATATCGTGCTCTCATCATCAATATCTCTTTCTTGAATAAAGCTAGCACGAACCTTACCGTTAATCTGTAGCATTATCGTAGTGGTGTTTTCCACTATTTTTTTGGGGTCAAACTTAGGCCATTCTGACAGATGGATAGTTTTTTTGTTTCCAAGGTTCATCCAGATCTCCTCAGCGATATGTGGAGCGAACGGTGCAATAAGTTTAAGGAAAACTTCAAAATGAGACTTTACGACCGTGTCTTGCTTGTCCAATTCATTAATAAAAATCATTAATGCAGAAACTGCGGTGTTAAAATTGATTGTTTCAATATCATTTGTCACCTTTTGAATTGTCTTGTGAAGTAATGTTTCAATATTTGTATCCTCTACACTAGTAATCTTTGTGTTCACCTTATTAGAAAGTCTCCATACCTTCTCTAAAAATCTAACTGGCCCCACTATGCCGTCTTTAGACCAAGCTACGGGTTGATCAAATGGGCCTATAAACATTTCGTAGAGCCGTAAGCTATCCGCTCCGTGATCCTTTACTATTTGGTCAGGGTTCACAACATTGCCCCTTGATTTAGACATCTTTTCTCCCCCTTCGGCCAAGATAAGGCCGTGAGAAGTTCTCTTTTTGTATGGTTCTGACACCGGTACTAAGTCATGATCAAATAAAAACTTATTCCAAAAACGAGAGTACAGGAGGTGCAGGGTTGTGTGTTCCATTCCTCCGTTATACCAATCTATGGGCATCCATTGCTTAAGCTTTTTTTTATCAGCAAAAACTTTTGAATTTTTGGGGTCAATGTATCTCAAGAAATACCAAGAAGAACCAGCCCAGTTTGGCATAGTATCCGTCTCTCTTTTTGCTTTTCCTTTACACTTCGGACATTTAGTATTTACCCAAGAAGAAATTGATGAAAGCGGAGATTCGCCAGTGTCTGTTGGCTCATAGTTTTTAACCTTGGGCAATTTAACAGGAAGCTCACTCTCTGGCACAGGGACCGTGCCACATTTTTCACAATGCACCACTGGTATTGGTTCACCCCAATATCGCTGACGAGAAAACACCCAATCACGGAGCTTGAAACGGGTAATTTTCTTACCAAAATCTTCAAATCCAGCTTTTTTATAATTTTCAATAATTGCTAAATCAAATTTTTTTGCAAATTCAAGGTCTCTTTTATCGTCTGCTGGTACTGCCATGATTGCCCCTGTACCGTAATGAGCTAGGACATAGTCAGCTATCCAAACAGGAATCTCTTCATTATTAGCTGGATTAATTGCTCTCACCCCTCTCAATTCAACCCCTGTTTTTTCTTTATTCTCTGCGGTTCGTTCAATTTCTGTTTTCTTCTTACTTTGTACGATATATCGTACAACTTCGTCTTTGTTATTTACTGCTGAATCATTGCCATTAATAAGCTCTGTCACAAATGGGTGCTCTGGTGAAAGCACTAAATATGTCGCCCCGTATATTGTGTCAGGCCTTGTGGTGAAAACTTTAATTGAAGGACTGAGAGCTTTAAGAATCTCCGGTTCCTTATCTGCATCAAAATGAGGCTTATTTGCAATAACCTTGCTTGCGGTAACATTAATCATCTTCTCTAATCTTTCACATTGATTAATTGAAACCCTGTCGTCATTTATATCGTGGATAATGTTAATAAACCCAGAATTTTCTTTTATTTTTTTTACATTAAACTCCCATTTAAAGGTATCTTTAAATGGAACGTCCAACCCATCTTCAAACTCAGGATCTATAAAAGCGCCGGACAGTACAACCCCCGCAATTGGCTTACTAATTTTTTCTAATACCTTCATAGCGACAACAGAACCCAAGCTATGCCCCCAAAGAATGGTATTCTCATCGTAGTCTGTCGCCTCCAAAGCCGTCTGTACCTGCTCTTTCTCTATGGGATTATTGATATTGGGAAGTGTAGGAGCTACAACAGTATGGCCTCGAGATTCAAGTTCTTTTTTCAACCATAAATATTTACCCTTATTCGGGTTTCCCTCAAATCCGTGTAAAAACACATATTTGTATTTTTTTGATGTCGGAAATTCTATCTCTGCCCCATCTGATTTCCCTATCCAGTTTCTTTGTTGAACTTTTATTTTTTCTAGAAAATCTACTTCATCAAGGTCTTTATAAAGCTTGTCGGCATATTTTGTAATAGCGAGCATCCATTGCTCTTTTTCTCGTTTTTCTACTGGAGTACCACAGCGCTCACATACGCCCACCTGCCCTGAGCTTGTCGAACGGGTCACAACTTCCTCGTTCGCAAGACCTATTTTATCTTTTGGGCACCAGTTTATAGGAATACGGGCCTTATAGGCCAAGTCATGTTTTAAAAATTGAAGAAAAAGCCATTGAGTCCATTTGTAATACTTTGGATCAGTCGTATTGATTTCTCGAGACCAGTCGAAAGATATCCCCAAAGATTTGAATTGTTTTCTGAAATTATCAGTATTTTGTTTTGTTATAACAGCAGGGTCTTTGCCCGTCTTTATGGCGAAGTTTTCTGTTGGTAACCCAAAAGCATCCCAGCCGATTGGATAAAGCACATTGTATCCCTCCATCCTACGTTTTCGAGAAACAATATCCATCGCAGTAAAACCTCTTATGTGGCCAACATGAAGTCCGTCCCCAGATGGATAAGGAAATTCCATAAGAGCATAGAAGTTCTTTTTTTTGGATTTATCTGAGGCTTCGTATGTTTTGTTTTTTTGCCAGACACCCTGCCACTTTTTTTCAATTTTTTTGTGATCGTATCTTTTCACAATTTTTTTTCCTCAAAACCAGACTTATAGTGACTTAGTAAATGGCGGATAGAAATCCGGGTCTATCGTTCTAGAGAAACACTGATATCCCTCCACATGAGACCACTCAACACTTTCAACGCCACCCTGATAAGGGTTGCTAGGGCGGGCTGGCTGGTTACCCACTTGAGAAGCTAAATTAAACTCTGCACATAGTTCAAAACTCATATCTCCTGTTTTATTGTAAACATAAGGAGCATAAGACTGCGGATCTAGAGAAACTTCATAGAAAGAAGAGATTGGGTCTCTTAAACCATCTAAAGTTTCAGGAAGTGCCTGTTTTGACTGCCAGTAAGAGATTAGTTGGCTTTGAATATTCTGCAAATCATTTATCTTTTGGTTGTCATAATTCATCAATCTCTGACTCTTTGGAGAACCTATAACAGAGAAACCGATCACAATAGCTCCCAATACGAGGACAACTGAAAAAATTCTCCACATATTCCTTCTCTGTCCGGTTAAAACGTCACGAAGGTTGTCTATGTAATATCCAAACACACCACCAGTAACAACAAATACTGACAATACCTTCAGGACAAATCCTGAAGTTAATTCTCTGCCATCAAGGAAGAAGTAGAGAAGTGTCACCAAATCTCCCACCAACACTATGCCCGCTACGAAAAGTGTAATCCAAATCAGCCACTTGCGAACAGCATAATCTTTGCGTGATGGATCAGATTCATATCCTTTGTTCAGAATATTTGATAGTAATAAAAATATTGGGAACACAACGATGAGTGTTGCCACGGGGAGACTAATAGAACTACCGCCATAGAAATATCTATCAATTTGCGGATAAGCTGTATTTATGACTCTGAATAATAAATTAAGAAGCGCTATCACCCCAGCATAGAGAGATACCATGGCTCCCAAATGCAGAAAAAAATCTTTTGCTTTTGTATTCATATGCTGTCTATTATATCTCTTTCACGCCACTCTTGCAAAATAAGTTATTTATGGCAGAAATGATTGTAAAACAATAATTATGGCCTTTACCTAACTCTGACGACCGTCAGAGTTAGGTAAATTGTTTGGACAGCACATATGCCATTTGTGATGAATACTTTAGATTTTGAACTCTACCTATCCCTCTTACATCGGGATCTTCGAGTTCAAGATTAAATCTTGAACTCTACTTATCCTTCAGTTTGTTTTAAGAACAAACTTCAGGATGATTGAATTTAGAATTTGATATGGCACATATCAAATTCTAAATTCAATCACATCGCCATCCTTCACAACATATTCCTTCCCTTCTGTTCTAACCCAGCCTTTTTCACGAGCTGATGCAAATGATCCGACCTCTAACAACTTACTCCATTCAATCACCTCTGCGCGAATAAATTTATCTCTAAAATCTGTATGTATCGCTGTACCCGCCATTGGCGCAGTAGAGCCAATAGGAACAGTCCAAGCCCGAGTCTCATCTTCGCCAGTAGTAAAATATGTCATTAGGCCCAGTAGCTTATAACTTTCTTTTATCAAATCATCAAAACCAGTTCCAAAAACTGGGTCAACTTTCACTGACGCACCATGGATTTTAGAAGCGACCTCATCAGCAACATTTTCACTAGCTTCAGAAACATTTAGAATATAAAGAATTGGTTTCATTGTCAGAAGACTCAATCCTTTAACAATCTTCTTTTCATCTTCTGTAAGTTCAGCTGTATTAGCCAATTTTCCATCCTTTAACACCCCTTCTACTTTTTTGAGCGCTGCTTCTTCAGCCACGGCTTCTTTATTTCCACTTTTAACAT
>CAZMSV010000014.1:0-14687 GCA_964569075.1 uncultured Candidatus Saccharibacteria bacterium
ATATATATGCTGTGGTATACTATTTTTATCTTATTAATCTTATAACAATATGGAACCAACAGACTCACAAGTAATCCCTCAGAAACAAAATCCGTTTATTGTCCCATTTTCTATAGTGGTCGCAGGCCTTTTAATCGGTGCTGGTATATATATGTCTGGTAAAAATCCAGAAAGTGGCAGAGTGGCAGGAAATATAGAAAACACCGATACAATTGAAGAAATAGCGGTAAACCCAGTAAATGCCAAAGACCACATTCTAGGAAATCCAAACGCGGATGTGGTTATCATTGAATTCTCAGATACAGAGTGTCCATTCTGCAAAACATTTCATCAGACAATGAAAAGAATCATGAATGACTATGGCAAAGACGGTCGTGTCGCTTGGGTCTATAGACACTTCCCCATTGACGGTCTTCACAAGTTTGCTAGAAATGAAGCACATGCTACAGAATGCGTAGCAGAACTTGGTGGAAATACAAAATTCTGGGAATTTATAGACCTCATATTTGCGAAAACTAGTTCAAGTGACGGCTTACCACCAGAAAATCTTCCTAAAATGGCCGAAGAAATCGGAATTGATCGCAAAAAATTTGATGAGTGTCAGACTAGCAATAAATATGCAAATATCATAATCCAAGACGAGCAAGATGCGCAACGCTCTGGCGGAAGAGGTACCCCTCACAGTGTGCTAGTCACCAGAACGGGAGAGAAGGTGGCAATCAAGGGCGCACAACCATATGATGTTATGAAATCTGTCATAGATGCCGCTCTCTCAACTATGCCAGCCAGATAGAGTATTAAAGAAGTATATTCTTTAGTCTGCAAAATTCACAATCTGAATCATTGCAAGTCTTTTCCCAAAACGAGAAAGATATTATCTCTTGGGCAACTTTAAGCACCTCCTCCTTTACCCTTAGCGCGTCATCAGAGCCGACTTCAAAGTGTTCTCTAAAAAACCTATTTTTTTCATCTGGCTCTATAAAATCAATCTCCGCTGAAACCATATTATATTTTCCACCGTCGTGAAGCTCTAGAAGTAGTCTATAGAAATCAATCTGCCTTTTAATATCTCCATTTGAGTTCTTTGTCTCACCTAAAATCTCATTTCTGGTCTTTCTCTTGCCTGTCTTATAATCAACGACATTAACTTCTGACTCGGAAATAAATTCTATTTTATCTAGCCTGCCTCGCAAAAGTATACTTTCGCCAGATGGTAGAGAAATAGAGCCACCACCTATAGAGTATTCTGTCAGAGCATTTTTAACCCAGACTGATTCATATTTTTTATAATACAAAGGCAGAATCTTCTTTCCCTTCTTTAAGGTGGCGGAAAAGTCGGTCTTAGAGATTGGCTGTTTGGCTAAGCTTTTCTCAAATACAGATAGGAAATCTTTTTCCAAGAATTTTTTTTCATTTCTCTTGGCATCTGTCAGAGACTTGAGAGCAGAGTGAACCGCATTTCCAAACAAGAGGTAGCTTTCTGGTATATCAGGAAGTCTGACAAGATTTTTGAAAAAATATTTCCAAGGACAAGCTAAATAATTATTGAGAGCTGTAGCATTGAGGCCTTGATCAAGAAAAAGTTCCTTCAAATACTCCCTGTCCCAAATAGTTCGGGAAGTGTCTTCCCTTTCACTTAAGGCACGACTGAGTCTATCTTTTGGATCAAAGTGAGAGCCGTCTTCTTTAGCGACACTTTCTGCCGGCAGTTCTTCAACAAATCTAGACACTAAAACATCTTTTCCATTAGAATCAGTTGAGGAATAGGATAAAACCACCTTTTCTTTGGCTCTAGTTAAAGCAACATAAAAAAGCCGTCTCTCATCTTCGCTCCTTTCATCTTCATCAGAGCTATTTAGTCCATTTGGTAAATTAAAGCCCCCAATAGCTCGCCTATTACCCCACATTCTATCAGCGACATATGGAATATAAACAGCCCTCCATTCAAGTCCTTTTGATTTATGAGCCGTCATCACAGCCACCCCCTTGGCCCCTAGAGAGCGCCTAGAGAATGATATTGGATTACCATGCCTAATCAAAGTATCTATGGAGGCAACAAAATCTTTGAGCTTAGCGTCTTTGTGTGAAGTGAGAAATGATTTTACTTCATCATAAAGCTTGGCCAGTTTATCTATCTTTTCTAAAGACTCTTTCTTTCCCAAAAGATATTCTTGAAATCCAGACTCTCCTACAATTCCCAAGAATGCGTCTAGGGCGCTTTCATTGTTGGTTTTTTCCATCCAGGAAGTGAAGTTGTTTTTCAGCTTAGTGATGGCTTCTGGGTTTGAGAAATTAGAAGAAGACACACTTCGTGATAGCACCTCCAAGGGAGAAAGTCTTTCTCCTGTTGCTAGTCTATTGAGCTTTACTGCATCAATTGGGTTGAGTCCTAAAAAGTTAATGAGTAAAACCGCACCAACAAGCTCATCATTCTCTGGCGAAACAACTGCGCGCATTATGATAAGTAATTTAGCAATATCGGAATCTGCCAAGACGTCATCATCTGTAAAAAGAGTGTGAGGTATATTAAAGCCAGCTAAAGAGCGCCCGATTAAAGAGATTTTGGCATTCGTACGGACCAAAACTGCAATATCTTCTGGGGCTACTCCAGAATCAATTGCCTTTTTTATGTCTTCTGCTACTCCCTCTTCTTCATCATCGGGAATACTAAAATGCATCAGCCTTAATGGCTCTTCTTTTACACCCTTATTCATTGAAGAAAGCTTTGGCCGAAGCTTCGGGTCTGGGGCGTCGCTAACCATCAAGGCGTGTGAAGTGTCTAATATGGTTTGGGTTGAGCGATAATTATGATCAAGGAAAATCACTTCAGCATTTGGATATTTTTTTTGAAAATAAAGAAAGTTCTCAAGAGACGCTCCTTGAAAACGATATATTGCCTGCTTCTCATCACCAACAATAAAAAGATTTTGTGTATCAGAATAATCAGAAAGAAGTTCTAGAATAGAGTTTTGAGAGTTATTGGCGTCTTGATGCTCATCAGCAAGAATATATAAATACTCTTCTTGAAGCGTTCTAAGAAAATCTTTGTTTTCTTTTAGCGCTCTGACTAGCTCAAGGAGCATATCGTCATAATCATAAAACCCCCCTTCACGAAGCGCTTTTTCATAGCCAATGTAGAGATTGACGAGCTCTCTATTCTTTGCATTGTTCCTCAAGGCCTCCATATATTCCCTTTTCATAAGACCCTTAGACCTGCCTTTTTCATGGTGTAGATCCTTGAGGCCCAAAATATCTTTTTCTTCTTTTTCCAAAATAAATTTGAAGTCGTCTGGATTTATGCCATCTCTTTTCAAATCTTGAATTGCTCCAAGGGCTTTTCTTACATATAGAGTCGGTCGACCAAATGGACGAATGAGCTCATATTCGCCAGACAAAATATCTTCTTCAAGAATAGAAAACTTTCCACTATCACTAATTACTGTTCCTCCAATTATGCGTGGAAAATATTCTGGGTACCTGCTTATAATCTCTTGAGCGAAACCGTGGAAGGTATGTATATGAACACGATAAGCTTCTCCACCCAAAAAGCCTACAAGCTTTCTTCTCATTGAATGCACACCGGATTCAGTAAAAGTGAGAGCTAAAATACCATTTGCCGGAGTGTCTGTCTTTCTTAAAATATTAGCAATGCGAAGAGTGAGAATTGATGTTTTCCCTGTTCCTGGGCCGGCGATAACCATAACTGGACCCTCAATAGTATCAACTGCCCTCTTCTGTTCTGAATTGAGAGCATCGTAAGCCCCAACAAAAGGATCTTTCAACATAGGCAGATTTTAGCACAATATTAGCCATATTTTAGGGGTTATTTGTGCTTGTCTTTTTTTGTATGTATGCTATAATTAACATAGTTCGCACATTCTCTTCAACGGGGGGCTACGTGCTCATACCAGTATGGTTATCTTTCCCATTGATCATAGTAGGTATCTTGTTTTTGAGACTCGGAATTGATCGACTCAACAATAAACCAAACTACAGTTCGCAGGATGATTTACACAGGAAAATTACAGTGGCATTTTTTTCGCTCGTGACTGGTTTGGTCATGGTGGTGGTTGGCCTATTAAGGCTTAGGTAAACCACGAAACCAAAGAGCGACGCGCATTGTACGCGTCGCTCTTTCTCATTTACTCTAACTAATCCTAATACCCTCTCAGTCTATTTATTTTTTCGTGCTGACGAATCTTCTCGTGTGCCTTGGCCTCAATTTGTCTTATTCTTTCTCGTGTTACCCCAAATACTTTTCCAACTTCCTCAAGCGTGTGTGTGAAGCCGTCTACCAAGCCATGTCTCATCTCTAAAATTTTTCTTTCTTTTATTGGCAAATCATCTAAAATCTCTTTCACTTGATCAGCAATAATTCTTCGGGAAGCATCCTGGTCGGGTGAAAGTATCTTGTCATCAGCAAGAAAATCTCCTAACTTACTCTTGCCATCATCCCCATCATCTCCCACGGGGCTTTCCAAAGAAACCGTCGCCTGATCTATCTTTTCAATATTATATATTTTCTCAACATCTAAATTCATTTCTGTAGCAATTTCTTCAGCTAGCGGTTCACGCCCCAAATCTTGGGTGAGTCTCCTTACTACTTGTTTATACTTAGCAATAGTCTCAACCATATGCACGGGAACCCGGATCGTTCTAGACTGGTCCGCCAATGCACGAGTTATGGCCTGCCTAATCCACCAAGTTGCATATGTAGAAAACTTAAAACCTTTGGTCCAGTCAAATTTATCTACCGCCTTGAAGAGGCCAAGATTACCTTCCTGTATAAGATCAAGGAGAGTCAAATCTGGACTTCTGCCAACATATTTCTTGGCGATAGAAACCACCAGACGAAGGTTGGCTCTAGCAAGAAGGTTTTTTGCCTCCATATCACCTGCCTCTATGCGTCTTGCAAGTTCTTTTTCTTGAGATCCAGGAATCAAAGGATACTGGCCAATCTCCTTAAGATACATCTGTATTGAATCATAAGAAGAATCAGACTTTCCGTATTCATACTTTTTAGAGACGGGGTCATTTTCTTGTGGGACATCAAGAAGGCCACCACCTTCAAGTACATCAATACCACTGGTATGAAGCTTTTGATAAAAATCTTCGAGAAATATAATATCCTCCTCAATAGTCGGGAATTCTCTAAGAATCTCATCGTATGTAACAAAACCCTTCTCCTTGCCACGAGCGACAAGTCGAGCTGTCTTTGCCTCAATTTCCTGCATCTTTTTACTAATCTTTGCCGATACCTTAACCTTCTTGGGCGTAGCTTTTTTTGTGACCTTTTTAGGCACAGCCTTGGTCTTTTTGGCTTTCTTCGTCTGCTTTTTTGGTTTGTTAATCTTGCGCTTAGATACCACCTTTTTTGGTGATTTCTTTATTTTCTTTATTATTTTTTTTGTTTTTTTCGCCATTTTGATGATTTTTTATTCTAAATATTAGTATGCTGTATTCCCTCACGAACCCCCTATTCTCTTTTTTGAAATATCCGCAAGTCTCACCGAGATACTTTGGCACTTTGTTAATAAAACTTTCGTCTTCTCTTCATCCTTCTCATCCTCTGCCATCTGAAGCTCATTCATTGCCATAACAAAACGATCGCGGAAAATGTCTTCTTCAAAATTTAAAAGTAATTCCTCTACCTCCCGAACCAAAGATTCTTCTGTACCATAATATGATTCTGCTTCAAATATAAGCTCCTCTTTCATCTTTTCATAATTTCGGAAAAGCATGGCTGTCTGTTCGTCACCAATAATCGCAATAATTTTAATCCTCAATGCCTGTGGGTCAAGACCCAGAGAATCTTTACTCTCTTGCCAGAAAATAATACCAACTAGACGTCTCTCTATGTAGTTTTTTCTTTTTTTTATCTCTATGTCTACCACAGCACTCTCTGACAAGACTTCATCCCCCGGGGCCTTGCGTGGAAGTTTGCGTAAATCATTCCATATTGCCTCTTCTCTAATTCCTGTTTTTTTTGATATCTGACTTACAAAATGCGCCTGTTCAATTGAGCTTGAAAGTAGGGTTAAATACGGAAGGATTTTTTTCTCAACTTCCTTTATTTGAGCCCGACCGTCTTTTGCGCCTTGTGAAAGAGAATCCAAATGAAAATCTATTAAATGCTTGGCATTGCGAATAGCATTCCTCCACCCATCCAAATCTTCAAAAATAAGATCTGCTGGGTCTTTGCCTTTTGGCAAGTCTGCAATCTTGACTTCCATCCCCATAGAAAGTGCCAACGTGGCGCTTTTCTTTGCAGCCTCAAAGCCAGCATTATCAGAATCAAAAGCGAGCAATAATTTATTAGAAAGTCGTCGAAGTTTTTCTAAATGCATCTCAGTAAAGGCTGTTCCTGAAGAAGCTATAGTATTAGTGAATCCGTTCTGATGACACAAAAGAAGGTCCATCTGCCCCTCTACCAGAACTGAATAGTCCTTTCTCCTAATATCAGACTTAGCACGATGAAAACCATATAGAGTCTCGGACTTCAAGAAAAGCGTAGTTTCTGGACTATTCAGATATTTTGGAGCCTTTGGATCTTCCTCTAAAATACGTCCACTAAAAGCAATCACCCTGCCAGAGGTATTAAAAATTGGAAAAAGTATACGACCTCGAAAAACGTCGTACCAGCTTGGACCTTGCGAAGGAGTTTCACTTTTCTTAATAAGGCCGACATCCTCCATCTCCTTCTCAGAAATACCCTGCTCTTTTAAATGCGTGTAGAGAAGTCTCCAATCTTTTGGTACAAAACCAATCCTCCAAATGGCTGTGGTTTCTTCTGATATGCCACGACTTAAAAGATATTTTTTAGCAGATGGTTCTTGAGTAAGCCCTTTTTCAAAAAAGACCGTTGCCCTTTCCATAACCTCATAGAGCTTATCTTCCCCTTTATCTTTTTCTTTAGGATACTCTGAGATCTCAACACCAGCCCTTTCTGCCAATAATTTAAGTGACCCGATGAAATCTAGTCCCTCAAACTCTTGCACAAAAGAAAATATGTCTCCCTTGGCGCCACAACCAAAACAGTAGTAACTTCCGCGTGAAGGAGATACAAAAAAAGAAGGTGTCTTTTCATTATGAAAGGGGCATTTGCCCTTGAAATTAGCCCCTGCCTTTTCAAGTTTAAGGTAAGACCCGACTACCTCGGATATTTCAAGTTTCTCTTTTATTTTTTCTACGGTTGAAGAAGACATATAATTTTAGGCACTTTCTTCTCTACCATTCACTTAAACACGAAATAAAACCTTACTCACTCTGTCCATCAGAAATCTCCTTTATCATTTTATACTTATCACTTCCAACAAAACCAGTTCCAGCAGGAATGAGGCGTCCAATGATTACATTTTCCTTGAGGCCAATAAGTTTGTCATTTACACCACGTATAGCAGAAGCAATAAGTATTCTGGTCGTATGTTGAAAAGACGCGGCAGAAAGGAAACTCTTACGTGACAGAGATACTTCGGTAATCCCCATAAGAACCTGGTCTGCTTTGGCTTCTTCTTTTTTGGCCTCACTGGCTGTGGCATTTGCCATAGCAAGTTCAGAAGCCTCTACAACGTCCCCCTTAGCAAGAGTTGTTTCTCCGGCATCCTTAACTCTCCTTCTAGAAAACATTTGCTTCACAATAACCTCGATGTGCTTCCGAGAGACTGTTTCTCCCTGAAGTTCATACGGTTTAGAAATTTCTCTAATAATATAATTTTGTGCGGCTTCTTTTCCAGCATATTTGAATAACTCATCAATATCAGATGACCCATCGGTCAACAGTTCACCTCTTTTTATCTGATCTCCCTTCTTAACCAAGACTACACGGGCCGCATTTACTATATATTCCACCTTATCCTTAACCTTAGAAACCTCATCAGGAAGAATAACCACGACCTTATCAGTGCCATCTTTTATAATATCGGAAACCACACCATCAACATGAGATATGATTGCTGGATTCTTTGGCTTTCTATTTTCAAATACTTCTTCTACTCGTGGCAGACCGAGCGTTATGTCTCCACCAACAGAAGCGGTTCCTCCAGCGTGGAATGTTCTCATGGTTAGCTGGGTTCCTGGCTCTCCAATTGCCTGAGCTGCAACAGTCCCCACTGCTTCACCGACATCAATAACTTTGTGTTTACCTAGATCAGCACCATAACACTTTACACAAATACCACGAAAAGTTTTACATATAAGTGGTGAACGCACCCCCACTTCACTAATACCGCTAGACTCAATAAGCTGTGAATCTTTTTTTGAAAGAAAATGACCCTTCTTAAAAAGAACCTCTCCATTGGGTGAAACAACATCTTGCGCCAAAAATCGTCCATTGATATTTTTCGTAAGAGACACTTCGAGGCCGGCCGAATTTACCTTACTTATTGTAATAAATTCTTTTGTACCACAATCTTCTTCGGTGATAATTGCATCTTGAGCAACATCAAAAAGTCGGCGAGTCAGATACCCAGCTTTGGCCGTGTTTAAAGCGGTGTCAGCAAGACCCTTACGAGAACCGTGAGTAGTGATGAAATATTCTAGAGGAGTCAAACCTTCTTTGGAACAAGACAAAATTGGAAATTCAATTGTCTCACCGGCTGTATTTGTAATAAGACCCTTCATTCCAGCCATCTGAGTAAGCTGAGATGTTGATCCTCTTGCTCCAGAACCCAACATGTCCGCCACAGAACTATTTGGGTCAAGTGTTCCAGGAATAAGCTTCTCTACTTCACCTTTTGCACCATGCCATATTTCAGTATTTTTTCTAAGACGCTCTTCTGAAGAGAGGAGTCCGGAGTTATATTGCTCCATCACCTCATCTGATTTATTTTTTGCCGCCTTAATAATTTCATCTTTTCCTCCAGGGATCTTCACATCATCAATCCCCCAAGTGACTCCTGAATAAGTTGCATATTTAAAACCGAAAGCTTTAATTTTATCTAGAATAGGGGGAATGTTATCTACTCCATATCGCTCAATCAAATCATCGACAAGAACCCCCATCTTCTTTCTTTCCACAATGTCATTTATAAACGGATAGTCGCTAGGTAAAACACTATTAAATAATAATCTCCCAACAGTAGTTTCAAAAATTTTACCTTCAAATTGCCCGTACTTTGGAGTTGTGGTTGCAAGAACTTTAATCGGCGCTCGCAATCCTACCTCATCAAAATCATGAGCAGTGATGGCATTATTTGGTGTAGGAAAAATCTTTCCCGCACCCTTTTCTCCTTCAACAAGCTTTGTCATCCAGTAGCAACCCAAAACAATATCCAGTTTATCAATAGAAACAGTTAGGTTACCGTTTCCTGGCTTTAAAATATTTTTATCAGAAGCCATTATTTCTTTGGCCTCAAGCTGAGCCTCTTCAGAAAGTGGCACATGAACTGCCATTTGGTCTCCATCAAAGTCCGCATTGAATGCAGTACATACAAGCGGATGAACCTGGATAGCGTTTCCTTCAATCAGCACCGGACGAAATGCCTGAATACCCAAACGATGCAATGTTGGGGCTCGGTTTAAAAGTACATACTTTTCTTTAATAATATCCTCCAAGATAGCCCATACCTCTGGAATACTATCCTCAATCAGACGACTTGCTCCACGAATATTGTATGCGAGTTCCTTTTTCAAAAGTTCTGATATAACAAATGGCTTAAAGAGTTCAAGTGCCATATGTTTTGGAAGTCCACACTGGTTCAGTTTTAATTCAGGACCGACAACAATCACAGAACGTCCAGAATAATCAACGCGTTTGCCGAGAAGATTCTGTCGAAATAGCCCCCTTTTCCCTTTAAGGTTGTCAGCAAGAGACTTCAGCGGTCTTCGTTGGATTTGACTTCCAGCAGATGAGGCGGCTCCACCATGACGAATAGAGTTATCAATCAAGGCATCAACTGCTTCTTGCAATATTCTCTTTTCATTTCGAAGAATTACATCTGGAGCCATAATCTCCTTGAGTTTTTTCAGACGATTATTTCTATTGATCACCCTACGATATAGGTCATTAATATCTGCTGTTGCATAACGACCACCATCAAGGGGAACCATCGGACGAAGCGCTGGTGGAATAACAGGAATCCTAGTCAAAAACATCCACTCAGGACGAACACCGCTTCTTATCATCTGCTGGATAAGACTTATACGTTTATTTAATTTTGGAGCTTCAAGGGCGCTCACTTTTTCCGTATCAATATTTAATTGTTCAAGAAGTTTTTCCAAATTTACATTCTTTAAGATATCAAAAATTGCCTCAGCGCCGATACCCGCTTCAAAAAGCGTAGAATATTTCATTGAATAGGCGTGATAATGAACCTCATCGAGAACCTTACCAACTGATATACTCTCTAAATCACGCTTTGCATTAAGTAGAAGCTCCTTGAGGGCTTCTTTTGATTTTTCATCTTGAAGAACCTTAACCTTGGACTTATATTCAGAATCAAGATCACGAAAAATCCTTTGTTTTTCCTCCTCTGAAACAGAGGTGATGATATACCCAGCAAAATAGATAACCTTTTCAAGTTCCCCAGATGGTAGCCCCATGATTAACGATAGCCGGGACGGCATAGACTTTAAAAACCAGATATGGGAGACAGGCGTAGCCAACTCAATATGACCCATTCGTTCACGGCGAACGATAGACCGCGTAATCTCAACACCGCATTTCTCACAAACGATCCCCTTATATCGAATACCTCGATATTTTCCACAGTAACATTCGTAGTCACGGTCAGGGCCGAAGATTTTTTCATCAAAAAGACCATTCCTCTCACTTCTCTGAGTACGATAGTTTATAGTTTCTGGTTTTGTAACCTCACCAAATGACCACTCTTTAATTTTTTCTGGCGATGCAAGTTTTAAAGTAATTGACTCAAATGAGGGACTTGAATTTTGTTTTGGTTTAATCATAGTAGTTCTTTGATTGTGCTAATTATTCTCTTCCTCATCTTGGTTAGTAAGCCTCTCTCCTTCCTCAAGCGTTACATCAAGGCCGAGCCCTCGTAAGTTATTAAGAAGAACACCAAATGAAGCTGGAGTATTTAGTTGAGTAATCCTTTCCCCCTTCACCATGGCATCAAAAGCAGCAGAGCGACCCAAAATGTCATCCGACTTAATCGTAAGCATTTCTCTCAAAGTATATGCGGCCCCATGTCCCAAAAGAGCCCACACTTCCATTTCTCCAAATCTTTGTCCTCCTCCTTGAGCTTTTCCACCCAATGGCTGTTGAGTGATTAAAGAGTACGGACCAATAGAGCGCATATGAATCTTATCTTCAACCATGTGATGAAGTTTGAAAATATACATATACCCAACAGCAATCCTCTGATAGAAAGCACGCCCAGTTCGCCCATCAAACAACTCTATCTTTCCGTCTTCGATCCATCCAGCCTTTTTGAGCTCTTCCTTAATTTCAGTATCAGTCGCACCAGCAAACGGCGGAACAATTGCCTGATAATTTAAGGTGTGAGCCGCTAATCCAAGATGGAGTTCAAGAATTTGACCCAAGTTCATACGAGAAGGTACGCCAAGTGGAGTCAAAATAATATCAATGGGTCGTCCATCGGCCATATATGGCATATCTTCTTCTGGAAGAATGCGTGAAATAACCCCCTTGTTACCATGACGCCCAGCCAGCTTGTCTCCCACAGAGACCGTTCTAAGTTGCGCGACTTCAATATGTATTCGTTTTATGATTCCACTTTCAAGTTTATCTCCTTTCTCCCTTGAAAAAACCTGAACAGCTACAACACGACCCTTCTTTCCGCCCTCCATTCTTTTTGACGTATCTTTTACATCGCGTGCCTTTTCACCAAAAAGGGATCTCAAGAGTCTTTCTTCTGGAGTAAGTTGCGTCTCACCTTTTGGAGTAATCTTCCCTACCAAAATATCGCCCGACCTAACCTCGGCCCCAACCCTAACGATTCCATCCTCAGAAAGATTTTTCAATTTGCTCTCTCCAACATTTGGAATATCGCAGGTTGTAACCTCTGGACCAAGCTTTGTATCACGAACATTAACAACAAATTCTTCAATGTGAATAGAAGTGAATTTACTTTCTTTTACAAGTCTTTCTGAAACAATAATGGCATCTTCATAGTTAGCGCCTGACCAACTCATAAAGGCAACTAGTATATTTTGACCTAGTGCCATTTCTCCATGATCTGAAGATGATGTATCGGCTAAAACATCACCCTTTTTAACTTTTTGTCCAAGCTCTACAGATGGTCTCTGATGAAATGCTGTAAACCCATTTGTTCGAGAAAAATTTACTAGCTTATATTCTCGCTCTTTTCCTTTTTCATTTTTTACAGCAATCCTTCGTCCATCTACATGTGATACGATCCCAGACTCCATAGCAATAACTAACCGCCCCGTATTTCTAACTGCCGCACCTTCTATGCCCGTGGCCACAAGTGGGGCTTCTGGTATAACACACGGAGTAGCTTGTTTCTGCATATTTGATCCCATGAGTGCTCGATTAGCGTCATCGTGGTTTAGAAACGGAATCATAGAAGTCGCAACAGAAAAAGCCTGATTGGTGGCAACGTCCATATAGCCAACCTTAGAGACTTCAATCTGGCTTGGTTTTCCTTGATATCTTACTTCAGCATCGCTAACTGTAATACGCCCGCCCTCATCATAAGGAGTGGCGGCATGTGCTATATAGAACTTTTCTTCTTCAAGAGCATTCAAATATTCAATCTCTCCTGTAAGTTTACCATTCTTCACTTTTGCATATGGGGTTTCAATCATTCCGAAATCATTAATTCGGGAATATACCGCAAGACGTAAAATAAGTCCTATGTTCGCCCCTTCTGGTGTCTGAATTGGACAAAGTCTTCCATAGTGAGACGGATGAACATCACGAACCTCTAGTCCTGCACGAGCACGGTTAAGTCCACCCTGTCCAAGGGCTGACAAGGTGCGCAAATGCTCTTGTTCTTCAAGGGCATTTGTCTGTTGCATGAACTGAGATAGCTGGTTTGTAGTAAAAAACTCTTTTATACGAGCCTGTAGTGGCTTGGGGCTAATAAATTGCACTGGCAAAGTCACATCTGTATCAACGGTAGACATTCTATTCTGAATGTTTCGTTTGATTTGAGACATACCCACCCGAATCTTTTGCTGGAACATCTCCCCCACATAACGAACTCGGCGACTTCCCAAGTGATCAATATCATCCTCAACTGAGCCCGGTGTAATATTTAGATGCACAACATGACTAAGGATGTGGAACAAATCATCTAGAGTTATGGTCCTGTGCTCTATGTCCTTATCACTAGTGCCTTTTCCAAAACGATTATTAAATCTAAACCTACCAACCTTTGATAAGTCATACCTTTCTCCACCAAATATAGAATCAAAAAACTCCTTCGCATTTTCTGCTGTAGCGAGGTCCCCATCTCTAAGTCTCTTATGTATTTCAATATAAGCCTCTTCAGAAGTGGTGGTATGGTCTTTTGATAGAGTCTTTTCAATAAAATGCTTTGCCCCCTCAGCTTTTGCGAATAAAGCAAGGATGTCCTTGTCTGTTTTTGCTCCAAAGGCCCGAAGAAGTGCGGTTACTGGAAACTTCCTTTTCTTATCAATACGAACATAAATAACCCCCTCTAAATCGGTCTCTATTTCAATCCAAGCTCCTCTAGAAGGGATAATTTTTGCTCCAAAAAGTCTTTGTCCACGAACCTCCTGAATGGTGAAAGCAACACCAAAAGTTCGAGCCAATTGTGGAACAATAACTCTCTCAATACCACTAATAATAAATGTCCCATGAGATGTCATCAATGGAAAATCTGCCATAAAAATCTCCTGCTCCTTAACACTCTTTACAATGTGGTTCTCAAGTCGAACCCTTACCTTAAGCGGTGCTTCGTAAGAAAGTTTATTCTCCTTTGCATAGTATTCATCATATTTTGGTGAATCAAGTTCAAAACCCGTAAAGTCAAGTGTAAACTTCTTTTCTGAAAAATCTTTTATAGAAGAAAACTCTTTAAAAACTTCCTTGAGTCCCTCACGAACAAGCCAATCAAAAGACTCTACTTGAGAAACAACCAAATCAGGAATTTCTGTTAGTGGTTCTTTAAATTTACTGAAATACTTTTTCTCTCTTTTTGGTGTTTTTGTACTCATGTAAAAAATTGTGAATAAAAATGCAAAGGCACCCCTTTAAGAGGGTGTTCTAATAAAATATGAAACTATGAGACTATTTGTAGCAAGATACTAACGAATTAAAACGCAAAACGTTAACTTCGTATGCCGCAACTCAATCTTGCCGAAGTGGGGGTAATTGTACTCGTAAGAAGTTTCCTGTCAAGTAGCAATCCACAGAAATAGGCCTTTTTGCAAATTACACAACACTATCGCTCTTTTAAACTCTTTCCCCTCTTCCATTCATCTATCTTTTTAGGGTTACCGGAAAGGAGCACTTTAGGGACTCTAATTTTTTTGCCTTTATAAGTAACGACCTCTGGCCTAGTATAGACATCGTGAGAAACTGCCCGTTTTTCTTCTAATGAATCAAAGTTTCCTAATATTCCTTTTTTCTGGCGAGAGATCGCATCAATTGTAATCATTGCCGGAAGTTCACCACCAGTAAGTACGAATGGTCCAATAGAAATATTATCCATACGAAAAACTTTTTTTACACGAGCATCAATACCTTCATACCTGCCGCAGACTAAAATAATATC